>JAFUVK010000019.1 GCA_017477555.1 Muribaculaceae bacterium
ATTGGCAAAACTTGTCGTTCGGCGGCTATCTTAAGCCGCTGAGAGGGGTGTAGTGGCGCTGCAAGGTGGCGTGAGTGTTGCTTGTGATGTGACTGAATCGGCTGATTGATAGTGGTATATAAAAAAATTGATTGTCTCACGACAACCAATCTTTAATTAACCTTAACTCTAATACCATGAAAAACCCGGTGCAAAGATATATAAAAATGTTTTATAACATAGTTTTCGAACAA
Organism: Muribaculaceae bacterium; assembly: GCA_017477555.1. GTDB lineage: Bacteria > Bacteroidota > Bacteroidia > Bacteroidales > Muribaculaceae > Sodaliphilus. Next base: position 234 of record JAFUVK010000019.1, read on the forward strand.
GAAAAACGCAACTTATTAACAAAGTTTAACCGTACGGGTTGGTTTGGTATCTATTCAGTCCCCCACTTAGGCCCCGCCTAAGAAATAAACAATGGTAGGGACGGCACTCCTGTGCCGTCCGCCCCGACCAAAGGTATCTTCTCAACCCTGAGGCGTCCGCCTCTGCAAAAGGTAATGTTGTTTGGATAAAATGCTCACGCTCGGCCATCAGCGAGCCAGCTCTCATGGCACTCGCTTAATCGCATTTTTGCAGCCCTGCTGGCGGACGGCACAGGGGTGCCGTCCCTACACAATCCTGCCACCCGTTGCCCATTCGCATCAGTGTGAAGATGGCTTCGCGGCCCTCGTTCATCAGCAGGTCGAGGACGCTGAGCTGGGGCACGAAGCCATACCGTTCTGCCCACACTTGATAGTAGGGTGTGTCGACGATGGGGAGGCGGTCGGGCTTCTTGCCGTCGATCTTGCCACGCAGGTCAATCACCTCATCATTGGATGGAGACTTACAGCCACCTTCTTGGCTGCTAGCTGTTTGCGCTATGGGGCTGCCGTACACAAACTCAATGGGTAGTGCGGTGAAGTCGACGATGAGTTGCTGCAACTGTGTGTTCAGCTCCAGCAGGTGGGTCTGTTGGCCGCCGACGATGATGTCCTCTAGCTCGGGTGCTATGTGGTCGAAGTAGGGCGTGCGTCCGTAGGCCGAGTACAGTGCTCCCCAGTGCAGCCGCCGCCAGTTGCCATGTTCGCTGATGCGCACCTCGCGCATGGGTGTGTCCATGCCCGCTGTGTCGCCCTCGATGGGCACGGTTAGTTTCTGCACACCGTTCGGCCCGAGGATGCAATAGCGGTGGTGACTGTGTCGCAGCGGCAGTCGCCGTTCGTCGGGGTCGATGATGACCGTGCCGGCTGCCAGTGCCGCGGCCCAGTATCGCACACTGCCGGTGCACATGCTTCCGGTGAGCAAACATCTCCCCTCGCTGAGCAGCGAGAGGAGATGTGAGTTGTGTGAGGTGGACCTTGGTGTCATCTTATAATCACTGGAAACTCTCGCGGTCGGGATTGGGGATGCGCAGGATGCGGTTCCAGCGAATGCCACCGTTGAAGAGTGAGTGGTCCTTGTCAAACGAGATGAGGATGATGTTGGGTGTGCCCACAATGTGGTCCTCCGGCACAAATCCCCAGTAGCGCGAGTCGAGCGAGTTGTCGCGGTTGTCGCCCATCATCCAGTAGTAGTCCATCTTGAAGGTGTAGCTGTCGGTCTGCTTGCCGTTGATGTAGATTATTCCGTCTTTTACCTCGAGTGTGTTGCACTCGTAGTTGCGAATGCAGCGCTCATACTTGGGCAGGTTCTCGGTGGTAAGCTTGAGTGTCATACCTTTCTTGGGAATCCACAGCGGGCCATAGTTCTCGTGCGTCCAGCCATAGTCATGCCCCACGGGGTAGGTGATGATGCTCTCTCCCGGGTCGGCCGGCATTCGCTCTACAGTGGTGACCCATTGTTGCGCCTCGAGTGTCTGCTTCATGGCCTCGGTCAGCGGCAGCATATAATGGCCGTTCTGTACCAGGTGGCGATCCTCGACGCTCACTCCCATCTGTTCGAACAGGTCGTCGGGAATTGTTCGGCCATCGGTGGCCACATGATAGAAGAACTGCACCTTCTCGGGTTGTGGCAGGGGCTTGTTGTCGATGTAGACCACGCCATCACGTATGCTGAGCCACTCGCCGGGGAGGCCCAGGCAGCGCTTCACATAGTTCTCTCGGCGGTCGACGGGGCGGTATATGACCTGTCCGAAGCGGTCGGGATTGGCCAGTATGTTTTCTCGCCCATATTCCAGGCATTGGGTGTAGTAGTCGGGGTTCTGCGACTTGAGCGCCACGGTGTCGCCGGCCGGGAAATTGAACACCACGATGTCGCCGCGCTCCACACTGCGCAGTCCCTTGAGTCGATGATACTCAAGCTGTGGCTTGTCGATGTAGCTCTTGCAGTTGAGGAATGGCAGGGTGTTCTGCGCCAGCGGGAAGTGCAGCGGTGTCTGTGGCACGCGCGGCCCATAGACTACTTTGTTGACCCACAGGAAGTCGCCGGTGAGCAGTGTCTTCTCGAGCGAAGACGATGGTATCTGGTAGTTCTGCCCGACAAACAAAAACAAGAAGTAGACCAGCACCAGTGCGTAGACGATGGCATCGACCCAGCTCATGATGGTGCGTGCTATGCCGGGTTTCCAGCCCTTCCAGCCGCCCCAGGGAATGAACTGCGTGAGGTAGATGTCGGCCAGCAATGGCCATGCCAGCAGCAGCCACGGGTTGCCCATCCAGCACACCCAACCCAGGAAGATGGCACTCACGATGCCAAATCGTGCCCATCGTGTGCCCTTGACTCGTGCCAGTCGCTCGGAGAGTGAGCCTGTCTGTGGCACATACACTTCTTGCTTATTGTTGTCTTTGCTCATGATTTTCGTGTAATAAATGCTTTTGCGCTGCGAAATTACTATTTTTTTTTCAGTTGGCATTCAGTGGCAGGACGTTTTAGTTTTTTTAGGGGTGTTATTTGGCTTTTCGGGTAACTCTATTTAGCGATAAGGCAGGTTGAGAGGGGCAAGCCACTTGGGTGACTTGCCTTGCTTCCGGCTGTGCCTGCGGCGCAGCCCTACATTGTGGCTGTAGCCTCCCGACTTGCCGATTCGCGTCGGAGATGTAGTTGCCGCATCAAATAATTGCCGGCAAATGCCTTGAAATAGGCTGATTTTCTTCAATTTCAGAAAAAGTGTAGTTTTTGCTTGTCGAAATTGCGGAAAAAGTGTATTTTTGTGGCGCAGAAATATCAGAAAAAGTGTGGTTTTAGGCCATAAATCCTCGGAATAAATGTTAACGATATGTTATACAGGAAGATACAGCAACAAATAGAGCGGCATCTTGTCAGTGGCACAAGCAAGATACTCATGGTGGATGGTGCTCGGCAGGTGGGGAAGACATTTATCATTCGCCATGTCGGACAAAAACTGTTCTCTAATTTCATCGAGATTAATCTCAAGGCCGATGCCGAAGGCGACAAGGTATTTGCGCATGTGCATACAGTCAAAGACTTCTATCTGCGCTTGAGCGTCATCGCCGGGCAAAAGATGGGAAGCAAAGACAATACCTTGGTGTTCTTGGACGAAATACAGTCTTATCCGCATCTGTTGACCATGCTCAAGTTTCTGAAAGACGACGGCCGGTTCACCTATGTCGCCAGTGGATCGCAACTGGGTGTGGCATTATCTAAGACCGCATCAATTCCCATCGGTAGCATAGAGACCCTCCGCATGTTTCCATTGGATTTCGAGGAGTTCCTGATTGCGAATGGTATTGGAACAGAAGTGCTGGACCACCTGCGAGATTGTTTTAACAACCGCACATCGCTTGATGAGACGCTGCATCGCTTGATTCTCGATAAATTCAAGCGATATTTGTTGTGTGGTGGCTTGCCTGATGCGGTCAACACGCTATTGGACACCGACAATATTGTGCAGCTGCGTCGGCTACAGAACGAAATCCATGCTTACTATGCAGCAGACGCCTCGCAATATGATGCGGAGAATCGACTGAAGATTCGCCGAGTCTATGAAATGATTCCATCTAACCTTGAGAATAAGCGCAAGCGTGTGTTTGCCAACAAGATAGAAGGCAAGCCCGGAAAACGCTTTAGTGATTATGCCGAGGAGTTTGACTATTTGATCAGTGCCGGCATTGCCTTGGAAGTAAAAGCTGTCTCACAACCTCGCTTCCCGATGCTGGAATCAAGCCAAAAGAATCTTTTGAAACTCTACTTGAATGATGTAGGCATCTTGACCTGCTTGTTGTATGACCGAAATGTTGGCGCAGTGATTGATGACCATGAGAGTATTAATCTTGGCTCGGTCTACGAGTCAGTTGTCGCGCAAGAACTGTCAGCGCATGGTCATCAGTTATACTACTATGACAACAAGAAACATGGCGAAGTAGATTTCCTTCTTGAGGATTATGACTCTCTGGCTGTTTTGCCCATTGAAGTAAAGTCGGGCAAAGATTATCGGGTACATAGCGCCCTTGACAACTTTGTGCACATGCCCGACCATCAAATTAAGGAAGCCATTGTCCTGTCAAATGGGCGAGAGGTGACAATCAAAGATGGCATCACCTATCTGCCAGTCTACTATGTGATGTTCCTGTAGTGACGCATCGGGTACGGTATTATCTAGCCGATGGGGTACGGGTCATTCTTTTTGTAACTCTTTAGCGATAAGGCAGGTTGAGAGGGGCAAGCCACTTGGGTGACTTGCCTTGCTTCCGGCTGTGCCTGCGGCGCAGCCCTACATTGTGCCCCCTGCATGCTATGATTCGCTGAGCTGTTGCGAAAAGAATGGCGTTGCCTATTGCTCCGCTTCGTGGCGGAGGGGGTAGGTGTTGCGCAGGGACTCGAATTGGTTGGGTGATGCTTGCAGCCGGGCGGTGAGCGGGCGCGGGTCGAAGCCTGACAGGATGCCGGACAATGTCACTGCGGCGGCTCCCTGTGCCGGGGCGGCGATGTGGGGTACGGGCAGCTGCCAGCCGTAATGGTTGTTCAATGCCTCAATCATCATGGCGGTGCCGCGCTGTTTGCCCTCGATGCTGTAGCCGGCTATGTGAGGTGTGGCCACGATGGCACGTTGCAGCAGGTCGGAGTTGATGTGCGGCTCCCCTTCCCAGCAGTCTATGGCAAGGTTGCCCTGCCAGTCCAGCAGTGCTGCCTCGTCGATGATGCCCCCACGTGCCGCATTGATCAGCAGTCGGCACCGCGACATCTGCCGCAGTTGCGCCTCACCCAGAAGATGCCATGTGGGCCACTGGCCGGTGCTAGTGAGTGGGGTGTGTACTGTGACAATGTCGCTGCCACAGAGCAATTGGTCGAGTGAGCACCCATGAGCTTGCAAATCCCATCCCTCGCCTCTTCCCCTAACAGAAGGTGAGGGGAGTTGGGCACCGATGCCGCGTGGTGGGTCGTTGAGCAAGACGTTAAATCCCAATTGCCGTCCCCATCGTGCCACGATGCTGCCCACATGTCCCACCCCTATCACGCCCAGTGTCAGACCTTCAGGGGCTGCGATGTGGTGCCGTTGCATCCACAGGGCGATGGCGGCAAACACCCACTGCGCCACTGCCGGTGCGTTGCAGCCCGGTGCATTGGCTACGGCGATGCCGTGTGTGCTGCACCAGTCGAGGTCGATGTGGTCGGTGCCGATGGTCGCCGAGCCGATAAAGCGCACTCGGCTGTCCTGCAGCAGAGCGGCATTGCAGTGTGTGCGTGTGCGCACCAGCAGTGCGTCGGCATCGGCCACAGCGAGGGGCATGATGCCGTCGGCCGGCAGATAGCATACCTGCGCCACCGGCTCGAGAATGCCTTGGATGAAAGGTATGCGGTTCTCAATGACTATCTTCATTTCATGTAGGGGAGTTGTGCGGTAGTGAAGCTGTTACTTTATTCGAATGCTCGAATGCTCGAACACGGGCACCCCGAAGCTCGTAGGCATCAACGGAAGCCGCTGCCGCCGCCACCGCTGCTGCCACCACCGCCGCCATAGGACGACGAGCCGCCGCCACCGCTGCTGCGCCGTTCCTCGGCCTCGCGGGCCAAGCGCTCCTGCCGCTCCTGCGGGGTCTCGTAGCTGCGCACATAGCTCATGCCCATCAGGGTGTAGCTGGCCACGTCGGTGGCGATGTCGGTGTCCATCAGCAGGCTCTCGTCGGGGGCGAGCGTGGTGTAGTCGGGCCAAATCTGTTTCAAGTCCTTAAACACCTGCTTGGCGATGCCATAGAGCGTGGCAAACACCATATACTCCTTCCACAAGCCCACCTCCAGCACATGTCGCTCCTCAAGCAGCGTGAACTCCTGCAGATACTTCTTCAGGCCGTAGACCTGCAGCACCTCGTCGGGCTTCAGGCCGCTACGTGAGCGCCCCGAGGCGCCCAGCAGCTCGGTGATGGTGCGCACCACCACACGGTGCTCCACGGGATAGGCACGCATATAGGTGTTCATCTCCTTGGGTTGCAGCACATGGTCGGCGCCGGCGGCTTTCCACATCTGCTGGTGGACCAGATGGATGAGCCTGGCCTGAGGGTCTTTGTTGCCATTCAGCCCCAAGGGGGGGGTGACCAGAAACTCGCCCACCTGCTCGCCCTTGTCGTTGAGGTGTGGGCGCAGGCTAATGAGCCCCATGTGGGCCATGCGCATCACCACGGCGGCAATCTGGTTCTTCTGCTTGACATCACCACTGTTATTGGCATGCAGCACCTGGCTGGTGCGGTACAGGTCGCCGCCGAAGGGGATGTCGCGGCTCCACTGCGTCATCTCGCCCTGCTTGTTGCCGAACAGGCGCACGTTCTGGCGTGTCTTCGTGACGGTGCTGGCCACGCTGAACAGTTGGTAGATGACATAGATGGGTATGAAGATCCACAGCCCCAGCACCAACAGTCCCTCGACGATAGTCCACAGGTCTTGCCAGATGCTGGTTTGTCCTGTATCGTAGCCATTGCCCTTGAGCGAGGCGATGCCACGGTTGTTCTGTTCCTGCTCGGTGAGCTGGTAGTCGCTGCCCTTGAACGCCGGCTTTTTGACCTTGTCGAGAAACGTGCCCTTGCGTGTGGTTACCGGGTGGAACACCCCCTTGTCGAACTGTGCCATGACGACCATTCCCTCGTCGGCCGAGCGGAACGGCTCGGTGGTCTCGGCCACAATTTTTCCGTCCACCAGATGGATGCTGCCGTGGTAGCGGAAGGCCCAGATGCGCGTGTTGTCGGGGGTGAACTCGCCACTGTCGCGCTCGATGACGATGCGGGCGTGGCGTGCCGGTGCGCTCTCGTCGGGCTCGTAGAATCGGAAGATAAAACCGTCGGAGTCATCAAAGCTATTGACCAGCCGGGTGAGCGTATAGTGGATGTTGTAGGTGCGCTCGCCACTCCGACCGATGCCCCAGCACAGCTCGTAGCCCTCCGTCACCTTAGCGATGCCGCAGCGGTTGGTCTTCTCGACGCGCGAGCGGTCGATGTCCCAGGGCGTGTCCACCTCATACTGTGTGCCGGTCTCGTCGCTCACGGCCAGCTCGCCCACGCCCATACCGTGCAGGTTGTACTGCTTGATGAAGCCCTCGGTGCCGCTGCTGCCCATTGAGCACTGGCGCACCTCGGCCACGCGTGCGTTGCCCAGGTCGTTAATGACCACGCGCATCTCCAGGTTGTTGACTCTGTGTGCCCATGCGGTGGCCACCATCAGTACCATGATGGCTGTCGTGGCGGCTTGTAGCAGATGTGTCGGTATGCGTCTCATAGCAGTGCGATTGCAATTTTCTTAATCAGATAGAACAGGGCTATCAGAGCCGCCAGCACGGCCAGCAGAAACAGTGCCGGACTCTGGTTGTAGAGGTCAATCACCTTGTTCATCATCGTCTCCTGGTAGGCATCGGGGCGCTGGTCGCGCATCATGGCGCTAGTCATCTCCTCGGGGGTGATGTCGGTGTTGAAGTCTGCCGCCTCCAGTGTGTCGAACGCCGTGGCGGCCATCGTCAGTTCCACCCCTATGTAGTCACGGGAGCCCATGGCGCGGGTCGAGTGCAGCCGGATGCAGCCGTCATCCAGGCCGCCCCGGGCGCATCCCCTCACCTTCAGCTCCATGATGTCGTCGCTTGCAAGGTGGCCGTCGGCATGCGATATGGTGGCGCTAGCCATCTGTGTGGGCAGCGAGGCACTGCTGACGAACAGCGGCAGATTCAGCACCACCTGCTCGGCGTTGCGGGGGCGAACCACCATCGTGGCAGTGTAGCGCACCGTGTAGCGGTGATGTCCTTTCTGGCCTATGCCCCAGCAGAGCTGATAGATGCCGGCATCGACAACAAGTCCGCAATGTTGGGCTTTGTCGGCAGCGGTTGCGTCGGGATTCCAGTAGCCGTCGACGGTGAACGCGTTGCCGTTCTCGCTCACCGCGATGTCGCGGATTTTACCAAAGTAACGGGTATCGTAGGTGTTGAACAGCTCGCTCACTTGGTCGGAGCCCACCTGCACGTCCCACACCTCGGTGATGTGTGCGCTGCCGTTGCGTTGTAGCTCCACGTTGACGTTGATACTGTTCATGGCCACATCGCCGGCCCAGACCCAGCATGCTGTCGCTACCAGCAGGCAAGCCGCCAGTGCTTGCCTGAATGAGTGCGGAGCCATGGTATCAGGTGTTAGGAAACAGATCGGGCATCGACTTCTTCTGCTGGTCATCGACAGTGAAGTATTCGCGCTCGCCGAAGTGCAGCATGCCGGCCACAAACGAGCTGGGCCACTGGCGCACGGCGCGGTTCATCTTGGTGGCCGAGTCGTTATAGACCATGCGGCTCAGTCGCACGTTCTCCTCATAGCCGCGAATGGAGTCCATCGTCTTGAGGAACATGCCGTCGGCCTTGAGGTTGGGATAGGCCTCGCTGATGGCCATCAGGCGTGACAACACGCTGCTGATTTCGCCCTCCTGGGCGTTGACATCGGCGGCGGTGGTGATGGGTGCCTGTCGGCGTTGAGCAATTACATTGATCAGTGTCTCGCTCTCATGCTTGGCGTAGGCACTGGCTGTCTTAGCCATCGCCAGCAGGGCATCCCAGCGGCTGTTGAGTTGCACCTCGATTTGTCCTAAGGCGTTCTTGCAATTCTCGTCTAGCGTCACCAGCGAGCGTTGAGTACTGAAGATGTACAAGGCAATGGCGATGACAATGAATATCACCAGCCCCAGCAGGATAACTAATGCAATAACCATATTGATTGATTTTTAGTGAGTAATTTTCAAGTTTGCAAATATACGTATTTTCTTCGAATCTTTCCCCAAAAGATTGCAGAAAAATGTGCGTCATCTTTTTTTGTTGATAATTGTTAGGATATTTTCGTTTTTTGCCGTATTTTTGCGGTATCCAAAAGTGGAAAATTTACTTTGTTACTAACCAAAAACACTGTTTTTATGATGAAAGTCAATCAAATCAGACAGCTGGGGCTGGTGCTGGCGGCCATCATCGGCATGAACCAGGCCAGTGCTCAAGATGGGCAGCCAGTGGCCGTCAACGGCACGGCCAACTTCTCGTCGGTGAGCCTGTCATGGCAGGCTCCTTCGTCGCCAGTAACCATCCAGTGGCACAACGGTGAGGACTACAATGGCATGGACGGCCGACCTTTGGAGGCTGGTGGACCCAGCGTCATCTATGCCGCCAATAAGTTTGCGCCCACGCATCTGGCGGCAATGGTCGGTCAGACCATTGAGTCAATCTCGTTCTATGAATACCGCCCGGTGAGCCGAGTCAATGTGCAGATTTATCAGGACAAGCAGCTGGTGGTCGATCAGGTGGCCGACTTGTCGAACTACCAGAAGGACTCGTGGCGCACCGTGGTGCTCCAGCACCCCTACGTAGTGCCTCGTGACAAGGAGGTGATGATTGTAGCCCGCATTGAGGCCGGACATAACGTGTCGTTCATAGCCATCACCGACCGCGCTCCGCAACCGGGCAAAGGCGATGTCTACAGCTATGATGGCAACACGTGGTATCAGGGTGCTCCGGGCGACTTCCTGGTCACGGCCAATGTCAAGAACAACTTTACCGGCGAGCCCGACGGATATAACATCTACCGCGACGGCACCAAGGTCAATGCGGAGCTTGTCACCGACCTGAGCTATGAGCTGACCGATGAGCCCGACGGGCTACACAGCTATGCCGTGTCGGCTGTCTATGCCGACGGTGAGCGTCAGGCCTATCCTATAGAGCTCAACGTGGTGGCGGCGAGCAATCTGGCCGCACCGGCGTCGACCTTTTCGGGCGAGACCGATGAGCTGATCGGACTGCTCAGCTGGACGGCACCGCTCAAGGGCGGCGATGTGCTCAGTTGGAGCGGTGATGTGATGGGCAACCACATAGGAGGCACCGCGTCGACCAACACCAAGGTGTGGGTCAAGCAGGAGTTTGATCGTAACGACATGCTGGCCTTCCAGAACTACACACTCGATGCCATCAGTGCCTATGTGGCCGAGAAAGAGATTATCACGGCCACCATCTTTGTGATGCGCGACGGCAAGATCGTGTTCTCGCAAGTGGTGCCCGACAGTGTGGTGCAGGCCATACAAGCACCGGGATGGCTGAAGATGGACCTGGGCATGCCCTACAAGATGGAGACAGGCCACACCTATGCCTACGGTGTGTATTACACCCACACCCCCAAGACTCACCCCGTGGGTGTGGACAACACCGCCGAGGTCAATGTCAAGGGCAACTCGTTCTCGGTGTCTTCGCCCAGCAGTTCATCGTTCAATGCCAGCAACCCGTCGTGGAAGACGCTCAAATCGGGCAACATTCCGGGCAACTTTATGCTCAAGGCTCATGTGAGTCCTGTGGGCGATGCCACCGAGCCGCTCGATGTGGCGGGCTATGATCTGTATCGCGACGGCAACCTGATTGAGTCCGACATCACCGGCCTCGACTATCTGGACGAAGTGCCCGAGCCGGGCATCCACAACTATCGGCTGGTCGCCAAGTATGCCGGTGGCAAGGTGGGTAGCGACATGACGCTCGCGCTGACTTACGCTATGCCGGCGGCCTACGCCGCACCGCTCATTGTCAAGAGCGAGTTCGACCGCCAGAGTCGGCAGGTCGACCTGGCATGGAGTACCGAGGCGGCCACGCTGCAGAAGTATGGCACACCGAGCTACATGGTGGGCTTCGACGAGGACATGACCGCTATGGTGGGAGCAAAATTCACGGCAGCCGAGTTGCAGCCCTATGTGGGATATAAGTTCGGCAGCATCAAGTTCGGAGTGGGGTCGGCGCTGGACTTCGCCCTGCAGATTCGCACCGGCGACAATCAGGTGCTGTGGAGCATGGACTTCGCGCAAGATGACATCCAGCCCTTGGCTCTCTACACGCTCAATATCCCCGACGACGTGCGCATCCCCGAGGGCAAAGACATCTATCTGGCCTATAGTGCCACGCTGCCCGGTGGACAAAGCCCCATCCTGATTGATGATGGCCCGCTCGCCGAGGGTGGTGCCATGATCAGCCTCACCGGCGGTGCCAACTGGATGAAGTTGGGCACCATCAACCCCGACTACAACAACTATAACGTGGTGATTGGTGCCACCATCATGCCGGCCGAGACACCTGCCCAGGGTGTGGGACTGGTGCAGCTCGGCGAGGTTGCCCGTCGCCTGCACGCCGTCACGCTCAGTGGTGCCCAGGCGCGCGAGGGTCTGGCCATCGAGGCTGCCCGTCCGTCCGAGCCGGCACACCGCGCCCTGGCCCGCAAGGCCGGTTCGCCCCGTGCCGCTTCCTATCGCGTGTATCGCAACAACCAGCTCTATCAGTCCACAGCTCAGACCACTTTCAGCGAGGTGCTCGACAAGTGGGGCGTAGTGGAGTACTACGTGACCGCCATCTACGACAATGGTTGGGAGTCGCCTGCCAGCAAAGTGGTGAGCATCGACAACCCCATCGACCAACTCTCGCCCGCACCGTTCGACCTGCGTGGTGAGCAGCACGACGGCAATCTGAACCTGTCGTGGACAGCTCCGGGCGATGTGCAAGAGGCCAACTATTTCACCGACGTGACTCAAGACCTGGCACTGGGACTGACCCACAGCTCGGGCAAGGTGACCAGCTACCAAGCCATCCGTTTCGGCACCGACACACTGCCCGATATGGTGGGCAAGACGCTGACTCACATCAAGTTTAAGCTGTCGGCCGAGGTGAGCGCCGCCACTGTGGTGGTAATGCTGGGCGACAACATCATCTATGAGCAGGAGGTCGACAATCCCGTTGTGGGATGGAATGTGGTGCGGCTCAACCAGCCCTATACCATCGGCGAGGGCTTGACCCTGCCGGTGGGCATCGGCTACAGCGCGTCCTACACTTCGGGCACACGCTGCCTTACCCTTGACCCGGGCGCAGCCCGTCCAATGGTCAACGATGTGATCTCGACCACACTCGAGGCTGGATACTGGTATTCGCTCATGACCAAGTACAAGCAGAACTATGGTTGGCGCATCAGTGGCGTGCTGCAGACACCCGACCAGCACCTGGCCGGGAACAAGGCTCCGCGTCGGGGTGTAGACGGCTTAACCTACAACGTCTACCGTGACGGCCAGCTCGTGGCCGACGGCATCACAGCCACAAGCTATGTGGTGGCTGCGGCTCAGGCGGGCCATTACACCGTCACGGCCACCACGGCTGGCACTGAGAGTGCACCCTCCAATGCCGTGTGCTACGGTCTCTCGGAGCGTGGCGATGTCACCGGCGACGGTAAGGTCGACATTGCCGACGTCAATGGCATCATCAACATCATGCTGGGCAAAGCCCAGACGACAGCGACCGCCGACATCACCGGCGACGGTAAGGTCGACATCGCCGATGTCAACGCCGCCATCAACATCATGCTGGGGCATCCTGTAAAATAACGACCAGTAGCATTCTGTAAAACCCAAGCACCCACGGGCCACAACACCTAGGCCCGTGGGTGCTTCATCTCATGGATCAGTGACCTGCGCGGTGCCTCAGGAGCAGATTTTGATGCCCCCGCCACCAGAGGAACAACAGGCGAGGGGGTCAAGGGTGAATGCCGTCGCTACCTTGAGCACCGATGATGCAGAGGTGACCGCAGGGGTCATTTCCTTAAAAACGAGGTGAGGATTTATAAATCCGACACTCGTTACGAGCCGATTTCTTGCACGTTTCGCACCGCTCGCCTACCTTTGCACTAGCAACCCGCCCCCAATAGCCACTGCTCACGCCGATGGAGCAGATAAAAGGTAGAAATCACTATAACCTATTTATTAACTATAAAAAATTTGAGATGATGAAAAAGAAACTACTCCTGTTGTTTGCCTTGGCCCTGGTGGCCACCGCAACCGCGCTCGCCGATGTCGAGATCAACGAGGCAAACTTTCCCGACCCCGTCTTCCGCGAGTGGGTCACTCTGTGGGACACCGACAGCAGTGGCGCACTGAGCGACCAAGAATTGTTTGATGCAGGTGGCGATCCTCAAAACCCTGAGCAAGAACCTCATGCTATCTTCCTTAATAATAAAGGCATAACTAACCTAAAAGGAATTGAGCATTTCAAATACTGCACATATCTGAACATAACCGGTAACCAAATCAAGGATGTCGATGTCTCTGCTTTGCCTGATTTGGGAACCATATCGTGTTATGGAATTGGTCTTGAGTCGATTCAGTTTCATCCTAATCTAAGCCGCTTGCTCGCTTACAGCAACAACCTGACTGAACTAAACATTCCTGAAAACTCTCTCCTGACCGAGATGATTCTGGATAACAATCAATTGACTCACCTGGTTCTTCCAAATCTGGCATCTCTCATTTTCTTGCAAATCAAAAACAACCCATTGGTAGAGTTGGATGTGGCAAACGCACCTAATTTAGCTACACTGGATTGCTGCATCGGACAGCTAGAGACAATCAACCTGTCTAACAACCGTGAGCTTGTTACCCTCTACGCCAACGGCAACAAGCTCAACACTCTCGACCTGTCTCACAACACAAAAATTCAGCGCTTATATTTGAACTCAAACAATCTCACCAAACTAGACGTAAGCCCTCAAACCGAATTGCGGTGGTTATATGTTGCTTATAACCCGCTTGAGACGCTAATAATGGGGAACAATCGCAAGATGGAAATCATGGTTGTGGCATTCACAAACTTGGAAGATCTAGATCTATCCAGCTGCATCGGAATGACTCATCTTGTGGCTCCAGGCAACAAGTTCAAACAGATTGATCTATCAAAGAATATCTCTCTTAATGAGCTGGATCTCAGCAGCAATCAGATTAAAGAGTTGGACATTAGCAATAGCCCGTATTTGATGCGTGTTTTGTTGCATAACAATCAGATGGAAAAACTCAAATTCACTCCAGGAATGACGGGGATAATGATGACACTCTTCAATAATCAGTTTAAGGATGAAGCCCTAGATGAAATATATAAGTCTATGGTATTCATGACCGAAAACTTAGGTGGCCTGGCTGCTTGGGTATATAACGATAATAATGATTATATTGAGGGCAATGAGTTTAACTACACTTATACTACAGCTTTGGGGCAAGGATTAGAAATGGGATTTGGTTGTACGTTATTCCCCTATTCGGGTAATCCCGAAGATGTTACTCTTGACAACATGTTCGAAGTCTTGCCCATGCAGATGGATCAATTATATGATGGCTGTCCATCTGTCGTTTTAGATGAGAATGGGTACGCTACTTTCAGTTGCCTTGCACCGATGAACCTGGATAATGTCTATGGCCCCAAAATCTACAAGGTCGAGATGGCCGAGGGGAATAGGGCACAATTGTCAGAAGCCACAGGGCAAGTTGATGCTGAAACAGGCATCGTGCTAATTGGCCAACCCGGGGAGGAAGTTTATATACCTTCGGCGGTATTTGACTGGATGTCGTCAGGATGGGTTTGCAGCCCCTTAGAAAACAATCTGCTTGCCGGGAATTTAACCAAGCGCACATTCTCTGCAGGTGAGGCCTACGTTCTCAAGGATGGCAAGTTTGTGCTGACCCAGGAGGGCGAGGAGCTGCCGTGTCACACCGCTTATCTGCCTGCCGATGCTGTGATCAATGGCGCCAACACATTGTGGCTGGCGGGTGACGGCTTGACGGGCGTGGAGGACATCGTGGCTCCCACCGGCAATGACGACGCTCCCATCTACGATGTGATGGGCCGCCGTGTCATCAACCCGCAGGCCGGTGGCATCTACATCCAAAACGGCCGAAAGTTCATTGCTAAATAAATCATTTTAAATCATAGTCCACAGATTACACAGATCAAGCAGAGAAAAAACTGATGAATACAGTGTGTAATCTGTGGACTTAAAATCATAATGAAGAAGATATTATCAATAGCGTGCATGATGTGGTGTGCATTGTGCATTTTCAGGACGGGTGCGGTGCCGGCCTATCCGCATCTGGTGGCTGTGACACAACCCGACGGCAGCACGGTCACGCTGCAGCTGCATGGCGACGAGTTCTACCACTTCACCACCACTGCCGATGGCTATACTGTGCTGAAAAATCAACAAGGCACCTGGGAATATGCCCGGCTGGACGCAGGCTACCTGGTCTCGACCGGGGTGCAGGTACACGATGCCACCGCACGCGGCGACAGCGAGCGAGCCTTGCTCGCCACGCTAGGCCAGTATCTCACCGACCGTGAGCAAGTGGGACAGAGCAAGGCCCAGCGCGTCAAGCGCGATCGGGCAAATGTAACGAGTACACCAATCGACCAGTCTGAATTCCGCGGACTTGTCATTCTAGTGAACTATAAGGATGTGAAATTCAATCGAAGTGATGCCCATGACTTCTATGACCGCATGGTCAACGAGCGCAATTATACAGGCTATGTCAACGAGGACGGCACAGTCGACCAATGGTGCCAATTTACAGGCTCCGTTCACGACTACTTTTATGACCAGTCGGGTGGGCGGTTTGAACCAGAATTTGATATTGTGGGGCCTGTTGAGATAAATTATAGCGCTTATGATGCAGGCTCACATTATAGGCAAATATTCCAGTCAGTATTGATGGCGGCTAACTCACAAGTCGATTTCAGCATCTATGACAACAATAGCGACGGTGTGGTTGATAATGTGTTTTTTCTGGTTGCCGGTTGGGGGGCTAATTACACTGGCAATAGCGACAATCTTCTATGGCCACACGAAAACAATCGACTGATGAGTATTAAATTGGATGGTGTCAGCTTCGACACCTATGCTTGCTCAACAGAAATGCTCTCACCCGAAGGGAATGTGTTTTTTGACGGCATTGGGTCTATCTGTCATGAGTTTAGCCATGTTCTTGGCTTGGTTGACTTGTATGATACCGATTATAATGACAGCGGTGGTCGAAGTCACGACCCAAGCAGATGGGATGTGATGGCGTTAGGTTATTTCAACAATGAAGGTCGTACGCCTGCGGCCTATACTCTCTATGAGCGTTATGCGCTGGGATGGGCCACACCTACCGAACTGAATGAAGTGGGCGATTACACCCTGCAGGCACTGGAGCAGAGCAACCAGGGCTTCAGGCTGAACACAGGCACCGACAACGAGTACTTCCTGCTCGAGAACCGTCAGCCTGTCAAGTGGGATGCCGCCCTGCCCGGGCATGGCATGCTCATCTTCCGCGTCGACTCGACCAACGTCACAGTGTGGGAGCAAAACCAGGTCAACTGCGACCCCGCCCACAACTACTATGAGCTGCTGCGTGCCGGCGGCTCGACCAGCGGCGACAACGGCAGCGACCCCTATCCGGGCAGCAATGAGCAGACCATCTGCTCGAACTACAAGTTGTGCTCATGGTCGGGCGAGCCCAGCCCCTGGATGCTGACCGACATCACCGAGGCCGATGACGGCACCATCACCTTCGGCATGATGGATGTGAGCCAGATGCAGACCCTGGTCGAGACATTCGACAGGATGGAGGTGACCACTGCCAACTCAGAGCAGACGGGCGACATCGCCACATGGAAGCTCATCGGCAGCAAGGTGCAGAGCGTGGATGACGGCAAGCAGGTGGCCCTGTTCTATCCCAGCAACATCACCATGACCACGCCCGTGAGCCGCAACATCACCCGAGTGTCATTCGAGGTCAGCAACACCTCGTCGACCGAGGCCCACATCAGCTTGTTCTATTCGACCGACGGGGGCAACACGTGGAGCAATGCCACCGACGATCAGGGCAACAAATACTATGCCGTGGCGGGCAATAGCAAGAACATCATCGACTGGATGGGGGCAGGCTTCGGGGCATCGCAGCAGGTGCGCTTCCGCATCGGCATGATTCTGGGCAACAAGACCATCCCCTGCCGGGTCGACAACTTCACCCTCTACTACAACGACAGTGAGGCACAGACCGGCGACCTCAATGGCGACGGCACGGTCGACGTCACCGACATCAACACGCTCATCAACATCATCCTGGGCAAGTCTGAGCAGCAGAGAGATGCCGACATC
Source organism: Muribaculaceae bacterium (assembly GCA_017477555.1). Taxonomy (GTDB): domain Bacteria; phylum Bacteroidota; class Bacteroidia; order Bacteroidales; family Muribaculaceae; genus Sodaliphilus. Next base: position 17,256 of record JAFUVK010000019.1, read on the forward strand.
AACGGCGACGGCACGGTCGACGTGACCGACGTCAACATGCTCATTAACATCATCCTGCGCAAGTAGTTCTTGCCCCATTTGAGTCACAGAACCATCGCCCGGCCAGCAGAAGCACTATGCCCCTTTCGGCCACACAATTTGTGGTTTGCAAGAATTTTAGTACTTTTGCAAGCGATTTCTGATTGTTGATGATGAAGCGTTCTGTGACATACCTTATTATGCTTCTGCTGTGGCTGGTGGCGATGGCCGTCACGTTACCGCCACAGTGGATGGCTATGTCCACCCTGCAGCTCTTCTATCAGGGCAACTACTTTCTGGACCATGAGCAGTCCGATAGCGCACTGCTGTGCTACTCGCTGGCCACACAGCGGCTAAAACCCGGCTTGAGTGCGGCCGACAAAGCCACCATTGCCGACTGCTACATCGGGCAGTGGAACGTCTACTTCCTCTACCAGTTTGACTACGAGAAGTCCTACGAGAGTCTGATGCGGGCCAAGGAAATCTATGATGAACTGGGACAGCCACAACCACGCATCGACATGGAGCTGGGCGGACTGTATGAGATTCTGGCCGAGCAGACCCAGATGAACTCCCTGAACTCGCAGGCCATCAAGTATTATCGGCAGGCCTTCACGTCGGCCATCCACGAGCAGGACACTGCCACGGTCAACTTCGCCTTCCTGAACGCCGTCACACTGGCCTACCGCACCGACTCGATGGCTACCGTGACCGACCTGTGGCCGCAATACAACCAGGTCAAGTTCTTGCCACACGAGCCGCTCACCGAGTTTTGCTGGCTCATCTATCAGGCCGAGGAGATGGCCGAAAGTGGAGCCTATCAGAAGGCTCTGGAACATGCCCACCGCGCCCTGCAGCTGCTGCCCGAACCCACCAAGCAGAATGCTCGCCAACAGTTCAGCGCCTACTATATCATCGCCGACGTCTATGCTCGCCAGGGCGACAATGCCCATGCCATCGAGGCCATGAGCCAGGGACTGGCCGTGTCGGACGATGCCGACATCAAGGACAACTCGCTCATTGCCCTGCGTGTGCTGGGCAAGTTGTGCAGCCAGCAGGGCGACGAGGCCGCTGCCATGCGCTACAAGCAGCAACTGCTCGAGCTCAAGGACAGCATCATCAGCTACAAGCAACTGCGCAACCTTAGCAACCTGGAGAACAACTACAAAATCACACGCATGAACGAGCTGATGGCCGAGGCCAATGCCCGCCAGCGGCAACAGAGCATCGTCATCGTGGTCACCACACTGATTGCAGCCACCATCGCGGTGTTTCTGTTGGTTCTGTTCTCGCGCAACCGGCGTCTGCGCGAGGCCAATAAGCATCTGTACCAGAAAAACGTCGAACTCATCAACCTGGGCAAGCTGCAGCAAGAAAACACCGTGCCACAGGCCGGACCATCGCGCAAGAGCAACCTGCCCGACGAGGTCAAAGACCGACTCATGGCCGACATCGAGGCGTTCATGCAACACAGCGACGAAATCTATGACGCTAGCTTCGGGCTGGCCGAACTAGCCGAGCGCGTGCACTCTAACACGGCCTATGTCTCACAGGCCATCAACGACCGCACGGGAGGCAACTTCAGCGCGTTTCTGGGCCGCTACCGCATCGTCGAGGCATGCCGCCGACTGGACAACCGCGAGCAGTATGGCCACCTCACAGTCGAGGCCATTGGCGCCAGTGTGGGCTTCAAGTCCAAGACCACCTTCAGACAGTCGTTCAAGGCCGTGACAGGACTCAATCCCAGCGAGTATATGCGCCAGGCCAAGACATCCACTCCATCGGCCGAGTGACACCTTAAAACTTTGAAGGTGTATCATAATTGTGAAAAATGTAGGGACTCGGCGTGCCGCATGATTGGATAATCTCGGCTGCACTTGGCATAGCTCGAGCTAGCTCGGCTCTGCGCTCGTTTGCACGAGATTTGTCCACTGTTGCCTGATTGCAATGGATTGTCCTGTAAATCAGAATATTCCATTATCCGATAAATCACGCAGCACGCTGCGTCCCTACCTTTGGGTGATCTGATTTGATTTTTTGATACACCTTCATAGGGACTGTGGCTAATCACGCGGCACACCGCGTCCCCACTTGGCTCTTGTTGCGGCGGCCCCGTGGGGCCACTGCTGCTTTACGACAAGGGACAACTGGTATATAGTTCCCCAAAACTATGTGCCGTGTGCTAAAAAAGCAGTAACTTTGCAGCCCCGTTTGTCAAGAGAAACTATGGTCATGCACAATAACGAAAGTCTCAACCGTCTGGACAAGGCACCCATCGGGCGGCTGCTGTGGGAATATAGTGTGCCCGCTGTGGTGGGCATTGTGGTGATGTCGATCTACAACGTGATTGACCGCATCTTTATCGGGCATGGGGTGGGAGCCGATGCCATAGCCGGGCTGGCCATCACCTTTCCGGTGATGAATGTGAGCGCGGCCTTCGGGGTGCTCATCGGTGCCGGTGCCAGCACGCGCACGTCGATTGTGCTGGGACAGCGCAACCCCGACATGGCGCGTGTGATTCTGGGCAACTCGATAGTGATGACGCTGATTTTCGGCACGTTCTACATTGCCATGTTTGCGCTGATGATGGACCCATTGCTGCGCTTGTTCGGTGCCAGCGACCAGTCGCTGCCTTATGCCCACGACTTCATGATGTACATCTTACCAGGACTGCTCATCAACAACATCACCTACTCGTTCAACAACGTGATGCGCGCCACGGGCTATCCCAACAAGGCGATGTACACCATGTTTATCGGTGCAGGGCTTAACGTCATTCTGGCCCCTATCGCCATCTTTGTGCTGCACTGGGGCATCAAGGGTGCGGCCATAGCCACCGACATCTCGATGGGTGTGAGTGCGGCGTTTGTCATGGCGCACTTTTTCAACAAGAACCATGAGATTCACTTTACAGCCGGCACCTACCGGCTGCGGTGGTCGGTGTTGCGCCCCATCATTGCCATTGGTGCGGCTCCGTGCATTGTCAATACGGCCGGGTGTGTAATCAATGCCGTGATCAACAACACGGTCTACCGCTATGGTGGCGACTCGGCTGTGGCGGCCATAGGCATCTTCACGACGTTCACGCAACTGCTGGTCACTTTTGTCATTGGGGTGTGCATGGGCATGCAGCCCATAGTGGGCTATAACTATGGTGCCCGTCGCTACGACCGTCTCAAGCGTGCTTTCTGGCTGTCGGCGGCGGTGTGTTCGGCGGTGTGCCTGGGGGGAGCATTGTTGTGCCAGCTGGCTCCCGAGGTGGTGACACGGCTGTTTACCGACGACGCGGCGCTGATTGCGGCTAGCAACAATGCGTTGCGCCTGACCACATGGATGTTCTGGGTGGTGGGCTTCCAGATTGTAATCACCAACTTCTTTCAGTCGTTGGGCGAAGCGCGCAAGAGTATTATTATGAGTTTGATACGTCAGGTCATCTTCTTGTTGCCGCTGCTGTTCACCTTGCCCCGGTGGTGGGGCCTGAATGGTGTGTGGCTGTCGTTCCCCTTGAGCGACCTGGCGGCCACGTTGGTGTCGGTGGTGCTGTTGGTGATGGTGATGCGCCGCATCGACCAGATGCGGCTCGACAGTCGGCGCTAGTCGCCAGCGACCTTATCAGGCCTTACTTATTGTGGGGGCAGTAGTCGACCAATAGCCAAAATGATTTGTAGATTATTAAATATGAATTAGATAGAACGATGCGTGCGTTGATCACATTCTTGAAAAATTGGACCTTGCCCAGCGCCATCGTTGTGGGCACGGTTCTATATCTGGTCTTTGCCTATGTGCCGGCCCTGGATGGGGCCGCGAGGTTTTTCGACCCGATTTTCGATGCCATCTTCCCGCTGTTCATGGCCATGATCTTGTTTGTCACATTCTGCCGCATCGACTTCCACCGCATGCGCCCGGCCGCATGGCATGGCTGGTTGACGGTGTTGCAGCTGATGCTGGTGTTGCTGGTGGCGGCGGGCATCCTGTTGCTGGACATGACTGCCAGCGACCGGGTGCTGATGGAGAGCATCCTCACTTGCATCATTGCCCCTGGTGCCGCCGCGGCGGCTGTGGTGACGGCCAAGTTGGGTGGCGACCTCGAGACGATGACCACCTACACCTTTGTGTCCAACTTTGTGACGGCACTGATGGTGCCGTTGGTGTTCCCGATGATTGACCCCAGTGCACACATCAGCTTCTGGTCGGCGTTCTTTGCTATCTTGGGCAAGGTGTGCCTGGTGCTGCTGGTGCCCATGGCTGCGGCCTATGTAGTCAAGCACTGGATGAGCCGGCTGCATGCCTGGATACTGAGTGTGCCCGACCTCTCGTTCTACATGTGGGGCATCTCGCTGACCATCGTCACTGGGTCCACCATCAAGTATATCCTGCATGCCGACACCACCCCGGGCTTTGTGCTTACCATTGCTGCCATCTCGCTGGTGCTGTGTCTGGTGCAGTTTGCCCTGGGGCGATATGTGGGCCGCTTTTTCGGCACCACCATTGAGTCCGGGCAAGGGTTGGGGCAGAAGAACACCGCCTTTGCCGTATGGATTGCTTATACCTATCTCAATCCGCTGTGCTCTGTGGGCCCCGGATGCTACATCTTGTGGCAGAATGCCGTCAACAGTATTGAGATTTGGCATCAGCGCAAGGTTCAAGGCGTAATATAGTTTAAAGTTAATAGTTTATTGATTATAGTTAAGCTCAATGCATAATGCTCAATCATGTAACGGCTTTACTACTTTGCTACTGACAAGAAGCTGCTTTAGAAACTTAACTGAATTATCAATTATAATATATGAACTACCAACAGATTTTAGAGAGCATCAGGCGCGACATCGAGCCGCTCAAGTGTGAGGGCAAGCAGGCCGACTACATCCCTGCGCTGGCAGCCGTCGACCCCGACCAGTGGGGCATATGCATCGACACGCTCGATGGCCATCAGTATAAGTTGGGCGACGCCAATGTGCCGTTCTCGCTGCAAAGCATCAGCAAGGTCTTTGCACTGACCATGGCTTTGAGCCTGGCCGGCGACGACCTGTGGCAACGCATGGGCAAGGAACCCAGCGGCACGGCATTCAACTCGCTCATTCAGCTCGAGCTCGAGCACGGCAAGCCGCGCAACCCGTTTATCAACGCCGGGGCCATCGTCATGGCCGACCTGCTGGTCGAGCGTCTGTCCAATCCCGAGCAGGCTTTCATCAACCTGGCGCGCGACTTGAGTGGCCAGCCTAGCATCGACTATAACTTCGAGGTGGCGCGATCGGAGCATGGTGTGGCTTACCTGAACACCGCCATTGCCAACCTGCTCAAGTATCATGGCAACATTGTGGGCGATATCGACCGTGTGTTGCGCTTCTACTTCATGATGTGCTCCATCGAGATGAGTTGTGAGCAGCTGGCGCATGCTTTCCTGGCCTTTGCCAACCATCGTGAACCGTTTGACCATGCAGGATTCCGTCTTACCGCCTCGCAAGTCAAGCGCATGAACGCCATCATGCAGACGTGCGGCTTCTACGACGAGGCGGGCGAGTTTTCTTACCTTGTGGGACTGCCGGGCAAGAGTGGTGTGGGCGGTGGCATCGCTGCCGTCTTTCCGGGGCAGTATAGCGTGGCGGTGTGGAGTCCTCGGCTCAATGCCAAGGGCAACTCGGTGATGGGCTTGAAGAGCTTGGAGTTGCTCACCACCCAATCGCGGCAGAGCATATTCTGATCGTGGTACAGATTCTTTTTCTGTTCAATCCATGTCATCTGTTGTCGAGGTTGATGGGAACAAAGGTCAGGCACTTTGTACCGCATCTAATCGGGCAAATAATCCACATAAGACAGAACAAGTCATCCACAAACAACCGAAAAATCGCCCACAAATAAGCGAAAACGAGTGCTTATTAAGAACTAAATTCAAGTTTCGCAAGTAGCTACTTTTCGGCAGTTAAAGGAGTTAAGTGGTGGGGTAGTGTAGGGGCGGCATCCCTATGCCGTCCCTACTACCTTACTACTTAACTACTCCAGAAACTTGAGGATGTTACATGTGCCCTTGTCGAAATTGGTGAAGCAACTACTAATCTCTTATGCATTATGTGTGATTACGGGACGAGCACTTTGCGGGCGGTGCCGTCGCTCATCTTGACGATGACGATGCCGTGGTGGCTGCCGTCAATGCGCTTGCCGTCGATGCTGTAGCGTGCCAACTCGTGAGCACTGCCATCGCGCACCTCGGTGACGGCGCTCTGCACCAGGTTGTCGATGCGGAAGGCGGGGCTCAGCGTCTGCTCCTGCCAGTTGCCCGCCTCGTCTACCAGGCGGAACTTCAGGTCAAACCATCCGTTCTCGCTCTCACGATTGACCGATGACAGCGAACCTTGATAGAAGAATCCCATGCCGGGAATGTCGTCATATTCCTCTTGATGCTCGATGCCTTCCAGTGGCTGCCACTCGTCGCTGCCGTAGGGGGCGTATGACACCTCAACCGTCATCGGCTGGCACTCTTTGTAGTCCCAATTGCTCTCATAGCCATATTCGGTCATGTAGGTTATTGAACGGGGGTCAAAGTCGCCTCCAGCGAACATGATGGTGCCACCATCGGGCATGTCGAAGCGGTCGGTCACGTTGTTCTCCGCATCGCGGAACTGCAACATCGTCAACAAGGGAGGATTCTGGTCTTCTTTTGTCTGGTCAAAGTAGACCGTTGTTACATTCTTGCCAGGGATGCCATCGACTGCAACATTCTCGTTCGTGAACTCAAATTCGTAGTTACCATCGGGTTTCACACCTACCCACGACATACGCAGGCTGTCCAACGCATGCTTGCCGCTATATATCTGCTCGCCGTTATACTTGGCGGTCATGGTCGAGAATAAATCGCCCGAGCCGATTTGTTCGCCGTTCCTGCCCACATGGCTGGCGAACATAATAATCATGTTGGCGTTGCGCCATTGGTTCCAGGCATTGCGCGAATCGAAAGAAACCAGCGGGCAATTATTGCCAATGATGCCTTTCTTCTGCTCGTAAGCGTAACTGAACATGGGGTGTGGAGGATAGTCCTCCTTCCAGATGCCGATTTCTGAAGTGCGCATGACGCCACTGTGCACCAGACACTCAAGGCTGCGGTCTTGATTGATCATGACTTCCGGTCCTACGATAGCAGCCCAATTAAGCATCGAGTCAACAAGCACCACAGGGTTGCCATTCTCGTCCACATACTCAAATCGATTAACAACCCACTGTTCCCAGTCCTTCACTCGTAACAAGACCGAGAGATTGACACCTTCAAGCCGCTCTTGGCCACTCTTAGCGGCATTGATCATTACCCGAGCCATTCCGTCATCGCCAACGGACTTATCACTTTGTGCATCACCAAAATATTCTGAAGAATTATCTAAGTAGGTATTGCTAGCCACACCGAAGGTCGGATTCTCGACCGACTTAATCCCTTTAGGGGTGCGTTGGATTTGCTCCTCGTAGACCACATAGCCACTGGCATCGTTACGCAACGGGAACGGCCCTGCACCACCGCAAGTCAACTTGTTGATGTAGATCATGCCCTCAAAGTCTAATGTCCTCTCATCAACTACATAGTTGTATCGGTCGCTCAACTTGTTGACATAGTAGAAAGCGGCACCATAAGCTTGTCCCTCAGGTTTTCCACCATAACCGAAAGATAACTCGCTTACATTGCCATAGCCATCCAGCCTCAAAAACAATATGCCACGGCCTTGCTTGAGATTGCCGTCTTCAATTACCTCGTACCAGGGGTCTTGATCAAGCGGGCGGATGGTCTGTGGAACCAGCAACTGATTGTTGTTGTCATATAGTTCCCAGCACACCCTGTCCTGAACATCGAGAACATTGAGATAGATGGTCGTATCTTTGTCGATAGTCACCAGTTCGTCGATGTGCAAAAGCTGACGATAGTCTCCTTGTTGTCCATAGGTATTGGTATAAAGATCGTAAGTGCCAAAAGGGACTTTGACAATAATACCCTTGGACAGATTGCCTGCTTGCGTATACATATCGGGATGCCACAGTTGAGACCATTCAGGGTTGTAGACCATCACCGATCCCACATAGTAATTACCTAATTCTTCTTCCTGCAGATTATACATGAGTGTGACGGTTGCAGTGTCGGTAGACCCGCCCTCGGTAAGGATTGGAGATTGTTGTGGATTATAATAGCGGAAGTTGCCTTGTTGTTGTGCTTCCGATGCGTTCTTGCTGACTTGCTTGGCGGGCGTGTAGACAGCTTTGCCTTTCTGTTGCTCCATCTTGACCACATCGCAGGCGCGTTGCGGCTGCTTGGGCTGGGCAGCCATTGACATAGCCATCAAGCAGAGCACAGCCATGAGGAGAGTAATTTTCTGTTTCATAGTTGGGTTGTTTTTAAGTGTTAGACAAAAGCCCAAGGGTGCACCGCGCGAATGACCTTCGGGCAATGCAAAGTTGAGGATAATCGGCGGAGCCTCCAAATTTTTCGGGCACTTTTTTTCGGAGCTTGTTACAAATTTCAAAGTGGTAAGACGGTGTGAAACAATTGTTTATGCTGCGGCGATGCTGCTAAATACACCTCGTTTTGTAACACTCGTGTCCTCGAATTTCACGCAGATACCGCTGTTTTTTAGACAGAAGGACAGAAAAATTTAAGGACAAAAGATTAGACAGAAGAACATTGGGGTTAATTACGAATTGTGCTTTTGTCCTTTATGTCTTCACATTTTGAGCAAGTCCTTATTCTGTTGTGTTGCGTTGCATCAGTTGCTTGACCTGATTGATTTCTTGGGCAAGTTGGTCAGAGGTGGGAAGATAAAGTTGGTATTCACTGGCCAGAATGGTTTTGTTGGCTTCGGGCAGACTCATTCTGACCACCGTGTCATTCTTCTCGGAACACAACAAGATGCCAATAGTGGGATTCTCGTCGGGCAATTTCTCACATCTGTCAAAGTAATTGACATACATTTGCAGTTGTCCCAAGTCTTGATGAGTCAGTTTATCCGTCTTCAGTTCAAAGACCACAAAGCAGCGTAATAGCCTGTTGTAGAAAACTAGGTCAGCGAAGAACTCGTCATCTTCCAACAAGATTCGTTTCTGCCGGGCGACAAACGAGAATCCTTTGCCAAGTTCAAGCAAGAAGTCGGTGAGATGCGTCATGATGGCGCCCTCCAAATCTTTCTCGTAGTAACTGGCCTCGCGATGCAGTCCCAGAAATTCCAGCACCATTGGGTCTTTGATGACCTCGGTGGGTGACTCTGGCATTCGTTCCTTGCGGGCAATGGCCAGCACGCTCTCCTTATCGCTACTGGCCAGCAGTCGCTCGTAAAGGTTGACATTGATCTGACGCTGTGTCTCCCGACCAGTCCATGCGTTGTTTACTGACTCTAGTTCATAGAACTCGCGTTTGTCATTATCTGCAATCTGAATCAACATTCGGTATTGACTCCAGTTCAATTGTGAACGCAGTGCGTTCCCATTTGGATAAGTGCGATAAAATTGGCGACAAAACTTGAGTTGTCGTTCACTAAATCCTGTCCCATATTCAGGCTCGATGACCTTAGCCAAGTTGCGGATAAGGTAGGTGCCATAGTCGGCGCGGTCCTTTCCTTGCTGCTCTTGCTCGAAGATGCGCCTTCCCAGTTGCCAATACATCTGCACACGGCAGAAGTCAACGCTCCTGACGGCATGGCTCCGTGCTGTTTCAATAATCTGCCTGACATCATCAAAGAATGTGTCTAATTTCAAGGGCTCAACTGCAGATTGCAGCGAGGATAATTCTTGTTTCTTGCTCATGGAAATGCGTAGCTTGATTAGTCCCTGCAAAGATACACATTCTTGGTTAGATTAGCAAATGCCCCACTTGCAAAGACCATGGACTCTTCTAGCCAGAAGAACATAAGGACAGAAATATTTAAGGACAGAAAAAATTAAGGACAGAAGTTTAGACAAAAGGACAAAAGGACAGAAATATTTTAGGACAGAAGTTTAGACAGAACAGCATAAGCTTTGCCACATCTTTGTCCTTGTTGTCTTCTCTTTAATCGCGAACCATGTGAAGTCCTTATGCCCTTGTGTTCTTCTGTCTTAACGGTGATACGTGAGAAGCGACATGTCATTAACGGTGGGGTGGGCGGAACTTGACATCGGGGTTGGCTTGCCGCAGAATCGGACCATACCGGGCTATCTCGGCATTGTTCATGTAACGCTTGCGACCAACGCGTCCCCAACTGCCATCTCTATACGTCCATTCGTGAACATGAACTGTACCCTCGGCAAATTTGCCATGCCCATGTCCCCAATCAAAGTCGTAAGCGGCTCTACGTCCCTCGTAAACGCGCATCTGGATGATTGAATGTGAATCTGAACCCACTGCAAAATATATCAAAGACAGACCTGAGTGCAGGGGCATGCTGGGCGTGTTTTTTGTTTGCACCCATGGTTCAACAATCTTCCCTGATAAACCTCCGCCCTCAATTCGGCCAATTGTTCGGTAGGCGTACTCGTCAAATCCGCCACCGGGTCTGTAAAGTTTTGCGATTCCCATGGTTAATATTCTATAATTCGATCGTAATGTACATATTTGTAGTCAGTTGCACGCAACCAATCCCACAGGGTGATACCTGTGCCTTTGATGGGGTCTTGCAACACTTCGGCCAATGAATCGTAATGCAAATGGCTCCCGATCCAGTTCTCGCTTTTTATGTCCCAAGTTAATACCCAAAATTCATAATCGTATTCTCGTTGAAACCATATTCCCTCGGGGTTTTCATCTTTACATATCAGTGCATCGCCTGTCATATCGTTACGGTCAAGATGGAAAAGGCGGCGGTGCATGGCCTCAAAGAACTCCTGTTCCGCATCTGAGATATATTGATTGTCCATCCGTTTAAACAATTCAAGGTCACTGTGGTGAACACGCGCTTTTCCCGTCCAGACCATGTCGTCTTCAGTTTTCTTTCTTCGTGCCATAGTTTCTCAGTTTTTGGATTCTACTTTCATAATGTTTTGTCTCGACTCCCGGGTCAAACGTCAGTTCATAGCCGTAGACCAGCAACAGGTCGGGACGTTTGGTGGCGACCAGACGCTCGACACCGGCCCGGTACAACTGACGTTGTGTCTCGCTGTGCCCCACCACCGAGTGGTTGATGGCGATGACTCCCCCCTCGGGCAAGCCGTCGAAACAGTATTCCAGTGAGTCATAGCTGTCCCAGCAGGCCGATGGAATAACTGGAATGCCTCTCTGTTGCATGGCACAGGCCAGATAACGGTTGCGCATCAGATTCCACAGATTGAATACAAGTGGCAGGTCGACAAACATCGAGAAGTCCGGACCCAACACGCATTCATATTCGGCCAGGCGAGCGAGGTAGCGACCCGGACGGTTCCAGAGGCGTTGCAGCACACAGTCGTCAATATAAAAGTGAACTCCACCATGGGCACTTGTCTTCATCTTTGTCGAATGACCTATTTGAACAATTGTTCAGCTGTGATTTGCTTGATTGCTCTGCGAGCATACATGTTGTTTGTGAGCCCTTGTGGAGTGACGTATGCCACTGCCAATGATTTTTTTGTTTTTGTAACGCTCCTGAAAGTCCGCAATCTTGCTTGAACGCGTTCATTATAATTAATATCGATGGTATATAGGTTGTCAGAATACTTCATCTCGCACACCGTGATGGTTTTGTCGTTTCGGTCAATCAGCAAATCAATTTGAGCACCCGTTTTCAAATCTTCGTCAGCCATCGCATCGCTTCGAACAGCATCAGTAGGACGATAGATCCATGAACACGGCGAGTATATTGTGCCGCTAATGCCTAATCCTTCGACAATCTGGTTGATATGATGTAGGCAGACAATCTCAAAAGCATAACCACACCAAGTATAGTATGCTGGAGTGTTCATGCGTTTCATCCAATAGTCCTTTTCGTCGGCAGTATTCTTATTTCTCATGAAGTGAAAAAAGAACAAAGTGAATTGATCTATAATTTGGTATAACTTATCTTTTTTCTTTTTACCAAACGGCACGTATGAACGTATGAAATCACATGCCTCGAGTTCATTGAGAATTGTACTCAGATTTCCATTGTTCGAGAGTTTGGCATTTGCAATAATATCGTATCGTGTCATTCCCTTGCCCACGTTGCTCAAAGCACTGATGACGGCCAAATGGTTTTCACCACGCTTGAAAATTGATTTGTACAACCGATCAAACTCATGGATTAACTCTCCTTTTCTGTCAAAGCATAAGGCATTGATGTTTTCTGCGACACTCTTGCTATTCTCGAAGAGGGAGAGATAATAAGGAATCCCTCCCATAGACATATAACATGAGATAATTTCAGGGCGACTATACTCGAAACCTCTCTGCTGGAAGTAGATTTCTGTTTCTCGTAGTGTGAAAGGCAAGAGAAGCAATTGATGGGTGGTGCGGTTATGCAACCCTCCACGAGCATTGATGATTTTATTGAGCATCCAGGTTGTTGCTGAGCCACAAACAATCAACTTGATGTCTCTACGATAATACGCCCAACTATTCCAGAAAAACTCTAATGCCCCAACAAATTTAGATTTTGGAGTGTCTAACCATGGTAGTTCGTCGATAAAGATAATCTTAGGGCCTTCACTCAAGTGCTCAATGGCTCTAGATAACATTCGGAAAGCCTCTGTCCAGTCCTTTGGGAGAGTGTCGATGCCAAAATAATCTTGCATTGCGTATGAGAAATTCATCAGTTCATCGCCCATCCGGGCATTCTCCCTACCCGTCAGGCGAAATGTGAAAGAACTATCAAACAGCTCCTTAATAAGGAACGTTTTGCCTACGCGTCTGCGGCCATATACAGCAATAAACTCTGAGTGATCCGAGGCTACATAGTTCTTCAGACGCCTTATCTCCTCGTGACGGCCAATAATTGCTTTTTCCATAGAGATGAGTTTTATTTAATGGCGCAAAGTTACACAAATTTCTAGATATAGCCAAATAATAGTGTTATTATATGGCGTAATGTCGAGAATGTTTCACGATTTAGCCAGATAATGCGGTTGTGTTGTGGCACAAATGTCCGTAAGCCGCATGATTAAGCCATTCTATGAGGTTGTAATTTGGCGCAATATAGAGTTTACGTCTTCATATAGAGCATTGTAGAATTGAATATGGAGCACCCGCAAATTCAAAAAAAGCAGGTCATTGTTTGTGATTATTCGTTTGCAAGTAGTATCTTTGTCCCCATGAAGAAACTGATACCCATTATATTGCTATCGGTCCTTGCCATGGTCGTGTCGTGCTCGCACGGGCCACAATGGCGGCAGTTGACGCAGGTCGACTCGCTGATGACTCAGTCGCTGCGCGACTCGGCCTGGCACGTGTTCAAGCAGATTGAACCTGACGAACTCAACGGCGAGGACGAGAGGATGTACTATGATATCCTCAGGTGTGAACTCAGGCAGCAGGTCGTGCCGGCCGATTCATTGCATTTCGATGAGCCATACGACTCGGTGCTGAATCGTTGTATTGCTTACTATCAGCACGCCAATGACCCACGCAACCTGGTGCGGGCCTATCTCAACAAGGGGAAATTCCTGCTCGAACATCGCCACCAGCACGAGCAGGCGTCGACCTGGCTGAAACTCGCCGAGGAAGCCTTGCCCAAGGCTCACGATGTGCGGCTGTCCTATCAGACCTACGAGGCGCTGGCCACACTCAACTACTACTCGGGCAACGATAGCCTGGCGATGGACTATTCCTACAAGACGCTGGCCTGTGCCGAGCAGAGCGGCAATCATCACCAGATGACCTACGCCTGCAATCACCTGGTGGTGCTCTACATGGCACGTCATGAGCCTGACAGTGTGCGCAAATACAGCAACCGCAGCATGTCGCTCCTGAGCCAGATGCCGGCCAAAGATCGTTCTTTCGCCTTGGCTAATCTGGCTGCCATCTACATGGGTAACAATCTGTTGGACAGTGCAGAAACTTATCTGGAAAAGGCTAGAACCGAACTGTCACAGCCATTCATCTACCAGCGGCTGGCCGAGATCAGTTACTTGCGGGGCGACCACGCCCAGGCCGACACCCTGTGGGCCAAGGCGATGCGCACGACCGACCTGCGCGACCGTGTCGAGGCTTACCAGTCGATGGTGGGCAAAAAGTATGGCGCCGGCGACTATCGTGGCACTGCCGATGCCGCCATCCGCCTGCTGGAATTGAAGGACAGCTTGGTGCAGCAGATGAAGACAGCCGAGGTGCAGGAGATACAACTCAAGTATGACAAGGAGGTGGAGCGGCGCAAGCTGGACCGCTTCATGATGTGGTCGCTGGTGGTGGCATTGGCCCTGGTGGCGCTCATCGCCGCCGGTGTCATCTATCACATCCGCAAGGCCAGCCGGGTCAAGGAGAAGATGACACGCGACCAGGTGCTCATCAACGACTACCGGCACCAGATTGAGCTGCTGCAAAGCTCGGGGCAGGATGTGACCCGCGAGGTGCGCACACTGCAGAAGAAGATTGACACCCTGCAGAGCGAACAGACCGAGAAACTGAGCGAGGGGCGCGAGCTGTATCGGCGCGTGGTCGACGGAGAGACGGCTGTGGCGTGGAGCAAGGATCAGCTGCTCAAGTTCATCGAGTATTACAAGGTGGTCAGTCTGCCGTTCATGATGCAGCTGGAACGGGAATACACCCGACTGTCGCCCGGCAACCGATTCTTCCTCATTCTGCAGGACATGGGCAAGACCGACGACGAGATGACCCACATCCTGGGTGTGAGCGAGGGTGCCTTGCGCACCACGCGCTCGCGATTGCGGCAGAAACGCACCGCTCCTGCGAAGCTTGAGGGTTAGAGAGCGGCATGTAGCAAACTAAACTCATGATCTCACACAAGCAATCAAAAACAACTCAAATAACTGAAACAACATAAAATAGTATTTAGTTGTCCAGGTTGTTTGAGTTGTTTTGGGTTGCCTGGTGGGAAAGTTAGGCGAGGCGGGCGAGGGCGGCCTTGACGCGGGCTGCGGCCTCGCGGATGTTCTCGTCGCTGGTGGCGTAGCTCAGGCGGATGTAGCCCGGGCAGCAGAAGGCATCGCCACTGACGGTGGCCACATGGGCCTCGTTGAGCAGATAGAGGGCCAGGTCGTTGGCGTCGTTGATGACGACATCACCGGCCTTCTTGCCGAAGAACGAGCTGACCTCGGGGAAGAGGTAGAACGCGCCATCGGGCACATTGATGTTGACACCCGGAATCTCGCGGAACAGGCTCACGATGAGGTCGCGACGGCGCTCAAAGGCCACTCGCATGTCCTCGACACACTGCTGCGAGCCGGTGTAGGCAGCCTCGGCAGCCTTCTGGGCGATGCTCGACGCGCCGCTGGTGTACTGTCCCTGCAGCTTGTTGACGGCCTTGGCCAGCCATAGCGGGGCAGCGACGTAGCCGATGCGGTAGCCTGTCATGGCGTAGGCCTTGCTCACGCCGTTGATGATGGCCACGCGGTCGCGGATGTCGTCGAACTGTGCCAGCGACTCATGACCGCCTACATAGTTGATGTGCTCATAGATCTCGTCGGCGATAATCATCACCTGCTCGTGGCGTGCCAGCACGTCGGCCAGTGCGCGCAACTCGTCGCGGCTGTAGATGCTGCCTGTGGGGTTGCTGGGTGAGCACAGGATGATAAGGCGAGTCTTCGGGGTGATGGCGGCCTCGAGCTGAGCGGCGGTTATCTTGAAGTTCTGATCGAGGGTGGCGGGCACGAGCACGCTCTTGCCGCCGGCCAGGTTGACCATCTGCACATAGCTCACCCATGCCGGAGTGGGGATGATGACCTCGTCGCCGGGGTTGACTAGTGCCATGACGGTGTTGCACAGCGAGTGCTTGGCACCATTGCCCACCACAATCTGCTCGGGGCTGTAGTCCAGGCCGTTCTCGTTCTTGAGCTTGGCACAGATAGCTTTGCGCAGCGACAGGTAGCCGGGCACGGGCGAGTAGAACGAGAAGTTGTCGTCCACGGCCTGCTTGGCGGCCTGCTTGATGTGGTCGGGGGTGAAGAAGTCGGGCTCGCCCACTGAAAGGTTAATCACGTCGATGCCTTGAGCCTTGAGCTCGGCGCTCTTTTGCGACATGGCCAGTGTGGCACTGGGTGCCAAAGCCTGAATGCGGTCAGAAAGTTGGTTATTCATATCTTTTCTTTAGTAAACAAGTAGACAAGTAACACGTTAACGAGCTTGTGTGTCAACGAGCTGACATGTCATTAGGGTTGAGCTGTTTAGCTATTAGGAATAGCGGTTAATTAGAAAAAGAATTTGCAAAGGTAGTAATTATTATTGAGTTTTGCAACTGTTGAGTAGCAAAGAAGCCAAGTTGAGTAGTTAAGACATTACCTGATTGGCGAACAGTGGACAGCGATTAGCGGACAAAAAGACTATCGTCTTAACTACATAACTACTTAACTCCTTTAACTACCGAAAAGTAGCTACTCTAGAGAGTTAAAGGAGTCTGGTCGGTGCTTGGCTCAGCGTCGAGGCGTGTAGCGGGGCCAGTCGCGGATGTTCTGGCGGCTCTCCACCACCGTCTCGCTGTCGTCGGGCAGCGATGCCAGGAAGTTGATGCCTGTCAGGCGCTCCACCTCGTCGATGGTCACAGCATAGTTGGTCCATGAGTTACGCGCCTTCTCGTTGCGGAACAGGAAGGCGATGGCGCGGTCCTGCTCGGGAGCGTAGACCACCTTATAGTATTGAGTGGGTACGGCAATATTGCCCTTCTTGCCCATCTTCTTCATGTTTCCTTCCAGGACTGGGCCTGTGAAGATGACCAGTCGCCGGGCCGAGCGCGCCCAGGTGTGGATGGCTTCCTCCATGTGCCGCCACTCGCCGTCGTTCAGCTCGTGGTCCTGCGGGCAGATGTTGGTCATCAAGAAGCACTGTTCCATGGCCGTCTTGTCCCATCGCATGTCCATGGCCGGGGCCATGTGGCCGCGATCGTAGCCCGTTTCTTTATATTCCCACCAGTCGGGGCAGCCTTGCACCTGCGGGTCGCGGTTAAACTGAAAGTTGTCGCGCTTCTGGGCATCGGGCGCGTCGGCCATGCTCACTTGCGTGTTGGTCAACTCGTAGGCCACGCAGTTGGGCACGCGGTAGTGTTTGTTGTAGTACACGGTGATGGCCTTATAACGCACCGTCTGGTTGTCGAGGCGCTGGGGCAGCTTCACGTCGAGCAGTGCTTGGTTGCCCGTTGAGCGGTACTCGCCCGTGTTGTTCTCGCGGTCATTGCTTTTCTGATTGCGGTTGCGGTCATTGCCGCTATACTGCGACGAGTAGAACGTATCGGCAGCGGGACGCTGCTCCTTCCGGTCGGCACTGCCGGTGCAGCCGGCCAGCAGAGCCAGGGTGCACAGCAGACTTAAGCATTTGTTCGTCATTGTCATTGTTTGATGGTTTATTTCGGGTGCAAAGGTACGATTAAGTTTATATTTCCTCTAAAGAAAAATCAAATTCTTTATCTCGACTAGCTTAAAATTCCCGTTTTTTCAGTATATTTGTGGCGAGAAACCGAAAACTGGATGGTTATAAATAACAGCGAGCGATGAGTATAAGTAAAGCATTTGAGGTGGCCTTTAACCGCATGGCCGACAAGGGCTGGGACAAAATCTATGTCATGGTCGACATCCACGACACCATCTTGCGCGCCTGCTATGAGCAGGACGAAACGTTCGACTATCTGCCGCTGGCCCGGGAGGCGCTGCGGCGGCTCACCCGTCGCGACGACATCTGCCTGATATTGTGGACGGCGTGCGACCGTACGAAGCTCGACTTCTACATGCGTCGATTCGAGCACGACGGCATCCACTTCGAGTATGCCAATTGCAATCCCGAGGTGCAGAACACCCACATCTCGTGTTTCGATGACAAGTTCTATTTCAATGTGGGTATCGATGACAAGTTCGGCTTCGATGGCGACACCGACTGGGCCGAAGTCCTTGCCGCACTCGATGCCCATCCCGCCTCGAGACAATGAGCATGGCCCAAATTGCCTGACTGAAGCAGGGTCAGTCAAGGCGGTGGATGAGGGTCAGTCCATCGCGCATGGGCAGTATTACGCATTCCACGCGCGGGTCGGCGGCCACCCGATCGTTGAACCGCCTGATGCCCATCGTTTGTGCGTCGTGGCATGCCGGGTCGGCCACCTTGCCGTCCCACAGCGTGTTGTCGGCGATGATATACCCGCCGGGAGCCAGGTGCGCCATGGCCAGGTCGTAGTAGGCCAGATAGTCGCGCTTGTTGGCATCGATATAAATCATGTCGAAGGTGCAGTCGAGCCGGGCCAGGATATCGACCGCATCGCCTATGTGCAGTGTGATACGGTGGGCCACCGGCGAGTGCTTCAGGTGGTGACGGATGAAGTCCTCCAGCTCGTCGTCAATCTCGATGGTGTGTACGTGTGCACTGTCGTCGGTCAGTCCCTCGGCCAGGCATTGCGTGGCGTAGCCGCTGTAGGTGCCCAGCTCCAGCACGCTGTGTGGCTTTACCATGCGCACCAGCATCTTGAGCAGCCGGCCCTGTAGGTGGCCCGAGCGCATGCGCGGATACAGGAGCCTGACGTGGGTGTCGCGGTCTAGCCGCCGCAGGTGGTCGGGCTCGGGGTCGATGTGGTTTAGGACGTATTCTTCAAGCTCTTGTGTCATGACGCTGTCTCGGAAGTCTCGGAAATCTCAGAGAACTCGTAACTATAAACTGTTAACTATAAACTATTTACTATAAACTCTACAGCCTGGCGGTAGCCGTCCAGTCCCTGCCCCATGATGGTGGCGGCGCACACGGCTGTGAGCATCGAGTGGCGTCGCCATGGCTCGCGCCGCGTGATGTCGGTGATGTGCACCTCGACCACCGGTGCCGTGATGGCTGCCACGGCGTCGGCAATGGCGATGGAGGTGTGGGTGTAGCCTCCGGCATTGAGCACAATGCCGTCGACATCAAACCCCACGCGCTGCAGCTCGTCGATGATGTCGCCCTCGTGATTGCTCTGATACAGCGTGAGCTGGACATGGGCATAGTCGCCCGCCAGCTGCCGCAGGTAGTCATCCAGGCTGTGGTGGCCGTATAGCTCGGGTTCGCGCCGGCCCACCAAGTTGAGGTTTGGGCCGTTGATGATGGCTATTTTCTTCATGCCGCAAAGTTACGCTTTTTTTGGGCAAAAATGGCCAACTATCGTTGCACGAAAGCAAAAGTTTTGATAAATTTTGATAAAATGCTCACACTCGGCCATCAGCAAGCCAGCTTGCATAGCTCTCGCTTTATCGCATTTTTGGCTTCGTCTCGGCAAAAAAAACGAAAAACGTTGTTTTTCTTTTTGTTTTGCACTCAACTTGCGCAAATTTTCAGTATTTTTGCCCCACTGATAACCGAAAACTTGCGAGATATGGAACCAATGACCCTGTGGCAGTTTTATGCCGTGTTTCTTGTGATGTGTGTGGTGGGCGTGGGCATCTGCTGGGCCATGCTCAAATTAGGGGCGCGCTGCCCACTGCTGGGGCGCAAACGCGACACCTGGGCCGAGAAGATTCGCTACAAATTGATGATTGGCTTCTTGTTTGTAGCAGCAATAGCCAGTTATGAGACCTTACCCGACATGGTGAACGCGTTTAAAAACGATTTGGCCGACGTAGCCACCGAGACCGCTATGGACCTGGGAGAACGTGCCATCAATGGCGAAGATGTCTCGCAGGAGATTGGCAAGATGAGCAACATTGAGATGCCACGTGAGGGCGAGGTCATCTGGGGTGAGTACGACAAGTCGCAGAGCAGGACACTGCATCTGCTCACAGCATTCTGGTTCGCCCTGGCTTGGATGTGCTATGTGGGCAACTTTGCCAAGTCGTCGTCCAGTTGGTGGCAGAAGCTGTGCAAGATTATCGCCTATCCGCTGTTGTCGCTGGTGGTTGTGAGCTTCCCACTGGGTGCGCATTACCTCAATAGCGACGAACTGATGGTTCCGCTGGCGCTTCTCGTCATTTCCGGTGTGCTCATCGTGGTGTCGCACGACCGCACCCCACTGCCCCCAGCGCTGCCTGACATGAAAAACGGGGGGCTAGCCCCCGTGGTGACTGCTAATCACCAGCCACACGCCGCCGAAGATGAGGATAGCGGCAACCAGGTGCTGCCATTGCAGCACAGCTAGTCCCATAGCCAGACTGCCTGCCACAGTGACCACGGGTTGGATATAGTTGTACGAACTCACCACTGTGGTGGGCAAGCGGCGCTGTGAGTACACTACTAGCAAAAAGCACACAAAGGTGCATGCCACCACGATATAACCCACGTCAAACCAAGTGGTCGCGGCCACCGAGCTCCAGTCGAGCGCGGTCATGTCGTCGATGGTGAACGGCAGTAGAATCAGGCTGCCCGCGGTAAACATCCAGCGGTTGAACGTCAGCGGGTCGATGCGGGCAATGAGTGGCAAAAACATGGTCAGATAGAGTGCGAAAGCCACCTGTGAGCCCAGCACCATCAGGTCGCCGGCTATGCTGGCCGAATGGCCGGCACTGTCGCCCACATTCATCAGCACCAACGTGGCTGCGCCGGCAAAGCCCAGCAGCACACCACAAGCCTTACGCAGCGTGATGCGCCGATGCAATAGCACAGCCGACAAGACAAGCACATAGATGGGCTGTGCCGTGATTTCCATCGTAGCATTGATGGGCGACGTGCGGCTGATGCCCATGATGAGCCCACCCTGCGAGAGCACCACGCCAAACACGCTGGCCACGGCCAGCCGGGCCAGGTCGCCGCGTCGTACACTGTGCCAGGGCGTGAACAGCTGTGCCAGCCAGAACAGTAGCGTGCCGCCCACGATGCGCAGGGTGGCTAGTTGCTGCCCGGTCAGTCCACTATTCATAGCGTCCTTGCTCAGCGGCGACATCATGCCGAAAAGCACCATTGCCGTCACCATCGCCACATGGGCGCGTATATTGTTTTGTGTATCGCTCACACCACTCATTATCCTTGTCCTTTCGGCCAACAGTGGGCCATTGAACAACAATCCCCCTTGCCGGCGGTCGGATTGGGGGATTGTACTGGCGGAGTGACCGAGATTCGAACTCGGGATACGCTTTTGACGTATACACGCTTTCCAGGCGTGCCTCTTCAGCCACTCGAGCATCACTCCATTGCGGTCATAACGCAAATTCGGCTGCAAAGATATCACGAATTTTCGAATTATCGAAACTTTTTAATCACGAATTATTGAGTTAAAGAATTTTTTTTGTTCGCGTGATTGCTCCCGTTCGGTCGGGAACAGAAGGTTCGCGGCAGTCACGATTTTTTATCAGGAATTAAAGGAATTAAGGAATTATATCTGCTTGATCTGCGTGAGGCATTTGCAGCCTGGCAGTTGTAGGGATGCCTCCCCTCTCTTCTGGAGAGGGGTCGGGGGTGAGGCTTCAATCTGCGTGAGATTATGTTCCCTCTCGGCCATCAGCGAGCCAGCTTGCATGCCACTCGCTTAATCGCATTTTTGGATAAAATGCTCACGCTCGGACATCAGCGAGCCAGCTTGCATGCCACTCGCTTAATCGCATTTTTGCCACTAATCCGATTATCTCACTCTTAGAGAGGGGTGTGGACTGAGTTGCCCCGCTGCTATTGCGGCTGCTTCGTAATCGGTAATGATATTGTTCACCTCGATGCCCAATTCTTTGGTATATTGAGGATGGGCTCTAAACAAGTCTTGCATCATCCGCATGATAGTGATATCCTTTTCAGCATGGTTATATCGGTTTTCCTCAAGTGCGAATGGGTAAGTGTGGTCCTTGATGCGGCTGATGATTTGTTCTACTGTACCTGTTTTGGTAAAGAAATTAAATTCATCATTGTAGGTAAGTATGGCCTCTTCGCTTTGCAATGTATTGCCAAATCCAGTCCATCGCACATCGTCAATCATCCATCTGCCATTAGCAAGTGCGAGAATCAGAGTGTATGGAAATGCTCGATCATCATCATCCTGATAGCACATGTCGACTTCGGCACAATGATCGTTGATAAATCTCACTTCACCTATCGTGACACAAATCTCTGGCCAGTTACCTCTGTCCGAGAGTTTCCCGCTCCACTCGAACGGCTTGAACTTAATGCCTGTTTCTTCAAGTAGTGAGGCCTTTCGATCCAACTCCCGTAATCGTGGGGTCAAAAACAAACGCTCTTCCTTCAGACGGTTGTATTGCCTCATCTGGATGACACGGGCAATGATGTGTTCACGTGAGTGGACAGGAGCCGTGATGTCATAGAGTTTTCTGCCCTTGATGCTCATTGTGTGTTGAGTGGACAGATTGTTGCGGGTGGTGACAATGATGACTCCAGCGTCGGCACGTTCGCCGTAGCGAGCAATTGCCTCATCGCCTTTAACGATGCGATAATCAACGATGTCATCAACCTCAACACCATCTATTGCCGAAGCAATAATTGCCATGGGGTCGGCAAGCAAAAGAACGTCGGCGGATACTTCTGCCTCAACCTCAACGCCATCTACAATCCAAATTGGGGCATGGTTGGAGTAATGCACCGATGGGCGGTGCTGTGCCATGGCCGACATGACTCCAAACATCACGCACACAACGAAAGGTATTAACGAGTATTTCATAAGTCCTGGTGTTTGATGATGGCGGTGAAGGTGCGGCCGCTGTTGATGCCCAGGCGGCGCGCCGAGAAGTAACGGTCGCTCTGGCATCGGCTGCAGGCTGCGGGCAGGGTGATGTGGGTGGCAGGCACACCTGCAGCCATGAGCACTTGGCGGTTGGCGCGGCCCAGGTCAATGTGGGCCTTGCCCGTGTCGGCATTGCGGTGCATGATGTCGGACATGTCAAATCCTGCCTGTGTGAAGGCCTCGGGAACCTCGTCGCCTACCTCGAAGCAGTCGGCGCAGATGCTCGCACCCATCGTGGCATGAATCTGCTCGGGCTTGGCTCCCAGGCGGCACATGGCCTCGACTGTGCGCTCGGCGATGCGCCCCACCGTGCCACGCCAGCCCGCATGGGCAATGCCGATGATGCCCGCCACTGGGTCGGCCAGGGCGATGGGCACGCAGTCGGCGGTGTTCACCCCGATGCAGATGCCAGGCAGTGCGGTCACCAGTGCGTCCACCTCGTTGAGCCGGCGTTCCTGTTGGTCAATGTCGGCATCAAGATAGGCCTGGTCAATCACTGCCACATGGGTGGTGTGGGTCTGTCGCGGCATCACCAGCCGGTCCAGGTCGATGCCCATCTGCTGGCAGAACACCAGCCGTGCGTCCAGCACCCGCAGCGCGTCGTCGCCGGTATAGTCGCACAGGTTCCACTGCGAGTAGGCATTGCGGTGGTCCACCGTCCCGCGCTGCACCTGCACCGCCTTGATGCCCGGCATCTCGCCAGTAATTGTGAGTTGCTCAACCGTCATCATCTGTTTGTCGATTGATTAATGAGTTTAGGTAAAGTGCTGAAGGCAAAGAGCGGAAAATCGATGAGTTCACGATTGGTGCGAGGCTGTGATAGGCTGGCACGGAATGCATGGACGGGATTATATTTTGAGATATATGTACTCAAACTCTTGGCCCGAGTGTTGATTCCCGCCTTGACCTCAAGGGGATAAACTCGCATCCCGTCGGTGAGCAAAAAATCAACTTCTGCTTTTGCGCCTGTCCAATAATAGTTGCTCTCGAGTGTGGAGAACTGTGAAAGTTCCTGCAATGCAAACTGCTCGGTCAATGCGCCTTTAAATTCTTCAAAAATTCGATTCCCCAATAAGATGGTTTCTGGTGCTAGATGCGACATGGCGCATAGCAGCCCCACGTCAAGCAAAAACACCTTGAACGCCGACAGATTAGCATAAGCCTTGAGCGGGATGTCGGGCTTGGTGACGCAATAAGACATTCGGATCACTCCAGAGTCAGAAAGCCATAGCAATGCGTCTTCATACTCGCGAGCCCTTGCCCCCTCACGCACAATGCCATAGACAAACTTTTTGTTCTCTCGTGCCAATTGTGCGGGGATACTTTGCCAGACATATCGTATCTTGGCTCCTAAAGAGCCTGGGGCATGTTTGGAGAAGTCATTGCTATATGACATCAGCAATCGGTTCTGTTCCTCATTCACTTGTCGATAATCCTGACTGTCAAGCCAAATCTGGACGACCGATGGCATGCCGCCAATCACCATGTATCGCTTGAGCATCTCAGTCAAGTGTTGCCAGTGGGCCGATAAATTCATGCCACCTCGAGCAATGTATTCGGCCAACATTGCGTCACCATTAGCCACCAAAAACTCATGGAAGGTCAAGGGCTCCAACCGCAGAAAATCGACTTTTCCGACAGGAAAAGAAGTGCCTTCGTGCAAAGCGACACCCAGCAAGGAACCAGCACAGCAGATGGCATATTCGGGAGCGTCCTCGGCAAAATATTTGAGCGATGTCAGTGCTCGTGGCACTTCTTGCACTTCATCAAAGATGATGAGTGTGTCTTTTGGCTTAATCGCCATCTTTGCAAACAAGGATAATTGCTCTATGATGTCGGTGGGCGATAGTGAATGGTCAAATATATGGTTGATGGGAAGGTCTTGCTCAAAGTTCACATAGCAAACCTGCTCAAAGCATTGCCGACCAAACTCCTTAAGTAGCCAGGTCTTACCCACCTGTCGGGCACCCTGCAGAATCAGAGGTCTGCGACCAGGTTTTGACTTCCATGATTTCAATTGCTCGATGAGGTTTCTCTCCATAATCTGTAATTTTGCGGCAAAGATAAGCATTAAATTACTCATACACAATAGCTCTCACATTTTTCGACCGAATAATGTGTAATAGTATCACATTTTTCGACCGAATAGCGTGATTCAAGCCCTCAATGGTAGGAGTCCACAAATTCCCATAATCTTTTAAACCAATACTATAATACACCTGAAACCAATCTAATACTACCCCTAAAACTGTAAGCTATATACTGTAGAGTTTGTCCATGCCGCTCCTGCTCAGCTCCAACCGCAGCTCGCGTCCATCGTCCGAGAGCAGGATGCAGATGCGCTGCTGGTGGTTGAGGCGATAGACTTTTGTGCGGTTGACAATGGTGCTTCGGTCCACCCTGACGAAGACCTGGGCTGGCAGCCTCTGCTCCAGTCTGAGCAGGCTTTCCAGAATCATGCTCTGCCCATGGAAGGTGGTGATGCGTGCGTAATTCCCGTCGGCCTTGATATAGGCGATGTCGCCGGCCGCGATGAGTATCTTTCCGTCGGCCGACCTGAAGCTCAATTTCTCGGGCTGCGCTGTCGCGGTCGTGTCCTCGGCCCTGGCTCGGTCGGCAGCCTTGGCAATGGCGTGTGCCAGCTCGCCCTTGTCGATGGGTTTGAGCAGGTAGTCGACGGCCGCCAGCTTGATGGCATTCATCAAATATTTCTGGTCGCTATAGGCCGTGGTGAAGATGACGTAGGGCAGACGGATCGTCTGCTTGAGTTCGTCGAGCAGCTGCATCGAGTCACGCCCCTGCAGCTGAATGTCGAGCAGGAGCAGGTCTGGGCGGTGGCGCAGGATGCTCATGCGCGCACTGTCATAGTCACCGCAGGCGTCGACCACCTCCACCGTGTGGCTGAATTCCTCCAGCTTGGCCAGCAGCGACAGGCGCGGCAGCCGCTCGTCCTCAACAACAATGGTCTTCAACATTTTCATTGCTCATCAATATGTAAAATCACTGGGCACCCATGTCTCAAAGCGTGTGCCGGCCGGGTGCCCCTGGCTGTCGGTGAGGTCGGTCACATGCTGCTGAATGTGGTGCCGGTTAGTGCGGTTGTACAGGTCAAGCTGCTGCCCCAGAATCTTCAGCCCCTGCTTGGTCGATGGGCCACCAGCCTGTGCCGCCTCGGCGCGTCCCACGCCATCATCGCTCACGCCGACCAGCACGCCGTCGGCACCGTCGCGCCGCTGGCGGCTGATGGTCACCGTCACATGGCCCACGCCTGTCTTGTTGGCAATGCCGTGCTTGACGGCGTTCTGGCAGTAGGTGTGCAGCAGCATTGTGGGCAGCATCGCCTTCTGGTCGACATCGAGGTCAACGGTGATGGTGTACTGTAGCCGCTCGCCGTAGCGCAACTGCTCCAACTCGAGATAGGTGCGCACATAGCCGACCTCGTCGGCCACCGTGCGCGACGGGCGGTCGATGTCCGACAGCGTCTGGCGGGTGAAGTCGGAGTAGAGCTTCATGTAGTGTGTGGCCTCGTCAGTCGAGTGTGTCGACACAAAATACTCGATGGCGGCCAGCACGTTGGCGTGAAAATGGGGGATGGCCTTGAGGCGCACCGTGCTCAGCTGCAGCTCTTTCTTGGCCTTCTCGTCCTCGAGGCGTTCCATGCGCTTGCGTGTGCGCCGTTTTTCGACCCGCCGTGCCAGCCACCACACCGAAGGTGCCAGCAGCAGCATGGCCACAAGCCATGCCCACCACTGCTGCCACCACGGGCGCGATGCCGCCACGACGGTCGACTGCTGGTTGTCGCTCAACAGTTGGCCGGGGTCGAACGAGGTCATCTCCTCCAGTCCGGCCAGCCACACCGTGCCGTCGGCATCCTCGGCCATCGGGGCCATCAGCGGTTCGATCAATGTGAAGCCACTCTGCGGATCAAACCAGTGCACGTCCTGCGCCTGGCAGTCCTCATCGAGGCGGGCGACCACCAACCGGTCGATGGCCGCCACGACCAGAAAGCCGCGCGCCGACACGTGGACCGACCGTATCTCATGCCCACTGAGCGCGGGCAGGACCTCGGTCATCACCCGCAGCCGGCCGTTGTGCAGGGCAAACAGCGAGTCGCCCAGTGCGAAGCAGACGCGTCCCCGCCCGTCGGTGGCCATCGCCGTGATGACCAGCGAGGTGGGGGTGCTCTTGATCTGTTCAATGTTCACCCGGCCCTCAGTGATGCCCGTCAGCCGATACAGCCCCTGGTTGCAGCTCACCCACAACCGTCCCTGGCCATCGTCGGCGGCACACCAGGGGCGAATGGTCTGGGTGGTGAGCGTGTCCAGCCGCCTGGTGGCGGGATGGTAGGCCAGCACACCGCCGCGCGTGCCGATGATGAGGCGGTCGCGGTAGCGGCTCACAAACTGATACTTGTCGTGGGGCAGCCCCAGCCACTCGACGGCGTCGCCTGTCACCGCGGCCACGTCGCCGTTGCCCGCCATATAGACCGTGCCGCCAATGACGGTGGCACCGGGGGCAAAGAAGTTGTCGGCGTCATCGGACAGCAACCGCTGGCCGGCCAACACCTTGCCGTTGAGCGTGCCCATCACCATCTGCCGTCCGTCGAAGGCCATCGCCCTGACGATGTCGTTGTCGTCGGTGAGGCGGTGGTTGACAAAGTTGCAGTGAAAGAAGCAGTAAAGCCCCTGATAAGTGGCTGCCCACAGCCGATTCCAGCGGTCGACAAAAAGTCCCTTGATCATGTTGAAGCCCGTGGCCAGCTGCCGCCACTGGCCGGCATCGTAGAGCCAGATGGTGTGCGAATCGCTGGCGATGAGCTGCCCCTGCCGGTTCTGGCGCACAAACAGGCCGTAGTCCGGGGCATCAAAGCGATGCGCACTGGCCATCGACAAGCCGCTGCCGTCCACGCGATAGAGGCCGTCGGCGGCCAGGGCAAAGAGGCCGTCGGCGGTGCGGACAAACGCAAACACGTCGTCCTTGTCGGCTATTTTCACGGCCACCAGCCCCGGTTGCAGGCGGTAGACCCCCTGCGGCGTGGGCACGTAGACCTGCTCGCGGTCGAGATACATCTTGCGGTCGGGCGTCATCTGGTCAAGCAGCGGCGAGGCCAGCACGCGCTGCATCCCCGCTGCCGTCAGGCGGCACAGCTGGCGGTTCTGCTCCTGCTTGTCCTCCAGCAGCACATAGCCCCCGGGCAGGTCGGTGGAGTTGAAATTGTTCAGCAGCAGATTGCCATCGGGGTCAATGGGCAACATGGTCACCTTGTCGCCGCTGATGCCCCACTGGCGCACAAAGCCCATGGCGCGCACCTGCCCGTCGACTTGCTGAAAGCCCACGATGTTCTCGCGCCGGCCGCGCAGAAAGGGTGTC
The DNA here is from genome assembly GCA_017477555.1 of Muribaculaceae bacterium. Lineage (GTDB taxonomy): Bacteria > Bacteroidota > Bacteroidia > Bacteroidales > Muribaculaceae > Sodaliphilus. Next base: position 45,299 of record JAFUVK010000019.1, read on the forward strand.
AACGCCAGGCCATCATATCGCACAAAGCCCGACAGCGTGCCCACATAGACATATCCACGCGCGTCCTGCCACACCGTCTCGGTCTGCATCTGCGGCAGGCCGTCGAGCGTGGTGAAGCGGCGAAAGCTCAGGTTGTGCGTCATCAGCTGGTCGTCGGCACGACAACACAGCCAGGCAACAGCGATCAGCGCCATGAGTATAGCAATCTTCCGAGTCATCGGCTGCAAATTTACGCATTATCCTTCAAACCGCCATCGATTTCTGCATCTTGATGCTCATTTTTTTGTTTTCGTCACGCCATGCGCCCACTTCGTCACTCACAGCCCCCAGTTCGTCAAAACACTCACGATGCCCACGCGCTATCTTGCTGATTATTCGTAAATTTGCGGACAAGCTTTTTTAGTTTTTAGTTGTTAGTTTCGAGCAGTCGAACAATCGAGCTAACGTCTAAAGTCCAATGTCTAACGTCCTGCATTATGAGACAAAAATACTTACTCACGGCCATCTGCCTGCTGCTTGCTGTGGCAGCAAAAGCCTACGTGACCACCTGGCCCCTGTATGGCGAGGTCTTTGTTGAGGACATTGCCTTTGCCGATGACAACACCACCATTGTCAATAACATCGGCGATTGTTATTACGACTATCAGTACTGTCCTGCGCTGCACATTGCCGCGTTGCGCCACATCTATCCGTCCAACGCGTCGGGCGAGCGCGACTTTGTGCTTGTGCCGACATACATCATTGTCGACGGCGTGGCCTACCATGTGGTGGGTGTCAGTGGACAGCTGCTTGGCGATGACGCGAACACCATCAAGAACATCTATCTCAACAATGAGCTGGAATTTCTTGGCTCCAGGGCGTTATATAACGCCACAGCCGTGTCGAGCATCACCATTCCTGGCTCGGTGAAGTCGATATCCTATGATGTCTTCAACGGCTTGGGCACCACGTCGGCCATCCGCACACTCACCTTTGCCGATAGCAACGAGCCGCTTACCATCGACGGTGCCTACTCCAATGGCCGCATGATAATCGCCAATCTGCCGCTGCACACCCTGCATCTGGGCCGAACCTTCGCCGGAAACTCCTACGGCACGACCAGTGGCAGCACGTTGCAGCAGACCCTTGTCAACCTAACCGTGGGCGGCGAGGGCACCGAGGTGAGCCCCGGCACGTTCAAGGAGTTCCCTAACCTCACCAACGTCACGTTTAATGCCGGAGTGGCATCGATTGGTGCCAATGCGTTCGAAAAATGTCCCAAGCTGGAGAGCGTGACAATGTCGGCCGTGGCCCGCATCGGCGACTACGCCTTCGCCAGCGATAGCTTGATTACGTCGCTGAGTCTGGGCGAGGGAGTGCGGTATATCGGCGATTACGCCTTCAACGACTGCAAGCGGGTGTCGTCGCTCACCCTGCCGACGAGCCTCGACAGCGTGCATGTGCGGGCATTTGTGGGCATGGTGGGCGTGCAGACGCTCACCATCGCCGACACCGACAGCCCGCTGCAGCTCTTTGGCATCGGTAAATATTTCTACGGCAGCTCGGCCTTCAGCCATCTGACGGCACTCGAGACCGCTTACGTGGGTCGCAACCTTTTGCCCACGCCCAACGATACCCGTTTTTCGACCCCCTTCTACAATGCCGCCATGAAGCACCTCACTGTTGGTAATCACGTGACGACATTAGGCACCGACGAGTTCAATGGATGCCAACGATTGGAGCAGGTGCAGCTTGGCAGCAACATTGCCAGCATTGGCCAAAGAGCGTTCTACAACAACACCAGTCTGCTTGCCATCACCATTCCCGACCGTGTGACCGCCATCGGTGCTGAGGCCTTCGCTAGCGACTCGGCCATGACCACCCTGAACTTGGGTGCGGGCGTGAAAATCATCAATGATTATGCTTTCAACGAATGCAAGCGGGTGTCGTCGCTCACCCTGCCGGCGAGCCTCGACAGCGTGCATGTGCGCGCCTTTGTGGGCATGGCGGGCGTGCAGACGCTCACCATCGCCGACACCGACAGCCCGCTGCAGCTCTTTGGCATCGGTCAATATTTCAACGGCAGCTCGGCCTTCAGCCATCTGACGGCACTCGAGACCGCTTACGTGGGTCGCAACCTTTTGCCCACGCCCAACGATACCCGTTTTTCGACCCCCTTCTACAATGCCGCCATGAAGCACCTCACTGTTGGCAAGTTGGTCAGCAACCTCAACGCCAACGAGTTCAAAGGCTGCTCCAATCTCGCAATCATCAACAGTCTGAACCCTACACCGCCCGCGTGTGCCGATGCCACCACCTTCGACAGTGTCGACAAGACGGCCTGCGCCCTGCACGTACCCCTGGGCTGCAAGGGAGCCTATCAGGCAGCCCCCGTGTGGGAGGCGTTCTTCAGCGTCACCGACGACCTGCCCAACGACAACCCGACGGTTCGCGGCGACATCAATGGCGACAACACCGTCGACGTGGGCGATGTCAACATGATTATCAACATCATGCTGGGCAAGGCCGACACCCTATCAGCAGCCGACATCAATGGCGATGGCACAGTCGATGTGAGCGATGTCAACCAAATCATCAACATCATGCTGGGCAAGCAGTAGCACTGTATAACGGCTCAGAGCACCCCTCGCCTTTCACAAATGGGAGGGTGATAGAGAAAGGCACCACGGCAGCAAGCCCGAAGAGCTGGCAGATAACGGGCCGGGGTGTAGCGTCAGCTCTCCCTCTAAGTTAGAGCGGGTTAGGGGGAATGTGTCAGCTAAATTGGCCCTCGCATGGCGGTTGTCATACCACCCCCAGCCGCTCCTATCTTAAGAGGGGAACTGATTACCAACTCTGACACTCAACCCCTTACCTGCCAGTGGAGGGGAAAGATAGGCGGGATAGTTCCTCTCCCCTGATCAGGGGAGAGGAACTGATTACCAGCTCTGACACTCAACCCCTCACCTAACCTCTCCCCTGCCAGGGGAGAGGGACTGATTACCTCACCCATCGCCTCTCCCCTGCCAGGGGATAGGGAGCTGGTTGGGCGTTCGGGAGGATTTGCAATCCGACCGCATAATAATATCAGGATTTGTAATCCGCAAAAGGTGTCTTGGATTACAAATCCTGATATTCATTCAGCGGGATGGCCACCCCGTTGAATGAGCTAAAACCCGGAACCCGAGTTTACTTGTCTTTGCAGCAGTCCTTTTTTGCGGCCTCTTTGCTGCATTCGTGCTTGCCCTCGGCTTTGCAGTCCTTCTTGTCGGCGCAGTCATGCTTGGCTGCAGCGTCCTTGCTGCACTGGTGCTTGGCCTCGCCCTTGCATTGCTGCTTGTCGGCGCAGTCATGCTTGGCTGCAGCGTCCTTGCTGCACTGGTGCTTGGCCTCGCCCTTGCATTGCTTCTTGTCGGCGCACTCGTGCTTTGCGGCGGCGCATTCCTTCTTGTCGGCGCACTCGTGCTTTGCAGTGGCGCAGTCCTTCTTGTCGGCGCACTCGTGCTTTGCTGCGGCACATTCTTTCTTGCCATCGCACTGGTGCTTGGCCTCGCCCTTGCACTGCTGCTTGTCGGCGCAGTCCTTCTTGTCGGCGCACTCATGCTTGCCCTGGGTCTTGCAGTCGTCGCAAGGGGTCTTGGATACACAAGCGGTGGTGGCCTTAGTCTTGGGGCAATCAGCTTTCTTGTCCTGGGCCATCGCCAGACCCATGCCCAGTGTCAACATCAGGGCAACAATCATCAGTTTCTTCATCCTTTTTACGGTTTAAAGTGATTTAATAATACGTATTATCCCAATTTGGGTGCAAATATAGCAAAAAAATCCCACATAAGCACCATTTGTAATAATAATGGAATAAACACCACTGCCTGAATCCCCTTCGGCGATGAGCCGCAGGAGTGCGCCGGTGGCGAACAAAGACTTATGGCTAGGAATTGTAAAGAGTTGTTACACAGGTTAATTTGCATTTTTTAATCGATCTTTGTGTGATGGCCACACATTTTTCGACCGAAAATATTGATAATATTACTCGATTATTCATGTTGAATGTGAGGCGATTGTAAAAGTTGGCAACCGGCTCCCCCTCTCCTTTGGGAAAGTTCAGCGGTGTAGGGACGTGGCATGCCGCATGTACGCTAGGCGATGGCGACAAACTGCACCCCCGACCCCTCCCCTTTGTGAAAGGGGAGGGGAGGCTAGCTGTAACCAACCGGTGAACAGATTCTTTCGTGGCAAATGTCAATTTGTGTTAGCGTTTGGCGCAAAAGAGCGGTCACAAGTCGCCGTGGATGTCTGTTTCGGGCAGAATTTTTTGGAGATATCGCCCGGTTTGTATTACCTTTGTGGCAATAATCAGTGACAGTCATGAAGCAGAAAGCAATCTTGGCATTGATGGCGGTTGTGGCACTCACGGTGGGTGCACAGCAGGCCTTGTGGGGTGGCGGCAAGAGTTCACCCCAAGTGAATGATGACAACACGGTGACCTTCACGCTCAAGGCTCCTTTGGCGCAGCGCGTCGAGGTGCAGCTGGACTATGGTGTGCTATGGCCGCTGGAGCGCGACACGGCAGGCGTGTGGACTTACACTACCGGGACACTGGCTCCCGACCTGTATCTCTATAACTTTGTGGTCGACGGCGTGAAGACGCTTGACCCTAGCAACGTCTACACCATGCGCGACGTGGCCACGGTCAAGAATATGTTTTTTGTCGGTGGACAAGAGCTTCTCTATCAGGCGCAAGATGTGCCGCATGGCCAGGTCAGTGCCGTGTGGTACGACTCGCCGCGTGTGGGCAAGCCGCGCCGCATGATGGTCTACACCCCTGCGGGCTACGACCAGGGCAACCAGCGCTATCCGGTGCTTTACTTGCTGCATGGCTCGGGCGGCGACGAGACGGCGTGGTTGCACCAGGGCCAGGCGGCGCAGGTGCTTGACAACCTCATCGCCAGTGGGCAGGCCGTGCCCATGATTGTGGTGATGCCCAACGGCAATGTCGACGAGCAGGCTGCCCCCGGCAGCGACCAGCGCGGGCTGGTGACGCCGACGTTCCAGCACAAGCAGTGGATGGAGGGGTCGTTTGAGTCGTCGTTCAGCGACATCATGGAGTATGTCGAGCGGCACTATCGTACTACTGGCAAGCAGTCGGGCCGTGCCATTGCAGGCCTGTCGATGGGTGGATTCCACTCGCTCTACATCAGTGCTAACCGTCCCAAGGACTTCGGCTATGTTGGCCTATTCTCGGCTGCCATCCGCCCCATGCGAGGTGTGCAGTCGCCCATCTACGACAACCTCGAGCAGAAGTTGGCCGAGCAATTCCGTCAGGGCAACAAACTCTACTGGGTGGCCATCGGCAAGGACGACTTCCTCTACCAGCCCAACAAGGAGCTGCGCGAGCTGCTCGACCGTGCCGGCCACCACTACACCTACGTTGAGAGCGGCGGCGGTCACGAGTGGCGCAACTGGCGGCACTATCTGGCCCAGTTTGTGCCGCTGCTGTTCAAGTAGCCTTTTTCAATGCACAATGCTTTCTCAATGCACAATTCACAATTACAGCCAGGCAGAAAATCACACAGAATTCACAGAAAGCACAGAAAAATTATTATTCAGTGAGTTCCGTGTATTCTGTGTGAAACATCACAGCCACCCTGTAATTCTTAATTATAAACTCCTAATTCGTAAGACTAAACAATGAAACAGTTCTTGACAATAACAATGATGGTGCTGCTGGCACTGGGTGCCCGCGCAGTCAATGCCCATCAAGAGACCGAGACTTCGCCCAATGGAAATCTGGTCGTGCGTTGTGAAGTGCGCTACGGCAAGGTTTACTATGATGTGACCTACAAGGGAAAAACGGTGATCAAGCCCAGTCTGCTGGGATTTGACCTGGTGGGCAAGCGCACAGGCGAGTTCAACAATTTCGACGAGACCCATGTCAAGCCCGAGCCGGTGTCGTTGTGCAGCGATCTTCGAGTAGTCACGACCGAGCATTCCACTCACGACGAGACATGGCACCCTGTGTGGGGCGAGGAGACGGCTATCCGCAACCATTATAACGAAATGGCCGTGATGCTTGAGCAACTCGAGGGTCGGCAGATGGTGGTTCGGTTCCGCGTCTACGATGACGGTGTGGGCTTTCGCTACGAGTTCCCACGTCAACGGGTGCTCAACTACTTTGTCATCGCCGAGGAGCGCACCGAGTTTGCCATGACGGGCGACCACACAGCATGGTGGATAGGTGGCGACTACGACACGCAGGAGTATGAGTACACCCGCTCGCGACTGAGCGAGATCCGCGGTCTGTTCGACAAGGCCATCACACCCAACTCGTCGCAGACGCAGTTCAGCCGCACAGGCGTGCAAACCTCGCTGCAACTCAAGACCGACGATGGCATCTACATCAATCTGCACGAGGCAGCACTGGTCGACTATCCTTGTATGAGCCTCAACCTCGATGACCAGCGCATGGTGTTCCAGGCCTGGCTCACGCCCGACGCGCAGGGCAACAAGGGCTATATGCAGACCCCGTGCCACACCCCGTGGCGCACCATCATGGTCACCGACGATGCCCGCGACATCCTGGCCTCGCGTTTGATTCTGAACCTCAACGAGCCGTGCAAGATTGAGGACACCTCATGGATCAAGCCCGTCAAGTACATGGGCGTGTGGTGGGAGCTGATTTCGGGAGCGCATTCATGGGCTTATACCGACCAGTTGCCTAGCGTCAAACTGGGCGAGACCGACTATCGGAAGGTGAAAGCCAGCGGCAAGCATGGTGCCAACAATGCCAATGTGCGCCGCTACATCGACTTTGCTGCCGAGCACGGCTTCGACCAGCTGCTCATCGAGGGTTGGAACGAAGGTTGGGAAGACTGGTTCGGCAACTCAAAGGACTATGTGTTCGACTTCGTTACGCCCTATCCCGACTTTGACATCAAGGCGCTCAACGACTATGCTCACAGCAAGGGCATCCGTCTGATGATGCACCACGAGACCTCATCGAGCGTGCGCAACTATGAGCGCCACCTCGAGCAGGCCTACCAGTTGATGAACCGTTATGGCTATAATTCGGTCAAGAGCGGCTATGTGGGCGACATCATCCCTCGCGGCGAGTACCACTATGGCCAGTGGATGGTCAACCACTACCTCTATGCCATCCAGAAGGCGGCCGAGCACCACATCATGGTCAACGCCCACGAGGCGGTCCGCCCCACGGGGCTGTGCCGCACTTGGCCCAACCTCATCGGCAACGAGAGCGCCCGGGGCACCGAGTATCAGGCCTTCGGAGGCACACAGCCCGGTCACACCGCCATCTTGCCCTTCACGCGCCTGCAAGGAGGGCCCATGGACTACACGCCCGGCATCTTCGAGATGAACCTGAGCACCTTCTCGCCCGACAACGACTCTAAGGTCCTGTCGACCATCTGTGGCCAGCTGGCGCTCTATGTCACGCTCTACAGCCCGCTGCAGATGGCTGCCGACCTGCCCGAGAACTATCAGAAGCACATGGATGCCTTCCAGTTCATCAAGGACGTGCCCGTCGAGTGGGAGCGGTCGGTCTATCTCGAGGCCGAGCCGATGGAGTATGTCACCATCGCCCGAAAGGACAAGAACAGCGACAGCTGGTTTGTGGGCAACGTGGCTGGCAAGCAGGACTTTAACTCGACCATCAAGCTCGATTTCCTGGACAAGGGCCGCAAGTATGAGGCCACCATCTATGCCGATGCCAAGGATGCCAACTACCGCACCAACCCGCAGGCCTACACTATCACTCGCCGCAAGGTCGATGCCAAGACCACCCTGCGGCTGCGCTCGGTGGCCGGTGGCGGTTACGCCATCACCATCCGTCCGGTCAAGTGACCCTGTGAGTTAGTTGACGCGTATGGGGCCGTGGAACTTGCCGTTCTTGTCGTGCGCCTCGTTGTCGTTGTCGACGGTGAACGTCTCATAGTCGGCATCCTCGACCAGCTCGCCCAGAAACCAGATGTGTGACTTGTCGCGGCTATAGAACCCCTTCCAGTCGGCATCGTAAGTGGCCGGGTCGGCCTGTGGCAGCAGTTGGCCCAAGTAGTAGACATGGTTCTTGTCGACGGCGTGGAGCTGGCTCTTGACCTTGAACGTCGGTAGGTCGACCCCTTCGATGCGCGTGGTGTCGAAGTAGGCATGCTGTGAATCCTTTGCCCAGAAGCTGTCTTCGATTCGTTTGAGCACCTTGAACGTGGCCACGTCGGCCACGCGCATGGGTGTGGCCTTGTAGTAGTAGTCGTTCTTGTCGCGGTACAGTGGGTAGTCATTGGCCTTGAGTGTCGCCGGGTCGGCTCCAGGCACGAGCTTTTCCTTGAAGAATACCCGGCTGGCATCATGTCCCAGCCACTCGTTCACACTCTGGAACGTGGCGGGGTCGGCATCGGGAAGTGTGTCGGACATGTATCCGAAACTGAATGTCCAGTAGGTATATCTCACCACGTCGCCATTTGACTCATATCTGCCATGGCGGCTGCAACTGGCCAGCAGCATCACGGCTGCGGCAATGATCAGGATCTGTTTCATAGTTTTCAATTGGTTTTTGGGTTGTTAGTTGTAGTGTAGGGCTGCACCTCGTGGCACAGCTGCTGCCCGACTGATTGCGCCTCCGTGTCGCGCCCGTACAGAAGGGGGGACTGCCGCCATCGGTCGCCGGACAGCTAGTTTTGTCGCAAAGTTAATAAAATTTGCGCAAACAAAGTGAGATAGCGCATAAATTTTTGCGACTATATACCTGTTGTCCCCTTGGTGAAACTGTGTCATAATTGTGAAAAGGTAGGGACGCAGCACGCTGCGTCCCTACCTTTGGGTGATCTGATTTGATTTTTTTGATACACCTTCGGCGGTTAGCGGGTCGGCCCTTGTGGTGTGAGAGTGATTGGAGTTTCGCCCAAATGTACACTAAAAACATCATATTTGGGCGAAACTTTGCCAAATTCCGCCCAAATGAATACTGACAGACTCAATCGGCCTTAACGGCGAATCCAGCCGAAGATGTCCTTGTAGCTCGTCTTCTTGCCATAGAGCAAGATGCCGGTGCGATAGATGCGCGAAGCTATCCACACCATCAGCGCGGCGGTGGCGAAGAGCACGATGATGCTCAGCACCAGCTGCCACACAGGCACATCGTAGGGCAGACGCACCATCATCACTATGGGCGAAGTGAACGGAATCATCGAGCACCAGAAGGCCATTGGGCCGTTGGGGTTCTCAATGCATGCCATGCCGGCATACAGGGCGATGATCATGATGATGATGATGGGCGTGGTGAACTGTGAGGCATCGGCGGCCTGGTCGACGGCCGAACCGAAGGCGGCGAACAGTGCGGCATAGAGCAGATACCCTCCGATGAAATAGAAGACAAAGGCGGTGAAAATCTGCAGATAGTTGACACTGAGTATGGCTTGGACAACGCTGCTCATGTCGGCATTGCCACCCTGGGCCAGAGCGGCCTGCAACGCCGCCGGGTCGTTGGCCATATTCAGCGTGTCGCCCATGGCCAAACCGAGCATACTGCCGGCCACCATGCTCAAGGCCAGCATCACCACCACCCAAATGGCCAGCTGCGTCAGGCCAACCAGTGCCACACCGATAATTTTGCCCATCATCAGTTCGAACGGCTTGCACGAACTGACGATGACTTCGACAATGCGGTTGGTCTTCTCCTCGATGACGCCGTTCATGATCATGGCACCATACATCAGTACAAACATATAGATGAGGAATGCCAGTACAAAGCCTAGCCCCATGGCAATCTCGGTGCTGGTCTCGGTCTCGCTGCCGTCTTCGCCCCACTTCACACTCTTGACCTCGACATTGACGCTCGACTCGTCGATCATCTGTTGCAGGTTGGGCACCCCATAGCTGGCCACATGGGCGCGCGTGATGGTGTCGCTCAGCTGGCGCCCCAGTGCCATCTTGAGCGAGGCGTTGACAGTCTTGTCGCTGTAGATGGTCATCTGGTGCGCCGAGTCGATGTCGGCCGGGATGATGACCAGTGCCGTCAGGCTCTCTCCGGCATTGTTGTAGAATTCCCGCGGGTTGGCGATTGAGTCGGCGCGCAGAGGCACGAAGTGGTAGAGGTCGGTGTCGTGCAGAGCGCTTCCGTAGCGCCCGGTCTCGTCGATGACCGCCACGCTCTCGGTGTCGCTCCCCTCGTGGTTGAGATAGCCTATGCCTATGGGGAGCAGCACACAGGCAATCATCAGGATGGGGATGAGTATGGTCATGATGATGAACGACTTGCGTCCCACCATCGACATGTATTCGCGGGCTATGATCAGTTTAAGCTTGCTCATGGTCTTGTGATTTGACGGTGTTGATAAAAATGTCGTGCATCGACGGCAGTATCTCGTGGAAGCCTGTCAGCGAGTAGTGGTCGTTGAGCCAGGCGATGGCATCGTGCATGGCGATGCCCGCATTGAGGCGCACCTGCGTCTCTCGGCTGCCCATGGCTGGCGGCAAGATGGTGAACATCGCGTCGTTAGGCTGCAGGGTCTCGCCCCGTGCCAGGTCTACTGCCAGAATGCCCTGCTTGTGCTGCTGGCGGATGTCGTCGACATGGCCCTCGAGCACCACACGCGAGTGGTTGATGAGCGAGATTTGCTCGCAGATGGCCTCGACGCTCTCCATGTTGTGGGTCGAGAACAACACCGTGCTTCCCTCCTGCTTGAGGCGCAAAATCTCGACTTTGAGCTGGTCGGCGTTCACTGGGTCGAAGCCCGAGAACGGCTCGTCGAAGATGAGCAGCTGCGGCCGGTGGATGACGGTGGCGATGAACTGCACCTTCTGCTGCATGCCTTTGCTCAGTGCTTCGAGCTTCTTGTCGCGCCACAGGCTCAGGTCAAACCGCTCGAGCCACTGCAGCATCTCGTTGTGCGCACTGGCCTTGTCCATGCCCTTGAGGCGTGCCAGATACACAATCTGCTCGCCCACTTTCATTTTCTTGTACAGTCCGCGCTCCTCGGGCAGATAGCCGATGTGCGCCACGTCGTCGTCGGTGATGGGGCGGCCGTCGAGCATCACCGTGCCGCTGTCCTGGTGGGTGATTCGGTTGATGATGCGTATCAGCGAGGTCTTGCCGGCCCCGTTAGGCCCCAGCAAGCCGTAGATGCAGCCGCGCGGCACGTCCATGCTCACATGGTCCAGTGCCCGATGTCCGTCATATTGCTTGACAACATCGCGTATTTCAATGAAATTGTCCACGTCGTTTAAATACTTAATGATAAATGAACAGGATTTTTGCCCATTTGACGCAGAGGGTGTAAGATTTATTACACGTTTGTGCAAAAATGATCTCTTTTCAATGCTTTTTTCCTCAATATGTTTGTAAACCAGTTGGCCGAATTGATGCGAACCAGGTTCATGGATTTTCCCGAATGCTCTTGCATAATCGGAAAAAGTTTGATAATTTTGCCTTTGTTCTTGGGATTAGTGACTTTTTATCGAAAAATTGGTGATTTTCTTTGCAAAACTGCTAATTTCCAGGGATTTTGTGTTTTTTGATTGTCAGACAATCTGTTAATCAATGTTAATGATTTAACTTTTTGTCATGTACTAAAATGAATATCACAAATTATCATTACATTACTCTCGATTCGATGGGAGTAACGCTAGAATTGGTGGAATCACTTATCAAATCTGCACCTATAGATATAGCAATTATGTCATGCCATAGCTTGTATGTTGATTCTAGTGTGCTTGATTTCACCACGCAGAATCTTGTTCAAAGCACTGCTGAAATTACTGTTGTTAATTCTTTGATGCCAACAGTGACTGGTCAGGTTTGTTTCAAGCTAATAGGAACTGCGAATTTAATTGTTGACATTCATGATAGCAGATTCAAATCTGTCACAGAATTTTTGAGCCTGAATAACAACAGTACTGGCTCAGTGCAAATAAATCGGAACATCATAGACTGCAGTGGCTTGTTTATAAACAAGACAATCGGTTGTACTGTGAGTGTCACGCAGAGCGATAATATTGTCAATGGTATTCCAACATAACTTTCAGTTAAATCTATAGTTCAAAGATGTTTGGAGAATACTTGTGCGTCTCAAAAATATTGACTATATATGCAAACTTGTTATTTAATAACCTTTAAAAGTTGTGAATATGAAGTCGACAGTTAAGATAATGCTACCAAGCATACGAGTAGTTTGCATTCTCCTAGCATGCATATTGTCTCAACACAGTCATGCAGAAGTGCAAATCTATGAGGTTGATGGATACGCCTATGTGATCAATCCTGATCAGGCCTCCGTTAAAGTCGTTGAATTATGGTCTGATCCGCCTGGTCTGTTTAGTGCTTACCATGACTATTATAGTATAGACATTGTAGAATCAGTGATGATTAATGGTCAGGCTTATGTCGTCACAGACATTGAACCCTATCTATTTAGCGGTAGCCTTGTTAAGACCGCCACTTTGCCTAATACTTTGAAGGCAATTAGCGAATGTCTATTTATGGACTGCTCACAACTGAAATCAATTAATTTAGGCAATTCAATTACTACAATAGAGAGACAAGCTTTTCTGCAGTGTAAAGCGATGACCGATGTAGTGATTCCAAATTCAGTGACATCTATCGAATATGGTGCTTTCGAGCAATGCGCCTCTTTGAGCACAGTGACCATCCCGAGTTCAGTCATAGAGATTGGAGAGTATTTGTTTGGTCAGGACACTAAACTTGCCCACATCTATTGTTACATCACTCAGCCCGACCAGGTGATAATGGGAGAGAATGTTTTTGAGGGAGTACCTACCAGCACTTGCGTGCTCCATGTCCCCAAAGGCACCAAGGCATTGTATCAACAAGCCGAACAGTGGAAGGACTTTGTCAACATTGACGAGTCGCTTGAGGCTGAGCCTGATTCGTGGATAGAGGTGGACAAGACCGACGCTATGATGAAGGTCGGCGATGAGCTGCAACTCACTGCCACGTCCCATCCAGCAGGGCAGCAGGTAATCTGGTCGTCGGGCGACATTGCTGTGGCCACAGTGGATGCCGACGGAAAGGTCAAGGCTGTAGCTGACGGCAGCACTACCATCACTGCCATGTGTGGCGAACTCACCGCCACATGCGTCGTCACAGTTTTGGAAGCAAGTGTGGGTGTGGTTGGCGATGTGTGTGGTGATGGGGATATTGACGTCAGCGATATCAATGCGATAATTAATCGGATGTTTAATCTCACATCAACCTCCGACTTGGAAACAAAACTCTGTGACATCAACGAGGATGCCCAGGTTGACATTGCAGATGTCAACGAGTTGATCAACATCATGCTTGCAAAAACGCCAAGGACTACAGTGTTTACAGTCAATGGCGTTTCGTTCAAGATGATTCAGGTTCAAGGCGGCTCGTTCACAATGGGCGACAACGAGGGCTGGTACATCAGTAATAGTCCTTGGGATGAGCCAGACAACCTCGAGCATCAAGTGATAGTGAATAGCTTTAGCATTGCTCAAACTGAGGTCACACAAGAGCTTTGGGTCGCCATAATGAATAGTAACCCCAGTTATTTTAACGAGACTGGCAATTCATCTGTAGATTCTGACCACGAGGCAAATTATGGAACAAACCTTCAGCGACCTGTGGATTGGGTTAGCTGGTTTGATTGTCAGACATTCATCGCAAAGTTGAACGAACTTTTTGGTGAGAGTTTCCGCCTCCCAACAGAGGCTGAGTGGGAGTACGCCGCCCGAGGTGGCAACAAGGGCGAGGGATATAGATATGCTGGTAGCGACTACATGAATGATGTGGGTTGGTATATAGGAAATATTCCTTCCCGCACATGGGGCACTGCAGGGTATGGCACGCAAACTGTGGCAACAAAAGTTCCAAATGAGCTTGGTTTGTATGACATGTCCGGAAACGTATGTGAGTGGTGCCAAGATTGGTACGGAAGGTATTATTATGAAAGTTCGCCAGTAGACAATCCGGCTGGTCCCATCTCTGGCACAAATCGTGTGACACGCGGAGGAGGGTATTTATACGAATCATGGTTTAGTTATGCCGCCAGTCGAATGGGAAGACAACCTTCGAAGAGAAGTGATGTCATTGGGCTGCGTTTAGCCCGTTGAGCCTTTAGTCCCCCACTTAGGCCCCGCCTAAGAAATAAACAATGGTAAGGTAGCGATGACACCCCTGTGCCGTCCGCCAGCAGGGCTGCAAAAATGCGATTAAGCGAGTGCCATGCGAGCCGGCTCGCTGATGGCCGAGCGTGAGCATTTTATCCAAACAACATTACCTTTTGTCGAGGCGGACGGCACAGGGGTGCCGTCCCTACAGCCTTGACACAGGGATGATGTACGTTCTCCCTGTAATAATTTAAAGGGGCTATATACCAGTTGTCCCTTGATGCAAAGAAGCAGTGGCCCCAACGGGGCCGCCGACTACAGACGGGGGCGGAAGCCCCCGTAACAAGAGCCATAAAGCCATTCACCGCCCCGAAAGGGCGGCAGAGGGCGCACCCATTTTCAGTTTATAGTTAAAAGTCCCCATTATGAATGCTAAACTATTAACTATAAACCGTACTTCATTCCCCCGCCTGTAATCGAATAGCCCTTTCACGGCACCAAGGGGACAACAGGTATATAATTACCTAATATAAATTCCATGCCTTAATTTTGATAGCGCAGCTGCCAGAAGGCGACTGCGGCGGCTGCGGCGACGTTGAGCGAGTCCACGCTGTGGTGCATGGGGATGCGGGCCACATAGTCGGCCTGGACGATGGTGTTATGCGTCAGACCGTCGCCCTCGGTGCCCATGATGATGGCCAGCTGCGGCTCGGCACACAGAGTGGGGTCGTCGATGGGGACTGAACGGTCGGTCAGCGCCATGGCAACGGTCTTGAACCCCAGGTCGCGGAGACTGGCGATGGGCTGGTCAAGCCAGGTCCATGGCACTAGAAACACACTGCCCATCGACACGCGCACGGCGCGACGGTTGAGGGGGTCGCATGAGGTGGGCGTGAGCAACACGGCATCAATGCCTAGTGCCGCCGCCGAGCGGAAGATGGCCCCGATGTTGGTGGTGTCGACCACACTGTCGATGACCACCACGCGCCGGGCATCGTGGCACACCTGTGCCACAGGGCGCGGCAACGGGCGGCGCATGGCGCACAGCACGCCGCGGGTCAGGGTGTAGCCCGTGAGCTGCGCCAGCAACTCGCGCTCGCCGGTGAGGATGGGGATGTCACCACAGCGTGCGATGATGGGAGCGGCGTCGCCGGTGATGTGCCGCCGCTCGCACAGCAGCGACAGTGGCTCGTAGCCGGCGTCGAGGGCCACGGCGATGACCTTGGGACTCTCGGCGATGAAGATGCCGCGTCCGGGGTCCAGGCGGTTGCGCAGTTGCGCCTCGGTGAGGGAGCCATAGACCTCGACCCCGGGCTGGGTGAGCGATGTGACTTCGATGAGATTCATAGGGGTTTCTCAAAGGCTAGCCGCTCGACGTTGCGGCCGCCGTGAAAGTAATAACATTTTCCCGTGAGCTGATAGCCCCGGCTTGCGATGAGTGCGAGCATCTCGCGGTTGTCGTGGTTGGTGTCGACACGCACGCTGGGCCACCCGCGGTCGCGGCTCATCTGTTCGGCCTGTGCAAAGAACAGATGTCCCAGCCCCTGGCCGCGCTGGTCGAGGTCGATGGCCGCACGGTGAACCACCGTGTAGGGTCCGGGTGTGAGCCACCGGCCGTCGAGTTGGTCGTACGACGGCTCACCGCCTAGCGCGATGGCGCAGTAGGCCACCACGCATCCGTCGCGCTCGATGACCCATCCCTCGCCTCGCGCGATGTCGGCATGCACAGCCTCGGCCGTGGGATATTTGTCGTCCCACTGGTCGCGCCCCTGGGCCATCATCCACTGCGCGGCCTGGCGCAAGATGCGCCATACCTGGGCAAAATCGTTCTCGGTGGCTTGTCGCATAGCCTAGGCCAGTCGTGCCAGCAGTTCAACGGTCACGCGCCAGATGTCGTCGATGGTCTTAAGCTCGACTCGCTCGCGCGTGCTGTGTGGCTCCACGATGCGTGGCCCGATCGATGCCATCTCGATGCCGGGAAACTTCTGCACGAAGAAGCCGGCCTCGAGCACAAAGTGCATGGCCACCTTGCGAGGCCGCCAGCCCAGCACGTCCTGAAACACATCGCTGGTGAGGTTGATAAAGTCGCTGTCGGGGTTCTCCTGCCAGGCCGGTGCCGACATCACCAGCTCGGTGTGTGCTCCGACTTGCGCAAACACGTCTTTGATGTCCAGTCCCGTCTGCTCCATCTCGCCGACATCGAAACTGCGGGTGTGCGTGCTCACAGTGATGTCGTTGTCGCCGGTACGAATCATGCCCACATTGTTGCTGGTATGCACCGTTCCGGGCATGGCCTTGCTCATGGCTATGACTCCCTGTGGTGTCTGCTCAAGGGCATCCATCAGTGCCACCACTTGATTGGGGTCGATGACTTGTGGGCAAGCGTCACACGGCGTGATGGTGCACCGCACGGCGGGGTCGGTCGTGCCATACTCGTCGTTGAGCCACTCGTTGAAGTGGGCCTCGCGTTCCTCGACCTGTTCGACGGCGTCATCGGCCGGCACGCAGATGATGGCCTCGCCTCGGCTGGCAATCGACGCGCTGGCATCGCCCACACTGATGGCGGCCACATTGACAATAGTCTCTTCGGCAATGGCGTTGAGCAGCGCCCAGAGCAGCGTAGTGGCGCTGGCGCGGCCCTTGTTGATGTCCACCCCCGAGTGCCCGCCACGACCTCCGTCGATGGCCACACGATACCAGCTGTGGTTGCGTGGCGCGTTGACACGCGTGATGGGCAGATGGTGAATCTGCAGGTAGGCCCCGGCGGCTCCGGTGGTGATGGTGTCGTAGTCCTCGCTGTCGAGGTTGATGACTTTTCGGCCCTTGATGAAGTCGGAGCTGAGGTGGCTCGCGCCGGTCATGCCGTCCTCCTCGTTGGTGGTGGTGATGACCTCAAGCGGGCCGTGCACAATCTTGTCATCGGCCAGGATGGCCAGGGCCATCGACAGGCCGATGCCGTTGTCGGCACCGAGCGATGTGCCACGGGCATGCATCCAGCCGTCCTCGCAGTAGGCTTCGATGTGGTCACTCAGCGGGTCAAACTGTTTGCCTGGCTCGGCCACGCACACCATGTCCATGTGGTTGAGGATAACGACGGGCGTGGCATGCTCATGCCCCGGGGTGGCGGGTTTGCGGATGACCACGCAGTTGTGGCTGTCGCGACTGTAGTCTAGTCCGTGCTGCTGAGCAAAGTCGCATAGAAAGTCGGCCGCGCGCTCCTCATGGTGCGAGGGCCGGGGCGTGCCGTTGAGCTGCGCAAACAGCTCATAGACGGCTTTGGGTTGAGGGATGTAGGTCATTATTGCGTAGTTAAAGGGTGTCTAGTTGGTTGAATGGCATCTGGACTGCATGCCTCGTTGGGAAAATTGTACGTTTTTTTTGAAAAATAACAACTGATTGTTGTGAAATTCCAGAAAAAAACCATATCTTTGTAGCACATTTAGGGATTAGTGCTATGTTCAAGTTATTTCTCGCTTATTTCATTCTTATAAATATCATCACATTTATCGTCTATGCCGACGACAAGCGGCGTGCACGGCGAGGCTTGTGGCGCACAAGTGAGTCGACGCTGGTGCTGCTGGCTGTGGCCGGTGGCTCGGTGGGGGCGGTGCTGGCCATGCTGCTCTTGCGGCACAAGACCCGGCATACGCGGTTTGTCATAGGCATTCCCACTATCTTTGTGGTCCAGATACTCATCGCATTCTTCATGCTCGGATAGGCTAGTGATGCCCTGATAACCACTGAATGCACTGAACGACACTGAATGGTTGTGTGAGTTCGGTGCATTCAGCGTATTTTCCCACCTGCAGCATTGTGCTGGCGCTATCGGCGCACCACATCGTGGATGGCGCGGCCCATATAGTCGGCGATGTCGCTGGCCATCACTCCATAGGCATCATGCTCATGCGCGGCCAGGTCACCTGCCAGGCCGTGCAGATAGATGCCCAGCGCCACAGCCAGGTCGGGCGCATAACCCTGGGCGATGAGTGCGGCAATCACGCCGGTGAGCACATCGCCGCTGCCCGCAGTGGCCATGCCGGCGTTGCCGCTGCTGTTGATATACACCTTGCCGTCGGGGCGCACCGTCATCGTATGGTGACCCTTGAGGACGATGGTGATTTCGTAGAGTCGCGACACCTCGATGGCCTTGCGCAGGCGCTCTTCGTCGGTGCGGTGCTCGCCGAAGAGGCGGTCGAATTCGCTGGCGTGCGGCGTGAGCACCGAACCCTTGGGTATGCTGCGCAGCAGCATGGGCCGGCGAGCAATGCAGTTGAGCGCGTCGGCATCGAGCAGGCACGGTCGCCTGAAGCTCTTGAGGAAGGCGTCGACGGCCTCGACCGTTTCGTCGCTGGTGCCGATGCCGGGACCTAGAGCCACCACGCTGTACTGGTGGTGCAGGTCAATCGATGTGGTCACTATCTCGTGGGCATCGGGCTCGAAAATCACCTCCGGAACAGCCGTCTGCAGCGGTACGAAGCCGCAGCGTGGAGCATGCACTGTCACAAGTCCGGCACCGGCGCGCATCGCCGCGCGCGAGGCCAGGATGGCTGCACCCATCATGCCATAGCTGCCTGCAATGAGCAGGATGGTGCCGTAGTCATACTTGTTGGTAAACGGGTCGCGCTCGGCGAGCATGTCGTGCGCATCCTCGTGCTCGATGAGATAGAAGTCGGTGGGCGTGGCGGCGATAGCGTCGGTGTTCATCTCCAAGTCTAGGATCTTGAGGTCGCCCAGATAGCGGGCGTTCTCCTTGAAGAAGAACGAGAGCCGGCGGAAGTTGAAGGTCAGCGTCAGGTCGGCACAGATGATGTTGCGCGGGTCGCTGCCCATGTTCCACTCGCCGAACAGCCCCGACGGCATGTCGATCGACACGACATAGGCATCGCTGTCGTTGATATACTGTACCACCTGTGCATAGCCGCTGCGCAACGGGTCGCGCAAGCCCGAGCCGAACAGTGCGTCGATTACCACATCGCTCTCGGTCAGTTCGGGAGGATCGAATGTCGAGGTAATCTCGATAAAGTCGAGGTCCTCCAGCTCCAGCAGCCGGTCGCGGTGGGTCGAGCAGCACTTGGACAGCTGCGACGAGCGGATGTTGAACAGATACACCTCGGGATGGTAACCCTGGGCGTGCAGCAGTCGCGCCACGGCCAGCCCGTCGCCACCGTTGTCGCCAGGCCCCGAGAAGATGATGATGCGCTTGTTGGGACGCCATCTGGCCACAATCTCGTAGGTCACCGCCTCGGCGGCGCGTTCCATCATGTCGAGCCTCGACAGGTTGTCGTGTTCGATTGTTTTTTCTTCTATACGGCGAATGCCATCGGTAGTAAATATTTTCATAATCAGGAGTTCGGTACAGTGTAGTTTGGATTCGAGTGGTTTATAGGCCATTAGCCTATCCGTCCTGACAGGACGGTCGAAAAGTGTACAAAGTTACTGTTTTTTTGTGTGAATGAAGAAATAAAACGAAAAAAAACTTCTATTCTTTTTAACTTGGATGATGGTAGCGACGTGCCGTGCCGCATGATCAGCCTCCCTGGCAAGGGAACGCCCGGGTGAGTGAGGGGGGCGATGTAGGGACGGCACCCCTGTGCCGTCCGCCTCCTGGTTGTTGGGGAGATGTCCGCCTCCGGGCTGAAATGAAATTACCATAGGTCGGGGCGGACGGCACGGGGGTGCCGTCCCTACATGCATTGTGGGCAATGGGTGGCTGGTAGCGGCGTGCCGCGTATCTGCCACAAAAATATGGTATCTTATGGATTAAGTTATGTGCATTTATGAAGGGGAAACTGGTTGTCAACTCTCGCAAATTGCTGACAATCAGCAAGCATAATCGGTGAACAGTCACACCCTTAACTACTGACAAGAAACTACCTTAACTTATTATGGCCCACCGCGCCCGCATGGGCAAAATGCAGCCAGGCTGCGTTGCAACGCAGCCTGGCACAAATGATAAAAACTATTACTAAATGTATATGCTTACTTCACCACCTTGGTGGTTGTGGTTGTGCCGTCGCTGTAGCGCGTCACCACCATGTTCACACCCTCAAACGGACGGCTGCTCTGCTGTCCCAGGGTGTTGACGTAGGTCACGCCCACCACCTCGCGGTTGGTGTCGGCCTTGATGCCGGTGATGCCAGTGATGACTTCACTGCCGCCATGCTCGACGACCTCGGTGCGACCCTCGGCCACATAGTAGTCATAGTCGCTACCCGTCATCGCCTGTGCGCTCTCGGCGCGGCGCGGCGCGTTCTGCGTGTCAGTGCCGGTAACCAGCGGGTTGGTGTTGCGCGTGAAGTAGGCGCGCACCTTAAACTCGGCATGCAGCGTCGGGAAGTCGTTGTCGTCGTTCGGCAGGTCCAGACGCTTGGCACCGAAGGTGGCGCGGGTCTCGCCAGGCGTGTAGTCCTCTTCGCCTTTGCTGTTGAGTCCAAACAGCGGCTCTGGCTCGCCGGTGGCATCGGGGTTCTGCGGACGTGCAATCTGGCTCGAGCGCTCGCCCAGCAGCTCGGGCTTGAGGCTGCTGCAGCTCATCTTGGTCGCGCCGTCCACCGTCAGCGGGTCGCCATAGTTGATGTCCTCATACAGCAACCAGCCATCCTCGTCGATGTTGTCGATGCGGCTCTTGCGGGTGTCAAGCTCCTCGTCGAGCACGCTGCGGTCGACGCGTCGCCAAGCGCGCACCTTGTAGAGCTCATAGCCCTCGGGCACATCCAGTGCTTTGAACGTCAGCAGGATGTTGTAGTAGGAGTACTTGTCCTCGCCCTTGGTCCAGTAGTAGTCGCTCATCAGGGCACGGTTGGTACCACTGTCACCGATGGTGGGATCGTAGGGCTTGACCTCCAGCTTGCCCACGGCGGTGTTCTTCAGCGGACCGCCATAGGTGTTGTAGTCATGGCGTCTCACCTTGTTGGTCTCGGTGCTGTGCGAGGCGTAGCCGCGCGTGTACAGCTCGACAACAGGAGCGTAGGTGTAGGCACCGGCATCGGTGTTGGCGTTGGTCGGGTAGTAGTCGACAAACGTTGCCCAGTTGGCAGTGCTGCCCGACACGCTCACCGGGTTGCCCACATAGTAGTCCTCGGTGCCCACCTTGTTCATCGTCACGGTGTAGTACTCGCCCTGGTTGCCGGCGATGCCGGTGGGCGGCACATCGTCCTCCTCCTCGTCGTTGCCGCCGGCGGTCTCATAGAGGTAGCGGGTGGCAGCCTCGTCCCAGCGATAGGCGTCATAGCGCAGCAGGCTCGACTTGCTGTTCTGGCGCACCTGGGCGTCAAACTCCACATTGCCCGGCTCATATTCCGGACTCATCTTGGTGTCGTCAAGCACATCGGCCAGGGTGATCGGCTCGTTGATGCGCGAGTCTGTCTTGTAGACCGGCACATTGTAGTCGTTGCTGTGTGCCTGGTTGGTCTGAGGCTGAGTACCGTCGATGTTGCTGGCAGCGGTGAACACCACCTCGTAGGTGTACTGTCCGGGGTGCTGGTTGGCCGCCACGTCGACAGCAAAGTTGTCCCACATCACAAAGTCAAAGTTGGCATACTGCACACCGCTCACCGTCTTGTAGGTGATGTCGGTCTGATAGTTCGTGCCGGGGTTGGCGTGGTAGCCGATAGCACGGCCATCAGTGCCGTCGTTCTCACCCTTGGGGAACATCGATGCAGGGCTCTGGGTGTCGTCAGCGACGTGGATGTTGAGCTTGGTGCCGCTCACGGTCGCGGTGGCCACCGTCGCGGTGCGGAGCTGTGTGGTCTCGCCCACGCGCTCGTTCCACATGCGCAGCACGTTGAACGTCGTGCCGTTGTTCAGGTAGTCGCGGCGCACACTGTTGTCGTTGGTCTTCACCTCGATCTTGTTGCTGTAGCAGTTGCGCACCTCCTGCGGGTTGAAGCGGCTGTAGTAGGTGGCACTGGTTAGATGCAGGATTTCGGCGGCGTCGGTGCCGGGGATGAAGTAGCTCTCCTCGTTCGACATCTGCAGGCTCAGGAAGTGGTCGGCATCCTGGCCGCGCACGGCAAATGTCACGGTGCGTCCGCCCTCCTCCTGGTCGATGTAGACGTTGGGGTAGTTGTGGCGGGCATCCGCGCTGGTCAGTGCGGCGGCACTCAGGGTAACGGGCACCAGAATCTTGCCCACGGTGTCAGTGACCCACTCACCCGAGCTGGTCTTGTAGCGGCCCTGGCTGTCACGCTCATAGACCGGTACATAGATGTGGTCGCCGAAGTCGTCGGTTACCATCTGATAGAGCTGGTACTCCTGCTCGTCGCGCGGCAGGAAGTCGTCCATGTTGCTCTTCCAGGTCAGGTTCAGCTTGTACAGCTCCTGGTTGGCGACCTTCTCGCCAGTGATCTCGTCCTGGTGGATGACATAGATGCCCATCTTGGGCTGATGCTCGGTGTTGTAGTTGAGGTATTCCAAGAGCAAACTCAGGTCGCGCTGATCATCTTTCATCATGCGGTAGTCGGGCACAAAGAACATCATGTCGCGTACGTCCTGGCAGTCGGCCACCTGGTCGTCATCGGCATACATCATGAACTGGTGGTCCATCATGGGCACCTGGTGGCAGTCGTGCTGCACACCGAACGACTGCATACGCTCGGTCATCAAGCGATACAGGTCCTCCATGCCGGCACCGGCATCCTGTGCCACGGGGCTGAACTGCTCAAACATGTGCCAGAAGGGCAGGTTGGTGTCTTCGTCAACCCATGCCGTGCCCGCATTGGGGATAACAACGCGCAGCGGGCCTCGGCAGTAGTCGTAGGCATAATACATTGTGCCATATACATCAGAGAGGATGTCCCAAGAGTTGTGAATCTTTCGCAATTGGCCCTTGGCAATCAAGAAGAACTTGTTCATCTTGTCGCAGTCAATCTTGAACAGCGTTCCCGACGACTTGTCATCCTTGCTGCCGGTGCGCTTTGACTGGGTGATGATGCGCACCGACTTGATGCAGCGCTCAAATCTGCCAATCAGGTTGTCGTAGGGCGAGTCGCTGAACGTCTTGTAGTCGCCGCCGTCGGCATAGAGGTCGTTGTGGTTGAAGTCATCCTTCATCTCGACCAGCAGCAGTGTCACGCCCTCGTAGTCGGGCTTATACTGCATCGAGTCCATGGTTGCCGTATAGGCATAAGTATCCTGATAGTCGCTTACCGGTATGGTTGTTCTTGAGAACACCACATCGCCCTCAATGCCCCAACCATGGGTGTCTTGCCACTCATAGCCTTCTTTGGTCCGATAGTCTGAACTGGTTCTTTCGATGGTGCCGACACCATGATAGAACACCTCGTTGCCTTGCTCGTCACGGCCTTGCTCGTCAAAGCCGCGCTTCCAGTTGCCGGGAATCTGCTTGTTGGTGTAGACGTTTTTGAGCAGGGCAATCATCTGGCGGGGATCGGTGGCAATCTCGGTGTAGTTGCTGTAGTGCGTCTTGCCGTCGGCATCGGTCCACTCATATTCGGGCAGGCTGGCGAAGAACGACGAGTCGCGCGTGGCAATCTCGCCGGCCTTGAGGCCCACGCCGGTCAGACGCGTGCTACTGTTGTGGCTGCCGGTGGCGATGTTCAGGTGGCCGGTGTAACCAGCCGCTGCCGTCGGGTTGAAGTAGAGCGTGAGCGTCGTGTTCTCATCGGCCGGCAGGGTCATCGTGTGGCTCTTGCTGGTCGTGTTTTGCGCAAAGCTGAACGGGTCGCTGTCGGCGATGGTCAGGTTGGCCTCAACGGCTGTGCTGTTGGGGTTGTAGATGGTCACCTCCTTGCTGTAGAACGATGAGCCAGCATCCACATTCTGGCTGCCCCAGGCCACCTCCTCGGCGCGCACGTGCTCGTGTCCGGCTTCGGCCGGCACTATGTCCATGGTCATCGAGGGCAGGAGGTCGAGGGTGACGGAGGATGTTGGATTTGCGCCAACACTTCGGTTGTAAGTATAAGTGCTGGTGCCGATACCTTCCTTTACATACCAGGTGAAACCGGTGTAATAAGCACCTTGCTTTGCTTCGCACGACATGTCAATCACCAGGTCGCCGCCCTTATATTCGTAGGGCTGGTTGAATGTGAAGGTGACCTCGTCGCTGCCCGACCAGATGCTGCCGTCGGTGCAGACGGTGGTCTGTGGCGTGGTAACATTGCCGGTCTCATGCACCTTCACGATGATGGGGTTGTCCTCAACGCTGCCGGTTGCATCACTTTGGTTCAAAGTCTTGCTGGCATAGAACTTTATGGAGTAGATCTTGTCGCCCACATTCAAGTGCAAGACCTCGGCCGGATAGGTCATCTGGGCCGAGCAGCCATAGTCCAGGTAGTTGCCGTAGATGGGGACAAATCGGTTGTACGACGATCCGTCGGCGACAGTATGATCTTCGTGTGTTGTGCCGCTCTGCTGCAGGTCCACCACAAAGGGGGCGGCGGTGGTGACACCGGTGCCCTTGAGCGCGACGCGCAGGTTGATGCCGTTGGCGTCGTCATGGAGGTTGAGCGTGCCGGTGTAGGCCTGCTCGGCCGTCGGGTTGAAGTAGACGGTGTAGGTGCGCGTGCCGTCCTTGGCAATGTTGCCGCTGCCGGCAGCCGACACGGTGAACGCGGGATTGTCGGTCTGGGCGATAGGATAGATGGCCTGCAGGCCGGTGTTGGTCAGCGTGACCTTGGCGGTGCCGTTGTCGTTGACAAACACTTCGCCAAAGTCGAGCGACGTGGGCGTGACAGTGGCGTCATAGTTCTTGACACCCTGGCCGTTGAGGGCCACACGAAACTTGGTGTTGCCCATCTCCACGTCCAGGCGGCCATATATCGGGCCGGTCATCTGGCCGGGGGCGAAGGTGATGGGGAAGGTCACCGAGCCGCCTGCGGCGACGGTGGTGGCCGTCTGCGTCGTGGTGAATTTGTCGCCGTTGGTGCCGCCGAAGCTCCATGAGATCGCGGCGTCTGCCTTGTTCTTGTTGGTGATGGTCACCGACTGAGTGGCGGTCTGGCCGCACGTCACCTTGCCGAAGTCGATGTCCTCGGTCGAAATGGAGTTGCCATCTTCGATAAAGAACAGCGTCTTGGGCAAGAAATGCTGCCTCCCCTGACGTTGGTTATACGAGTAGTATGGAGTATTTCCGCTATAGGTTTGTCCGACAAAATAAGTTTGTCCGTATGTTCCAGCGGTGTTGATTTTCGTCTGGATGATGAGATTGCCCGAGGTCGAGGTGTAGACAAATGGGGTGTCGAACACAAAGGTCAGGTATTTATCACCCTCTTTGGGTACGGTCGTGGCGGTCACCGAGCCAGTTTTGATAGTCGCTAGGCCGTCATTCCGGCCAAAAGACGCTGAGTTGGTGGTACCCAGTGTGGCAGTCAACTGCCCGCCATAGAAACTTAGACCGTCGGTGTCGGCACAGTAAAACCGAATCGCCTTGATGGGCTTGTCGACAAACTCGGTGAGCATACTCGCTGGGTAGATGACTTGCGTCGTGCCTGAGGTTGTTTGTTCATAGTAATTCCCATAGGCCGGCACATATTCGTTGTAGCCGGTTGCATTCTCGTTGATGTACAGATACTCGCTCTCTCGCTGCGGCTGTTTCCGAGGGGCGTTGCTGCGGCCCGGGGTGGTGTCCGGACTGGAGGTATCGGCGTTGATGTCTTCGAGCTTGGTCGCCTTCATGTCGTGTGTGCACGACTCATGCTGGCGCAGCTTGGAGGCGTCGCCGGCGCGCTCGAACACCTTCGGCTTGTCGACCGGCAGGGCCTGTGGCTGACCCTGCGCCAGGGCAAGGGAGGGCCAGGCGAGGGCTGCCAGAAGCAATAGTTTGATAGTTTTTTTTCATTTGTTTGTGTTGTTTTGATGTTAAATTGTTTTGTCTTAACGCATTAGGGGCAAGCCAGCAGACCTGCCTCGCAAGTGTGAAGAAAGTGTCAGAAATCAACCGTAGACGTAGTGAATAATTTTACAATAAGTCTGCCATAAAAGTTGATTATAGCTTGTCGCAATTTTGGTTGGCAAATGTAATGTTTTTGATTGAAATAGTTATGACTTGCTTATGAGAATGGCAAATATTTTAACATAAATAAGTATTACCCCCCGCGCGTTAACAAAAAATAACATTTATCAGCAAAAATGCATTTTGAATATGCCAACCGCCCTATTCATTCTGTTCTTCGTCGATAAAAAGCTTGCTCGTCGAGTGGGAAAAGGCTGGTGAACCTACTAAAACCCATGGTAGTATGCTGAATGGCTCCTATGGACATTCATAGGAAAGTTATTAATTTTAGTGAATATCTACTCGTTTCTTCCTACTTTTTGTTAATGTATAATAGTTTGTATATTTAACAAATAACGTCCCTGTCGCTGCGCCCGTCGGCACTTCAAAACCACAATAACGCCCAAGACATAAATACATTCATGCCACTAGGACATAAGAACACAAGGACATAATAAAGACATAAAAACACAAGGACATAAAGACATAAAAACACAAGGGCGTTTAGGATATTAAGACATAAGAACATAAGAACATAAGGGCTTATGAGTGTCGGAGCATCAGGGGAGTCCCTCTCCCCTAGCAGGGGAGAGGTTAGGTGAGGGGTTGAGCGTCAGAGTTGGTAATCAGCTCCACCAAAGCCATCAAAAACCATCAAAAGCCATCAAAAAATATTTGATGAATTTTGGTGTGGTTTGGCGTATTTGGTGGAGGATAGTAACCACCAAAGCCACCAAAACCATCAAAAGGCATCAAAAAAATATTTGATGAATTTTGTTGAGGTTTGGCGAGTTTGGTGGAGGATAATAACCACCAAAGCCATCAAAAGGCATCAAAAAATTTTTGATGAATTTTG
>JAFUVK010000020.1 GCA_017477555.1 Muribaculaceae bacterium
AACAGTATGTTTGTTCGATAATTAATCATCAGAACTTATATATATGGACTGCGATTGATGCCTCTTAAAACATGAAGAGGTATCACAAAATAGCGCCTACAACCTCTTCACTTTTCTATCACCACTTTTTCAGTGGCTTCGCCATGGCACAGCCCTACATCTCCCCTTTCCTGTCAGGGGAGAGAAGCTGCCGCTCCCCATCGCAGTCAGAGCGACTGAACGGTTACGCAATTCAGAATCTATTCGGCGAATCAGAGCCTCTCTTCTACTTTCCCCCTTCATCTTCCCCTTGAGCATGGGCGAAGTAAAGGGGAGGGGAGGCAGCCAGGCGGTCATTATGCAATGTGCATTATGAATTATAAACTATGTGTGAGTACTTATTTTTTGTTAATAAGTGGCGGGGAGTTGGTGGGGGTGAGGTTTTTGTTGTAAATTTGCAGGTTGTACTTTCTTGAGCGGCGATAAGCTGGTGTCAAGAAGTAAGATTTCGAGAATAAACTACTAACGAACAAATATGAAGAAGTACAATCTGATCAACAACACGCTGGGATGGCTCATGTTTGTGGTGGCTGCGGTGACCTACCTGCTCACCATCGAGCCCACGGCCAGCTTCTGGGACTGCCCGGAGTTTATCGCACAAGGGTTCAAGAGCGAGATCGGGCACCCGCCCGGCAACCCCATCTTCATCCTCATGGCGCGGTTTTTCACCCTGTTTGCTGGCGATGATGTCACGGCGGTGGCGCGGTGTGTCAACGCCATGTCGGCCCTGTTCAGTGCGGCCACCATCCTGCTGCTGTTCTGGACCATCACCCATCTGGTCAAGAAACTGGTGGTGAGCGATGGCCAGGAAGACCAGATGTCGCTGGCCCAGTATCTTGTGGTGATGGGCAGTGGTGTGGCCGGTGCGCTGGCCTACACCTGGAGCGACACGTTCTGGTACAGTGCCGTCGAGGCCGAGGTCTACGCCTTCTCGTCGTTCTGCACCGCGCTGGTGTTCTGGCTCATCCTCAAGTGGGAGAACCGTGCCGACGAGCCTGGCAGCGACCGGTGGCTCATCTTGATTGCCTACATCTTCGGTGTGTCGCTGGGTGTGCACCTGCTCAACCTGCTCTGCATCCCCGCCATCGCGCTGGTCTACTACTACCGCAAGTTCCAGAATACCAGTGCCAAGGGTTCGCTCATCACGCTGCTCATCTCGTTTGCCATCATCGTGGCCATTCTCTATGGCTTGGAGCCGGGCTTCGTGGAGATGGGGCAGAAGTTTGACCTCTTTGCCGTCAACACACTGGGCATGTCGTTCAATACGGGTGTCATCATCTATGCATTCGTGCTCATTGCCACGCTGGCATGGAACATCTGGGAGCTGCATCAGGGCAAGAGCGCCCTGCGCATCAAGGTGTCGTTCCTGCTGGCCATCGTGCTGTCGGGCATGTTGCTGCTGGGCGACGGCATCATCCTGCCCTTGCTGCTGCTGGTGGGTCTGTGCGTGTATCTGTTCAAGTATTGCAACCCCGTTCCGCGCCGCATCCTGGCCAACATCTCGCTCAGCGTGCTGGTCATCTTCATCGGCTTCGCCAGCTATGGCGTGATCCTCATCCGCAGCAACGCCAACACGCCGCTGGACGAGAACTCGCCCAACAACACCTTTGCCCTGGCCAAGTACTTGAGCCGAGAGCAGTATGGCGAGACTCCACTGCTCTATGGACGCACGGTCTACAGCCAGGTGGTCTATCAGGAGCAGGCCAACGGCACCATGAAGCCCAAAGTCAACGACGGCCCCATGCTGTATGCACAGGAGGTCAAGCAGAACCCTGGCGACCCTGACCGCTACAAGGCGCTGGGCTACAAGAAGAATTATGTGTTCGCGCCCGAACAGAACATGGTGTTCCCGCGCATCCACAGCGAGGCGCACGCGCAGCAGTATCAGGAGTGGCTGGGCATGCAGGGCACCGAGGTCATGGCCACTACGCAGCTCAACCGCAATGGTGACAAGGTAGGTGAGGGCGAGCCGGCCATCAAGCCCACCGTGATGGAGAACATACGCTTCTTCATTGACTACCAGCTCAACTACATGTACTGGCGATACTTCATGTGGAACTTCGCCGGACGGCAGAACGATATCCAGGGCATGGGTGAGGTCACCCAGGGCAACTGGGTGTCGGGCATACCCTTCGTCGACAATCCGCGGTTGGGCGACCAGAGCCTGCTGCCCGACGACCTGGGCCGTGGCAACAAGGGGCATAACGTGTTCTACCTGCTGCCGCTGCTGCTGGGCATCATCGGCTTGCTCTGGCAGGCTTACCGTGGCAAGCGGGGCATCGAGCAGTTCTGGGTGGTGTTCTTCCTGTTCTTCATGACGGGCATCGCCATCGTGCTCTATCTGAACCAGACTCCGAGTCAGCCACGTGAGCGTGACTATGCCTACGCCGGTTCGTTCTATGCCTATGCCATCTGGATTGGCCTGGGTGTGGCCGGACTGTGGCGAGGCATCCTGGCACTGATGGCCCGCAAGGACAAGCGCAGCGGCGAGCGCGAGGAGCTGGGTGGCACCAGCAAGGGGCTGGCCGTGGCCGGCGTGGCTGCGCTGGTGGGTGTGCTAGTACCCCTGCAGATGGTGAGCCAGACGTGGGACGACCACGACCGCAGCGGGCGCTATGCGGCGCGCGACTTCGGCATGAACTACCTGGCCAGCCTCGACAAGGACGCTATCATCTTCACCAACGGCGACAATGACACCTTCCCGCTGTGGTATGCCCAGGAGGTGGAGAACTACCGCACCGACGTGCGTGTGGTCAACCTGAGCTATCTGTCGACCGACTGGTACATCGCCCAGATGCAGCGTGCGGCCTACGACAGCAAGCCTCTGCCCATGCAGGCCGGCAAGCTGACTTACGCCTACGAAAACCGTCAGTACAACTACTTCATCACCCCCGACACCAGTGTGCGCATGCCCGTGTTGGAGTCGCTCAAGCACCTCTACAGCGACGAGAACGTCAATAATGCCTATGGCATGAGCGAGATTCGCTATCCGCTGTGCTTCATTCCCGTCGATGCCGACAAGGCTGTGGCCGCCGGCATCGTACCTGCCGAGCGCAAGGACATGATTCAGGAGACCATCGACATGGATCTGTCGCGACTGGGCAGCGGCTTGACATCGAGCCAGGTGATGAGCCTCGACCTCATCGCGTCGAGCATTGCTCAGGACTGGAAACGTCCGTGCTACTTCGCCATGACCGTGCCCGAGAGCTACTACCTGGGTCTCACCCCCTATTTGCAGAACACGGGTATGGCCTATCAGGTTACGCCCATCAAGACCGACCTCACGAAGCGCGGCGACATCCCTTGCAACACCGACAAGATGTATGACGTGGTGATGAACAAGTTCCGCTGGGGAGGCATCGACAAGGCCGAACCGGGCAGCTTGTACCTCGACGAGACCATACGGCGCATGGTCACCACCACACGCACCACGCTGGTGAGCCTGGCCGAGACACTGATTGAGGAGGGACGTACGGCGCAGGCCGCCGTCGAGGCCGGCAACAGCACTTTCCTGGGCAAGGATGCTAAGCAGTATGCCGCCGACCGCTTCGCCAAGGCGCGCAAGGTGCTGGACCTGCTGATGCAGAAATTGCCCGCAAAGGCTGCGCCCTATGCCGTGCAGATGGGACAGCACATTGCCGAAGCCTATGCTGCACTGGCCGAGTATGGTGGCGACCAGACGGCCAAGCAGCGGGCCATCGAGCTGCTCGAGCAGGAGGTGATGCGCTATGCCGACTACTGTCGCTACTACCAGTCGCTCAGCCCCAGCCAATATGGCCGTATCACCAACATCGACCGGTTTATCAACGAGCATTATGTGCCCATGATGCTGGGCGACTACAACCAGTTGGCTGGCCAGGACAAGGCCGAGGCGCTGGTCAAGAAGGTGGCTGCACGCGGTGTGAATGTCGAGCGTCTGCTCGGTTCGCTGCCGCAACAGTAATATCGGCTGTCGCACGTTAAACTTTAGTTCGAATGCTCGAATAGTCGAATGCTCGAACAATCAAAACCCGAAACCCGTTTGGCGGGACTGCAAATCTCGCCGAACGGTTTCTTTCATTATTCACCATTTTTTATTCAGTATATAAGGTGTTAGTCGAACGTCCGCCACTGCTCTATCGCATGCTGTTTCCTGAGACCGTGTGGCGCATACACAAACGCCGCCATACGGTGTATCTCACCTTTGACGACGGCCCCATTGCCGAGGTCACGCCGTGGGTGCTCGACACCCTCGACCACTATGGTATCAAAGCTACATTTTTCTGTGTGGGTGATAATGTGGCTCGAAACCCCGAACTGTTTGCCGAAATCAAGCGGCGAGGACACAGTGTGGGCAATCATACCATGAATCACCTGCAGGGAGCCAAGGTGACAACACGGCGCTACCTGCTCAACGTGTTTCATGCCCACGAACTCATCGATAGCCCGCTGTTCCGACCGCCGCATGGGCTGCTGCGATGGGCGCAAAGCAAGGTGCTGCGGTCGCGATTCACCATCATCATGTATGATCTGGTCACACGCGACTATAGTAAGAAAATGACACCCGAACAGGTGTTGGACAATGTCAAACGCTATGCGCGCAATGGGTCAATCATCGTCTTCCACGACTCGCTCAAGGCTCAGCGTAACCTGCGCTATGCCTTGCCGCGAGCCATCGAATGGCTCAAAGAGCAGGGCTATAGCTTCGAGCCCATCGGGCAACCACAGTGATGAAGGCATGCCATCTCACCCGTGGTGTGGTCAGTGCTCGCCGCCTCGACCATGAGTATGTACACTGCACGACATAGTCTACAGCGCAATTCAAGCAACAACCGTTAGGTTAGCTTGAGCGCATGGCAGATTCTGAACACGTTTTTTGCGGGTGACCCGGAGGTTTGTACAAAAGCATCACTGAATAGTTGCGCAGTAATCTTTTAGCATTAAACTTTTAACTATAACCGATTTATATTTGTCCCACCGCTGCCACAGGAGGCGAATGGGTTGCCATCTTGATGAATTCATTGTATGTCAAGGAAAGAGCGCATGAGCTGGGCTTCGAGGCTTGTGGCGTGGCTCGTGCCCACCGCGTCGATGACGAGGCGGTGTTGCGCTATGCCCATTGGTTGGCGCAGGAGCGCCACGGATGCATGGAATGGGCCACGCGCCACATCGACTTGCGCGATAACCCCCAGGGACTTTTACCCGGTGCGCAGTCGGTCATCGTGGTGGCCATGAACTACTATCCGTCTCGATTTCAGCCTCAAGACGCTCCGCAGTTTGCCTATTATGCCTATGGCCGCGACTACCATGAGGTGGTTAAGCGGCGACTGTGGCTACTGGCTGCCGACATCGAGCGCATGGCACCCTGCCAGACCAGGTGCTGTGTCGACTCGGCTCCTCTGCGCGAACGCTACTGGGCCTGGCAGGCTGGTCTGGGATTCATTGGGCTGAATAATGCGCTCATCCTGCCCGGTAGGGGCAGCTACTACTTTCTGGGTGTTATCCTCACTACGCTGCAACTTGAGCCCGATGCTCCATGCTACTTGTCGTGTGGCGAGTGCCGTGCGTGCTTGAGGGCATGTCCGGCGGGGGCATTGACTGGTGAGGGGGCCGTCGATGCCCGTCGGTGTCTGTCGTGCCTCACCATTGAGCATCGTGGCGAGCTCCCGCAGTGGGTGGAAGGCGTGCTGGGCAACCGGGTGTTCGGCTGCGACGAGTGCCAGAAGTGCTGCCCGCACAACCGCCATGCTCGGCCAACTAACGTGCCTGAGTTTCAGCCCAGCGA
Organism: Muribaculaceae bacterium; assembly: GCA_017477555.1. Classification (GTDB taxonomy): domain Bacteria; phylum Bacteroidota; class Bacteroidia; order Bacteroidales; family Muribaculaceae; genus Sodaliphilus. The sequence continues at coordinate 5,804 of JAFUVK010000020.1, forward strand.
TGAATTCCTGTCGCTCACGTACCAACGCCTGGCCCAAATGGACCAGGCCGAGTTCAGCCGTCTGTTCAGCCACAGTGCGGTCAAGCGAGCCAAGCTGGCAGGTCTACAACGCAATCTGGCTCTCTGTACTCCTCGTCTGTCAGGAGAAGAGTGAGGGAACATCGCCAAGTAGTGTGGTTGTAGTAGCCGTGCCATAAAACTGGCAAATAGCTTTACGGAAATCTTGTGCCAGTCGAGCGCAATGATGCTTGCATCTATTGCCGAGCGCAGCCAAGATTATGGAAATCTTGTGCCAGTCGAGCGCAATGATGCTTGCATCTATTGCCGAGCGCAGCCAAGATTATGGAATCCAGCGGCGTGTGATTCGTGTGACCTTGCCGTGCTCAATCTGCACCAGCGTGTTGAGCTCAATGAAGCCGTCGCGTCCGCCCTTGAGCTGCTTGAGGTAGGACAGCGCGTCGGTGCCGATGGTGTCGCTAGGCTCGTCGGGCTCGATGCCGCAGTCAACCACCACCAGATTGTTGGCAATGGGCACAGTGGCCTTGCCCAGGCTGGTATAGACCGAGTGGTCATCAAGCTGGATGCCACGGTAGGTGCCGCCCTCATGGGCCTGCAGGTCGGCTCCACCCTGCTCGATGCCGTCGTTGATGGTCTTGAGACCGTCGGCTGTGTCGGCAACCTTGGCCACCACGATGGAACGCCCTTGGTAGACGATTGTGTCGCCAGATTGCAGCGTGTTGAGGTCGACCGCGTCATAGAGGTCTTCGTTGTAGACGGTCATGGTCAACGTGCTGTCGGTCCAGTTGAAATCGGCGACATTGAATTGTGCCGGCACGGTGCAGTCGGCAAGCGAGTCAATGTCGACACCTGCAGGCAAGGGACTGACACAGTGGTGGCTGCTGCTGTGGGTGCAGCTGGCCATAACCATGGCTAGGGCTGCAAGAGCAAGAATGTTGCGCATGATGTTGGTAGTTTTGGGTGAATAAAATCTGTTGTCTTTTTTAAGGAACTTCCAGGCGAGTGCCGGTGGCTTGGTGAATGCGGTGCCTCGACCGTGGGGTCATGCCCGGACGGGTGAGCACCGGCCGGAATCCGCTGGAGTTGCGCTTGTATCGGCCATTCTCCTCCTGGCGGATGACACCATCGTTATACTTGACTATCATGTGCCAAGCCATGTCGCGCCATCGCGACACCATCTGCTGGCCCACACGGTCGCCATAGTCGGTGAGCAAGGCGATGGCACTGTCGCGGTCGGTGTCCAGCAGGGCCAGAGCTCGTTGTTCTATCTCGTGCTGATGCGCGAAGTAACTGGACTGCAACGAGTCGCGCACTTGTCGCAACTCGGGGTAAAGCAGGCTCCAGCGCTGATACACCATGTTGCTGACCCAGTTGCACACCCAGTAGGCACTCTGGTCGCTGAAGTGGAATGCGTCGGCGGCACTGTCGTTGTAGCAGTGCGGCACGCGGCTGGCGCTGCAGTAGACCGGGGTGTAGGCCACCATGCCACTGTCGTCGTTGCCCCACCAGATGACACCGCCCACCTCGCGCGGCATGAATGCCCGCAGCTGGCACACCCAGGTGAAAGCGGTGTGCGGCGTGGCCACAGGACGCTCGTTGAACAGGGTCTTGCCGCCATCGTTGTAGCGCAGGGGTTGGGGACGGAAAGGACTGTCATATAGCCCGGCTCCGGGGTCATTGTCCATGGCCAGCGGTGTGCCCTCGAAGTGGTCGCGCAGGCAGTCGATGACATCGGCCACGGTGAGTTTCTTGTCGGGCACAATCCACATAGGCAGCGGCTCGACCTGCGCCAACGGGCGCTTGCCCTCCACATAGGGCAGATAGCGGTCCATGCCCGTGGTCAGGTGGCGGTAGATGGCCCACACGCGCGAATCGCTGAGCCGTCGGCCGCCGAAGCCGGGAGGGTTGTATGCGTCGCAGAAGCTGAACTCGCTGTCCTTGCCGGCGAAGTAGCCGCGCTTGCGGGCAAAGCTGATGCAGTTGGCCGACAGCTTCACATTGGCCGTGTCGCTCAAGTCCACACGCCGGATGCGGCTCTGGTTGGCATGGGCAAGAACGGCATTGTCGGGCACGCGGACGGCCATCCACACCACGCTCTTGCTGCCCGGACCGCAGCCCGACATCTCGAGCAGCCAGGCCTCGTCGGAGTCGCACACGGTGAACGACTCGCCCGAGCTGCAGAACCCATGTCGCTCGGCCAGGCTGGTCATCACTGCGATGGCTTCGCGCGCTGTGCGGGCGCGTTGCAGCCCCAGGTCCATAAGCGAGCCATAGTCGATGATGCCCTTGTGGTCGATGAGTTCGTCGCGGCCCTCAAAGGTGGTCTCGCTGATGGCCACTTGCCACTCGTTGATGTTGCCCGTCACCAGGTAGGTGACCGGCGCTTCGGGAATCTGGCCGTGGTACACACGCGTGTCGCGGTCATAGATTTTGCGCATCGTGCCTGGTGCATGTGTGCCGGCCTCATAGCGGTACATCTTGTGGCATGCGCCCCACGAGTCGATGTTGTAGGTGCACATCACCGAGCCATCGGCGCTGGCGTTCTTGCCCACGATGATGCTTGTGCAGGCCAGGCACGGCAGGGTCGTCATCAGGGCGAGTGCTAGTAGGAACAGTGTTTTTTTCATAGGGGGGTTGCTTGTTGTGCCATTGTTTGGCGCAAAGGTAATGATTTTTTCTAGAAACGTGCAAAAAGCCCAAAATTACATTTCGGCCTTGATGATTGTTTGATTACTGTAAGTTATTGATATATAGTTGAATACAAAGGTATGGGAAATTTAAATAAAAAATTACGTGCGCAAAATGTGGCGCAAATCATTTATTTTCGGTAAATTTGCAGTCTTAAATCTTGCGCCAGTCGAGCGCAATGATGCTTGCATCAATTGCCGAGCGCAGCCAAGATTATAGAAATCTTGCGCCAGTCGAGCGCAATGATGCTTGCATCAATTGCCGAGCGCAGCCAAGATTATAGAAATCTTGCGCCAGTCGAGCGCAATGATGCTTGCATCAATTGCCGAGCGCAGCCAAG
>JAFUVK010000054.1 GCA_017477555.1 Muribaculaceae bacterium
GTCGGTGGGCTCGGTCCAGTTGGGCTCACCCTGCATTACCGGCCAGGGAATTTGGAGTTCGTCGATGGCGCGTGCAGTGTCGTCGGGCTTGTCCCAGACGGCGACCCCCACGAAGTTCATCTTGTCCTTGTACTTGTCGTATAGGGCCTTGATATTGGGAATCTCGCGCTTGCACGGCCCGCACCAGCTGGCCCAGGAGTCGACCAGTGTGTAACGTCCCTTGCCGGCGTAGTCGCTGAGCTTGGCTCCATGTGCGTCGGTGAAGTCGACAAAGGTCTGTCCTACGGCTGTGGCTACGACGGCATTGGCTGCCGCGACGGCCTTCTTGACTCGGCGCAGTTGGCGGTAGCGCTGTGGTGCTCCGGCAATGACCGAATCGAGCTGCTGTGCGTTGAAGTCGTTGTACATGAGGTAGTAGTTGAACGCCCATGGCCCTATGCCGTTGTCCTTGTTGTCGATATATGCCTTGTAGAATCTGTCGGCCAGCTTCTTTTCGACGGCCATCATGGCTTGCGGGTTGTCGCCACCGGCCTGCTGGGCTATCTTCTCGAGTTCGGTGTCGATGGCCGTGAGCGCATCATTGAGCTTGCCTCCTGTGGCACTCCCGTCTTGCCAGTTGACGGCAATTTCGGCCGGTTCGACAACCAGCTCCATGCGCTGGTCGCCCACAATGAGTCGTGCCATATAGGTGGTGTCGACGTTGCCTTCGAGCACCACCGTGCCAGCTTTGATGACCGCCCGGTTGAGTGTATCGCCGGTGTCGTAGCTGGTTAGGTAGGCTGTCTGTCCGTCGGTGGTGTTGTCGGGCATAGTTGCTGTGACCTTGTAGTTGCCGCCTTGCTGATTGCACGACACGAGGAAGAGTGCCGCTGCGGCTGCAATGATTGATTTTTTCATTGTTGTTTAATTAAGATTTAGACCGCGCTGTGCGCAAGAAAGTTTATAGTTTACGGAGCTATATATCAGTTGTCCCTGTCACCGGGGTTTCACCCCGGCCTGTGGTCTGCCAGTACCGGGGTTCCGCTGGCGCTTCACCCCGGCCTGTGGTCTGCCGCCCTTTCAGGGCTTGTCCGATGTCTGATATCACTTAATGAGGTTGCGGTAGATGAGCGAGTGGATGTGGCTGCGGGCACTGATGCGGCCAAAGTTGGGGTTGTTGCGGGTGGGGCTGACGCGGTTGCTGAGGAAGATGTAGAACATGTCATTCTTCGGGTCGACCCAGAAGCTGGTGCCCGTGAAGCCGGTGTGGCCATATGTCTCGGGTGTAGCCTCGGGGCAGGTGTTACTGGCATCGGGGTTGCCCACAACGGGTTTGTCAAATCCGAGTCCGCGATGGCTGTTGGGACTCTTCTGTGTGGTGAAGGTCTCGACTGTGGATGTCTTGTAGAATCGTTGGTCGCCATAAGTGCCTCCGTTGAGCCACATCTGCAGGAGCTTGGCCAGGTCGTTGCCAGTGGAGAAGAGTCCGGCGTTACCCTGCACGCCTCCCGAGAATGCGGCCAACTCGTCGTGCACATATCCGCGCAAGTGCTGTCGGCGCAGGTAGGTGTCGACCTCGGTGTAAGCGATCTGCTCTCGCGGGAACTTGGTGAGCGGACGGTAAAGGGTGTGGTAGGCACCTAGTGGCGCAAAGATTCGGGTGTTGACAAAGTAGTTGAGCGGCGCATGCTCCATGCGCTGCACCGCATCGGCCAAGAGGCAGAAGTTGAGGCAGCTGTAGAGGTACTTCTTCTTACCCAGGCCGATGTGATAGATGCGCTGCATGATAGAGTCGTAGGTCACTCGTCCGCCCCAGATGCCGTCGGCTATGGCGATATTGAAGCGGTCGGTCGGGGTGGTGGACAGGATATCGGTACGCAGCCGCGCGGTGTTGTGCCCATAGGCTCCGTTCATAATTTTGATGGTGTGCGTAGCGTCGGGTGCGTTGGTAATGAGCGGACCGGTGTATGTGGCAGTGTCCATCATCATCTGCCACATGCTCATCGACGCAGGCATTCCGGTCTCATGATAGAGCAAGTCGCGGAACGTGATGTCCTGCTTGTCGCCGTCGCGCAGGCCTGGGATGACTCGGCTGGCTGGCTCGTCGAGCCTGAATTTGCCGTCGTCGTAAGCCTTCATGACAGCGCTGATGGTGCCTGTTGCCTTCGACACCGACGCGAGTCCGTAGATGGTGTTGTCGTCGACGGCGATGCCACTGCCGAAGTCTGTCTCGCCATAGGCCCGCTTGCAGATGACTTTACCATGCCGTGCTACGATGACCTGGCAACCGGGAAATGCCTTCTCGCGCACACCCAGGCGCGCCACCGAGTCAATCTGGTGGAGTAGGTAATTGTTGACGCCCACCTCGGCGGGGATGGTATATCCGAGCCTGGTTGCCTGGTAGTGGAGGCCATGGCCAGCATGATAGGTCTTGCTGCCACAGCGCAGCGAGATGGGCAGGTTGCCTGTGGCGGCATTGCCGCCGAAGATGGTCTGCACGACATAGTCCTGTGCCAGTTCGGTGTCAGTGTAGGTGCATAGCACAGCTTTGACGTGGCTGCTGGTGATGACATTGCCCCAGTAGTGCAGGTCGTAGGGTTTGCTGAAAAGTGACAACACCAAGTTGTTACACTTGCGTGCCAGAGTTTTGACCTGAGCTATGGTTGTGGCATCGTCGGCCAGAGCGGCCACTAGGATGACATTGTAGCGGCCGTCGTTGAGCTTCTGCGCCAGTGCCTCGGCACTCTCGCCGGGCTTGAGGTGGTAGGCCTGTGCCTCGGCATAGTCGTCGGTGCGGTCGTGGAACATGGTTTTTATTCCGCCTGAGCCGCCTACGGTTACCGACGCAATGCGCCGGCTCTGCAGGTTGTGCACGGGCAGGATGTCCTTGTGGTTCTTGATGACAGTGATGCCACCAGCTGTGAGACGGCGAATGAGCACCTGTGCCTCGGGGGCGTTAAGGTCGCTCTGTATTCTGGCCGCCGACACCTGTTGGGGCTGGGTGAGGCCCAGTGCGTACTTGTATCGCAGCACCTTGCGGCAGTGCTGGTCGATGTCGGCCTGGGTGAGTGCTCCGCTGGCGATGGCCTGCATGACGGCATCGACCTCAGTGTCGGCGTTGGCTGGCATGAGCATGATGTCGTTGCCTGCCTGCAAGGCACGGACACACGCCGATCCGCGGAGGTACTTTTGGGCCCCTTCCATGGTGAGTGCGTCGGTGAAGATGAGACCATCAAATCCGAGCTTGTCCTTGAGCAGACCGGTGACGCACTTATGGCTCATGGTGGTAGGCACCATGTCGGAGTCGATGGCCGGCACGAAAAGGTGTGCAGTGAGTATGCCCGACAGGCCTGCATCGATGTATCGGCGGAATGGCACAAGCTCGCAGGTGTTGAGCTCGTGCATCTTCTTGTCGATTACGGGCAGGGTCTTGTGCGAATCTTCCTCGCTGGAGCCGTGCCCAGGAAAATGCTTGCCCACTGAGAGCACACCGCCGTCCTCGAGTCCGCGAGCATAAGCGATGCTGTGGCGCGCCACCTCCTCGGGGCTCTCGCCGAATGAGCGTGAGCCGATGACGGGGTTGCGTGGGTTGTCGTTGACGTCGAGCACGGGTGCAAAGTTGACGTGGAGTCCCAGGCGACGCATCTCACGTGCCACCTCGCGGCCATAGTCGTAGAGGAGCTTGTCGTCGTCGATGGCACCTAGCAACAAGTTACGAGGGAAGCGGGGTGTGTCCTTAAGTCGCATCGACACGCCCCACTCGCCGTCGATGGTCATGAGCAGTGGCACGGTGGCCAGCGACTGCGCATAGTTGGTGATGGCCAGCTGGTCCTGTACGGTGCTCTCATGATAGATGAAGCCGCCCACCTTGTTGTTCGTCACCAGTTGCTTGACGGTGGCACGTGTGGCTTCATTGTCGCGCGGCGAGATGGCCATGACAAAGAGTTGCGCCACGCGCTCGCGCGGCGACAGGCTGGCCAGGGTCTGGTCGACCCATTGCTCCATGGCAGCCTGGTCGGCCTTGGCCAGCAGGGACGGCGTTACGGGCTCGTGAGCGGTCATCGCCACAGCCGTCATGGCCGTCAGTGCGATTAGGAAATAGCGAATGTTCATGGTTCGGGGTTATTTTTTGACCATTCGCACTTCGTCTGTCGAATTGATCTTTTTGCCTTGTTGTGACAAGTTTCGCACATACTCGATGACGTGGTCGCCATACTTGACCTCATCGACAAATAGCCGCTTGGCCTCCTTGAATGGTGTCATGTAGTCGCCACCATTGGCCAGATAGTCGATGGTGACCATACGGTAGGTTTTTTGGGGGTCGACCTTCTTGCCGTTGACCCGCGCCGATGTGACCTCGCCGCGGTCGTTATAGGTGACCTTGAGCTGGCGGCTGATGGCATCGCCGTTGCGCCCTGCCATGACCTTGAGCGCATCGAGCAGCCCCTGTCCGGTGATTTCGAGCACAACAAATCGGTTGTCGAAGGGGAACATGGCCATGAGCAGCCCTTCGGTGACCGTGCCCTGCGGCATATCGGTGCGTATGCCGCCCTTGTTCATGATGGCAAACTGCACGTCGTTGATGCCCGAGAGAGGTTTGATGATGTCCATAGTGATGTCGCAGACCCAGTTCTGCAACGCCGGGCTGGAGTTCTTCATCGCCTTGACCGACTGCGCCAGCGGGTTGTTCATGAGCGAGTCCACCCCCTGGCGATAACGGTCGAGCCAGTGGTCCATGGCTGTGTATTGCGCGGCGGCCTGATCCCAGGTCTGGTCGACCTTGTATTGATTGTAGGTCACCTTGCCGGTCTCGAGGTCGAGGTCGTAGGTGGCGACATACTTGCCGCTCTTGCCGTTCTGCCCCACGGGGATGAGCCGTCCGTCATCGTTCTTGACGGTAGCCATTTCGGTGCCAGGTTTGATGGTGGTGTGGGAGTGCCCGCCTATGACGAGGTCGATGTACTCGCTATTCTTGATGATGTCGACATCGTTGGGCTCATTGGGGTCGTAAGAGGTGTAACCGATGTGCGAGATCATGACCACATAGTCGACCTTTTGCACCTGCTTGAGATACTTGGCTGTGGCATCGGCCACGTCGATCGAGGGCAGATAACGCATGCCCTCATAGTTCTTGAGACTGATGAGCCCTTCGGGCTGCACGTTGATGCCCATGAATGCCACACGCTTGTCGCCATAGCGCTTGATGA
>JAFUVK010000021.1 GCA_017477555.1 Muribaculaceae bacterium
AGCGCCAGCATTGACGAGGAATTTGTTTTTAGACAGACTGCCATCTTCTTCCTCATCGTAATACCCCAATTCATCGAAAGCGTCCATCATATCGCCCCATAGCCCGAAAGAGATATGTGCATAGCCCACACCCACGATGGGATAAATCTTCAGTTTCTCTCCCACATTAAAGAGGTAGTGCATGTTGACGGCAGTGTTAAACAGTCCGATTTCCTTGTCTTTGAAGTCATATCCAACTGTGAGCTCGCTGCGCAGTGCGTCGGTGAGTCCGTACTGCACCTTGGCAGCATTACCGAAGTTGTTGACCTTCATTCCCTTCTCAAGCGACGGTGTGTAGCCGATGTTCAGTCCGGCAGCCAGTTTCCCTTTTTGCGACGTGCCGTCCTGAGCAGTTCCAGCCAGTGCGCCTAGCGCCAGGGCTGCAATTAATAAGATTTTTTTCATCATTAGATAAAATTTAAATGGTTAATAAACATCTATGTTGCCACAAAGGTAACATGCAGCATCGAAACGATCATCGTCCATTTCATCCATTTTGATTACTGTCAATTAGCTTGATTAATGCACTTATATGAAATATCAATGACCTAGCCTGGATTATTCATAGCCCTTACTACTGCAAATCACAAAGGCCTGCACCTGAGCGTAATGCTCACTCCTTCTCCTTGAATGTAGGATTTACTACATCGTGCGTCGGCGACGCTGCGCTCACGCTGATGCACAGCCCCTTGATATTTTCGCTACGCAGGGCTATGAATAATCCAGGCTAGCAACTCTCTGAGAGCATTTTCAACAACCGCTTTTTATATCGATAATCATTAGCCTTGTTGTAGTTTCCACGAGCTGAATAGTAATCAATCAAGTCATCAAGATATGATGGCAAACTCTGCTTAAGTAACTTGGCACTTCGTCATTAGCTGCATTGTCACGACGTTGTGTTGAGTATTCATCTTCATCTGCATTTCTTGATAAACAGCTCTCAGATTCCCTACTTTCTCTATCGGGCTGTGCAAATCTGGCTTCTTCCTCGCTAGAGGGAACATACGCTGGCCGCACTGATTGCATGTGATTTGCGCCATGAAGGATACTGTAACTAGAACAAAGGAGAAGTAGATTGTGAGTAGACACCTGGAGTATTAGCTTGCTGTTAAATACCTAGATCGGTTACCGGTGGGCCAAACCGGTTGGTTCCTGCGTCGGAACGCTGGAGACAATAGAATGGATAAACAAACGGGACCAAGCACCACCACCCCCTGTGATTGCCATCGTGCATGCGGCGAATGGCTATGGCCAATGCCAACACAAACATGCCAATAATGGCGATAGCATATAATATCATTAATATAATTATCTCTATGACGTCCTGTACGCTATACCATTCAAAGAGTCCGTACTCATAACTATGTTCAAAGTAAATAAGCAGCCCATCTATACTCGCATCGGTTGCCAGACAAAACAGTCCAATAGCCACTTGGATAGCTATTTCAACCAAAGGAAGCATAAAAAACACAGACCAGAACTGGCGCCGAGTGGCACGCCCCTTGAAATCGAACGCATGGGATGTCATTGCGTGCCAGCTCATGACGGCACACTCGTAGATATAGTGTGACCAGTCTCGGCCAAAGAGATAGCCCGGATCGGTCACACCACTATTGCATGAGCTGATGTTGCTATTGACGCTCGTCGTAGCTTGCTGTGTCGATTGCTGCTGCCAAGGCAGTTGTGTCGTAATACTGTCACACAAGTTTGCCGGGCAGCCACAATTTGGGCATGCGCTCAGCGTGTCAGCGAACTGTTGTCCGCAATCAATACATTTTTTCATTGTCACAAAATTAATTAGTTAGTAAAAAATTGCACGAATTGGACCTTCGTCACTTGAACTGTAGGTACGAACTTTTGGATCATAGACTTCATTGTACTCGCCATCCATGCTGTCAAAGAACTCTTGTTTGAGGATATTCTTCTCGACAACCTTGCCACCGCTATAGACAATCTTGTCTAGCGACTCTGATCCCATGTGGGTGAAGTGGCATAGCAATGTGCCATCACGCAAATGATAGCTACTATGACCCAACCCGGTACCACTATAAATCTGTTTTAGCGCTCCGCCAGCGTACATGAATGCCCTTGTGCAACTGCAACCAAAATCACCAGCTATCCATAACTCGGGGATGCCATCTTTGTTGATGTCGTGCAAAAAATAGTGCGTTGCATTGTCGCTATCAGTCGAACGGAGATTTCGCAATTTAGTCAAATAAGCATTGACGATGTTCTGATGAAGTTGTTCAATTGAGTCGCGACGTGCTTGCTCGGCTGCCGCGATTGAGTCCAGCCGAGCCTGCTCGATGCGCAGCGCCTCGGCAATCGAGTCCTGGCGGGCCCGTTCGCGAGCCTGCTGTTCTTCGAGCTGTTGCTGCCTGATTTGTTCGCTCCGATAGTACCATCCTCCAAGACCTGCCAAGATTGCCGCCAGCACAATCGCCAATATCACAAATGGCAACCAGCCGCGCTTCTTGGGCGGGTTCTCAATCCTGGTGACCTTGGGCATTGATGTAGACGCATGCCCTGTCTGCAATGTGGTGCCAATCTTGGAATGGTCTACTACTGCTTTGTCATCAACAGGTGCGCCGCAGTGGGGGCAGAACTGCGCCCTGTCAGAAACTTGCTTGCCACATTGGTTACAATTGATTAGTGCCATAATTAGGTTATTAAAAGTAGTTATGTTGTTCAGTAGTTGCAATCTATAAGCACATTCCTGAACTTGCGAAACTTGAATTGTTAAACTTACATTGAAATCTAAGCCTGTCAACCATAAGATTGCCGATGAATCATGGGATGAAGTATAGCATCGCACCAGCAACCAAGGCCAACAGCAACAATGCGACTAGCGTGGGGAGCAGTATGGCAAACACAATCATGCCCGTGTGGCTCTTTTCAGAGTCGCGATGAGGCTTCTGCGATTGGTGGTGATCGATTTTGCGGAGTGGTCGAATTATCTCTGCATCAATCATATTCCCCATCACCACCACAGGTGCGCCGCAGTGCGGACAGGAATGAGCCCTGTCCGACACCTGCTGACCACACTGATTGCATGTGATTTGCGCCATAGTTGTCTTATCGCTCGTATTCAGAAACGGTGGAGTGGCGTGGTCTCATCTGCCATGATGCGCTGATTGGCACGGTCAATGAGCATATAGTCGCAAGTGCCATTTTTGCGATTGTAGATCAACTGATTGCCCTCAATGGTGAAAGGCCCAGTATACAGCATTTCGCCATTATACATGACCACGATGATGTTGCCATTGATACCCACGCGGCATTCCATTCTCCTGCCCATCATGCTGGTAGTGTATTTCCAGTTGCCTTCAAGCCATGCCGGAACGACGCTGTTGCCCTTGGTTGACAGGGTTCTCTTTTCAACTCGTGTGGTTGTGGCCTTCTTGCGTTTGCCGCGCGACTGCTGTGTGTCGGCAGCGAACGACATGCCCGTCACACTCACCACCAACGCCAGAAATAATGCAATCTTTTTCATTTGTTTAATTATTTTGGTGTTAATATTAATTATATCTTTGTTTGCTGGCGGCTGTTCCTAGCGGCCGGCCCTGAGTTTTCGCCGCACATGATGCCCCTTCTATGCATGGTTGCCGAAGCTTTTCTTTGACAAATCCCGCACCATTAGGAAAAACATGAGGTAACATTTGGACATAAAAAAGGGTGAGCCGACTTTTGCTTATCGCATTAGTTGGCTCTCGACTGCCTGCATGACCGATAAGTGTAAAGTCGCTCACACCCTGTAGGGGTATAGTGCACAATGGCACATACACGTCCAAGGGGAGAGCGTCCTTTGCCTTTCCTGTCATGCCTGTGTGAGTTGTCGAGATTCACTAATGACGGAGCTGCTAGAACGCTTCCTTCTTCTATGTCTTGCCGCGGCACTGTGGCCGCAGCGGTGCAAATTTAGTAACACTTCTTGACATACACAAGGGTGTGAGCGATTTTTTATGATTGATGGTGCAAAAATAGTGCATTCTCCTTGGACGGCAAGCATCCATTTCGTCCATTCTGGGCAAAACGGCTTGTGGCAAACCCCACCCCTACCCCTCCCCTTTGGGAAAGGGGAGGGGAGCTACTCAAAAAGGAGGGGAATGGTGGGCTGTTTTATTTTGTGAGAGGTACGGTCGGTGCTGAGGGCTTCGGCGCGGCGCAGCCAGGGGGCGGCGCCGTCGTAGTCGTTGACGTTGTTGGGGTCGGTGTCGTAACCGGGGTATGGGATGTACTGGTGGCAGATGCGGTCGACATAGCGGCGGGTATCACGGGTGATGTAGCCGCCATCAATGGCCGTGGCCAGCAGCTGCTCGATGAGTGCCCAGCCGGGGATGTTGCGCGGATGGGGGTAGATGCGGCGGTCGGACGTGCGGTAGCTGGGTGAGTTGCAGTCTCGATCATACCGGTCACTGAAGTATTGCTCGAGCACCTGATAGATGGCATCCGGATCGCCTTTGAGAGCCGCGTCGACACGTGCCGCGCTGTCGGGCCAGACACCCGTTTTGCCCCAGTCGTAGTCCTTGCCCTTGATTTGCTCGATGTCGATGAAAGGGTAAATGGGCCGTAAAAGGTTGTCAACCAAAGTAATATAATCGCCCAGGTTGCCCACAGGGTATACCAAATCCCCCAGTTCGGGGTTGTGGAGCGCCATGGCCAGACGTATAATGACTCCGTTTTCGAGGTCGTTCTGCTGTGAGTGTGTCCCCCAATAGGTGGTGTCGACTACCAGCGACTGCACAGTCCACATCGAGTGCCGCGGCAACGGGCCATCCGCATGCATGTAGCGGTCGTAATAGTCCTTGGCATGACGCACCATTGTCTTGCCTATCAATACTTTGGCCTTCTCGCAATAGCCGTGACACAAGAGTTCGGCTGCGGCAGTCAACGGGTTGTAGATCATACTCTTCCCTTGGTCATCGGTCAGTACCAGCCACACCGATGCATCGTCCTCGACGACATCGGTGAGTGTCCACTCCTTACCGGACTGCCGTGCCAAATCACGATAGAAAGACCGGGAGATATCAGACCGTGCAACACTACCACGCCAGGGGCGAGGCACCCAGGGCTCGAGACGAGCATAGTCACATATATTATAATAGGTGAACCGCTGGCCGATGAAGGGGCGCAGTTTATACGTCGCCTGGGTGTTGTAGATGTTATAAAGGCTGTCGTAGGCACAATGATGGATGTGGTGGATGTTGCGGTCGAGCGACCGCCTATCACTTGCAGGCCGGGCTGCGCCCAGGCCAGCAGCGGCAACAACAGCAAGATTAACAACTTGTGACGCATGGTTTTATCATTTAATTGTGAGCCGTCACGGGAGTGACGGCATAGAAAGACCGAGAGGAGTGACGGCACAGAAAGACCGAGGGGAGTGACGGCACAGAAAGACCGAGAGGGGTGACGGCATAGAAAGACTGAGGGGAGTGACGGCATAGAAAGACCAATGGTGAGACTACTACTGGAACTTGTAGTAGCGGAAGGTGATGGTGTCGTAGCGGTGGTCGTGCAAGGAGTCGTTGCGGTACATCTGCCACTCTAGCGGCAAGCGCAGCCAGAGCAGGGTCTGTTCAATCTCTGTCGAGATGGTGTGGCGGCTGATGCTTTTCTCGTATTTGGCGATCACGCTGCGCAAATTAGGACGCAGGTCGTTCTCAAATTGGATCAAGTCGGTATAGAAGCGTTCGCTGGGATGATTGCCATAGTATACCACCGAGTCGCGATAGTGCCCCATGCGCCGCTTGAAGAGGGGCTTGATGAGAGTCTGCAGGTCGCTCCGCAGCGACAGGGTGTCCTCGTGAGGGGTCTGCCCCACCCTTCCGTCAGCTCTTGTGCCGGTCAGTTCCTGATTTTCTAGATGGTCTAGACTATCTAGACGGTCTAGATTTTCTAGACTATCTAGATTTTCTAGAGGGGCCGGATTGCCATCGGTGGTGCCGGGACGTGGCCAGAACCAGATGGCGGCAGCGGCAATGAGTGCCAATGCCGGCACCAAGGCCAGCCACCCATGGTGACGGGGTGGCTGCAGTGCTGCAATAAGCGCATCGACCGATGGATAGCGTTCGGCCGGATCGGCGGCCGTGCAGCGAGCGATGATGCTGCCGTAGCCGCCGGGCAAGGGCAAGGATTGCATCACACGCCCCAAGGCATAGATGTCGGTGCGCACGTCGAGTGTGCCGCCTGGCTGCAACTGCTCGGGAGCAGCGTAGGCGGCGGTGCGCCCTGTGGTGTCGGGAAAGGCATCGGTGTAGCAGAACCCGAAATCGATGAGGCGCACATCATGGCCGATGCGCGTGAGGAGTATGTTGGCGGGCTTGAGGTCGAGGTGCAGCACCTGATGGTGATGCAGATATTGCACAGCCTCGGCCAACTGCAGCAAGAGTCGCCGCACCGCCTTACGGTCGCTGAAAAACTCGGGATGCCCCTCCGCAAACTCATCGAGCGCGACCCCGTCGACATAGTCCATGACAATGTAGTCATCGCCGCACTCGACATAACGCACCAACGACGGGTGCTCGAGCGTGTAGCCTGTCTCAAACTCCTTGCGCAGCGCAGCACGGTAACGCGGGTCGCCGGCCAGCGACGGTTTGAGCCGCTTGACGAAGAGCAGCTTGCCATAGCGGCGAATGCGGTAGCCGTCGCAGGTGGCACCGCTTGCGGTCAAGCGTTCGGCATCGGGCGGAAGCGATATAGTGGCATCAAATCCCGAACTCTCCATCTGTCATTGCTCAATCAGCTGAAACTGCACCCCCCGCTTGCGGCCGGCCGAATAGTCCATCAACTTCTCGCCGTCGCGCATCACATCGTGTGCATACAACGGGTAGTTGCGCACCACGATGGGGATAACCATCTCGTCGCCGACACGGAGTTTGCTGTTCTCGTTGCTGACCACCCGGAAGTGTCCGTCGCCCAAACAGAGCATGCGCACTCGCCGATTGGGATCCCACGTCATCTCAATGAGCTGTCCTGCAGGCATCAACATGGTGCGCAACTGGTCATCGCTCGGTCCGAAAGCCGAGTCACTGATGTTGTTGGCAAACAGTATGAGCGTATTCCAACCCGGAAATCCCAGATAGCGCGCCACAATGTCGAGCGTCGACTGGCGCGGCAGACGGTCGTCATCGAGAAGTCCCAGCAGCCGCTTGATCGTGTTCACGCCCAACTGCTGGCCGGTGACCCGCTCGATGTCGAGGCATAGCACCTCGGCTCCGGCAGGTGCAGAGAGGTCAGCTCCGCACTTGTCGGTGAGCAGGTCGAGAATGATCGGTGAGAATATCATAAATGGTGCTCTTGTGGTAGGTTAGGCCAGACTGCGGATGGCGTCGCTGACCAGTTTTCCGCTGGCGGCGGGGTAGCGCTGCTGGACGAAGGCGAGAATGTTGCGCATGTTCTTCATCTCGGGGGCGAAGCCCGACTCGCGGATGGCAGCGATGATCTCGTCGGCAGTGGGTTCCTTGGGCAGGAAGCCTTGCAGGATCTGCACCTGCTCGGCGAGTTCGGTCACGTCGCGGCCGGCATCGCGGAACGACTGCAGCTCGTCGGCCCAGGTCTTCTCCATCTTCTGGAGGATGGCGATTTCTTTTGCTTCGTTGAAGTCCTCTTCTTTGTAGCCTTTGCTGGTCTGGAACTCAAGGAACTTGGCCTTGATCATCTTGAGGACGTAGAGGCGGTTTTTGTCCTTGGCCTTCATGGCCTGGGCAATGTGGTGGTTGATTTCGGTGTGTAGCATCTTTTAAAATTATGAATTAAGAATTAAGAATCGGGCAATTAGACTTCGACGTGGAGGTATTTTTCGGCCTCGGGGTCATGACTGCAGTCGCGGCCGGTGTCATCTGGCTGGGCCGGCTTGTGGGCTGGCGGCGTGGTGGTTGTCGCATCATCATCATCGATGCGCGGCAGTGTGGGCGCATTGCGGCGTGCTCGGCGCTCGGCGAAGTACTCATGAATACTGGTCATGTTGAACATGAGCAGACCGATGCCCGTCATCAACACAACATTGTCTTCGCGGTTTCGCCACCCATCGGCAAAGAGGATGAACAGGCCGAACACGGTAACAATCAGAGGGAGCAAATAGTACCAGCCTTTGACCTCGACCGCCTTGCGCGAGAGGAAGAGGTAGATGACATGGAACAGCCCCAGCACAATGAGCAGTGCCCCCATGAAGATGGTCAGCACCCCACTGAACAGTTGGGGTTTGGCCAACATGATGACGCCAAAGCACAGTCCGCCAACGGCAGGCAGGATCCCCAGATAGTCATTGCCCACCTTGCCCGGCGCATGACGCATGGCAACGGCCATCAAGTAGGCAATCGATGGCAAGAGAAACATCAAGCCGATGATGCGAGCCACCCAGTCGAGCAGGTTGGGCTGGTTGTTGAAGATGATGAGCAACAGTCCTGCCAGAAGCAGGACTACGTTGGTCAAGAGGTTGATACTGATATTCTTCATCAATTTATAATTAAGAATTAAGATATGAGAATTAATAATTGGTCCAAGGCATTGAACACCGGTGATTTCATCACTCAGCAGCCGCGCCTCTACTGTCATGAAAAGCAATGCGAAATTAATAAAACTTGTAAAAACTGCCAAAGAAATTGGGGATTTTTTGTAATTTTGCCGAAATTTTCTTGACATGAAGCGTTACAAGTTACTCGCCCTGATTAATCCCATATCGGGTGTAGGCGGTAAAGCCAAAATGCCCGACCTGATAGCCAACAAACTCGCTCCCAACAAGTTTGACCTGGAGATAGCGTTCACCGAGCGTCCAGGCCATGCCACGTTGCTAGCACAGGATGCCGCAAGCGATGGCTATGACATCGTGCTGGCTGTGGGCGGCGATGGCACGGTCAACGAGGTGGGCCGGGCGCTGTGCGGCAGTGACACCGCGCTTGCCATTCTGCCCTGCGGTTCGGGCAATGGCTTGGCTCGCCATCTGCACATTCCCCTCAATGCCGAGAAAGCCCTTGAGGCACTCGATGGCGGAGTGATTGATCTGGTTGACTATGGCACGGTCAACAATCACCCTTTTTTCTGCACTTGCGGAGTGGGCTTTGACGCGCAAGTAAGCTATAAGTTTGCCAACGAAGACACACGCGGGCTGGTGACCTACATCAAAACCACCATCAGCGAGTACTTCCGCTACCGCGCCCAGCACTACCGCATCACCATCGACGGCGAGACCATCGAGGAGAAGGCCTTTGTCATCGCGTGCTGCAACGCGGCACAGTATGGCAACAACGCTTTTGTCGCTCCGCGTGCCTCGATGCAGGACGGCAAAATCGACGTGACAGTGATTCACAGTTTCGGGCTGGGCGATGCCGCATTGCTTAGTGCCAGACTGTTCACCAGCAACATCGACCGCGACCGCCATGTGAGCATCTACCGCGGCCGCGACATCGTCATCGAGCGCGACGACGAGGACGTGATGCACCTGGACGGTGACCCGATGCTGATGCCCGAGGTGCTGCACATCGCATGCCACCCGTCGGCCATGCGTGTGGTGGTGCCGGCCAGCAACGCGGTGATATAGCCCCGTGTAGACCTGGAAAGATGCATAAGCTAATCATCAGGGATTAGTGAGTCAATCTCATGAGATTGTTTGGGGAGATAACCGCTCTTGCTCGTTGCTCAATGAGTATTGTTAACTTGCGAAACTTGAGTCGTATATTCGCGTTGCCGAGTTTCAAAATGACGTTACAGCCACGTTTTTTTCAAAAAAATGTGGCATTTTTTTTGCATAGTTGAGCAAAATGTTGTAATTTCGTATCGTTAAACAAGACCCTATCGCAACAAGTAGGGGGAAATTAGACCTTTTAGTAAGAGATAAACCACTCGACATGAGCTATTTGAGATTTGACAAGAACCTAATGATCAACTTGGACCAATCGTTGCCCAAGGAGATTTTGCGCACCAACCAGTCGGGAGCTTATCACTGCACAACCATCGTGGGTTGCAACACACGCAAACAGCATGGCCTGCTTGTAATACCGATACCCGCCCTAGACGACGAGAATCATGTGCTGCTCTCGACGCTGGATGAGACAGTGATACAGCATGGAGCCCCTTTCAACCTGGGTATTCATCGCTACAAGGGCAACGTGTTCAGCCCTAACGGCCACAAGTACATCCGCGAGTACGACTGCGAACAGCTTCCCACTACTACCTACCGCGTAGGCGGCGTGATACTGAAGAAAGAGAAAATCTTTGTCACGGGCGAGGACCGCATCCTCATCCGTTACACCCTAGTCGAGGCCCACTCACGCACCACCCTGCAATTCCGTCCGTTCCTGGCGTTCCGCAACGCCAACGACCTTTGCATAGCCAACAGTGCCGCCAGCCAAGCTTACACCGAGGTCGCCAATGGCATTGCCACCTGCATGTATGCCGGCTATCCCACATTGTATATGCAGCTGAGTCGCAAGCCCACGTTTGTCTTTGACCCGCATTGGTACAAGGACATCGAGTATCCCAAGGACCAAGAGCGCGGCATCCCCTACAGCGAGGACCTATATGTGCCCGGCTACTTCGAGATTGACATCAAGAAGGGCGAGAGCCTGATTTTCTCGGCCGGCATCGACGAAGTCAAGCCCCGTACGCTGACTAAGATGTTTGAAGCCGAGATGAATCCGCGCACACCGCGCACCAGCTTCTACAACTGCCTGAAGAACAGCGCCAAGCAGTTCTACCTAACCAATGATGACGGCCACTACCTGCTGGCTGGCTACCCGTGGTTTCATGTGCGCGCGCGCGACCAGTTTGTGGCTCTGCCCGGCTGCACGCTCTCCATCCATCACCGCCAAGACTACGAGGCCATCATGGACACCAGCCGCCGGGTGATGCTCGACTGGATGCGTGAAGGCAAGCAGGACAAGCACCTGAAGGATGTGGACCAGCCCGATGTGCCGTTATGGATTATCTGGGGCCTGCAGCGCTACTGCCACGACCAGTCGAACGACATCTGTCGCGAGCGATATGGCGACCTTATCCGTGAGATGCTCAACTTTATGCTCGACGGCAAGCACCCCAACGTTCAGGTAGCCTCCAACGGTCTGCTCACCGTCGATGGCACACGCACGCCCATGTCGTGGATGAACTCAACCTATAACGACGGAACCCCCGTGGTGCCTCGCACAGGCTATCTGGTGGAGGTCAACGGTCTGTGGTACAACGCGCTGATGTGTGCCATCGAGATATTCGATAACATCGACGAGGCCGCCGACGACGTTGCACGCTGGCGCAAGGTGGCCCAACGAGTGAAGAGCTCGTTTGTCGAGACCTTCCTCAACGATTATGGTTACCTGTACGACTATGTGTCGGGCAGTTACACCGACCTGAGCGTTCGCCCCAACATGGTTATTGCCGCTGGTCTCGACTACTCGCCACTTGATAGGCGCCAGCGCAAGAGCGTGCTCGACGTGGCTACACGCGAGCTACTCACCCCCAAAGGATTACGCACACTCAGCCCCAACAGTTACGGCTACAGCCCGTGGTATCTGGGCAATCCCGAAGAGCGCCACAAGGCCTATCACATGGGGCCGTCGCGTCCCTGGCTCATCGGCTTCTATGCCAACACTTATATTAAGGTGTTCGGTGTGAACGGTCTGCCATTTATCGAGCGCATGCTCATCGGCTTTGAGGAGGAGATGAAAGAAGGGTGCCTGGGCACGTTGAGCGAGCTGTACGACGGCAATCCGCCGTTCATCGGCCGCGGCGCTGTGAGCTATGCAGCCAACATTGCCGGTGTGGTGCGCATTGTGCGCATCTTTAAGAATCTGAAACTAGTTGACTATTAAAATAAAACCCACCACGATATGAAAGCACTAATGTTTGGGTGGGAATTTCCACCCCACATCTTGGGCGGACTGGGCACAGCAAGCTTCGGGCTGACTAAGGGCATGGCTCAGTGTGGCGACATGGACATCACGTTTGTCATCCCCAAGCCCTGGGGCGATGAGCCCAAGGACTTTGCGCGCATCATCGGGGCCAACTGCACGCCGGTCAACTGGCGCGACGTGAGTTGGGACCATGTACAGGAGCGCATCGGCCATGTGATGGACCCACAGCTCTACTACCAGTTGCGCGACCACATCTACGCCGACTTCAGCCACATCGGCACCAACGACCTAGGATGCATCGAGTTCTCGGGCCGCTATCCCGACAACCTGCTTGAGGAGATCAACAACTACAGCATCGTGGCCGGCGTAATAGCCCGGTCGCTCGACTTCGACGTGATTCACTCGCACGACTGGCTCACCTACCCTGCAGGCATCCACGCTAAGCAGGTGTCTAGCAAACCGTTCGTCATCCATGTTCACGCCACCGACTTCGACCGCAGCCGCGGCAATGTCAACCCCACAGTGTTTGCCATCGAGAAGGATGGCATGAATCATGCCGACCACATCATCACGGTGAGCAACCTCACACGCCGCACCGTCATCGAGAAGTATGGCATCAACCCCGACAAGGTGACCACGGTACACAATGCCGTTGAACCGTTGAACGAGGAGTTGCTCAACGTCGAGGTGCCACCCAAGCAGGACAAGATTGTGACTTTTCTGGGCCGCATCACCATGCAGAAGGGTCCCGAATACTTTGTGGAGGCTGCCGTGCAGGTGCTTCGCAAGGTGCACAATGTGCAATTCGTGATGGCAGGCGGTGGCGACATGATGGAGAAGATGATTCGCCTAGCCGCACGACGCAATATCGCCGACCGTTTCCACTTCGCCGGTTTCTTGCGCGGCAAGCAGGTGTATGAGATGCTCAAGGCCAGCGACGTGTACATCATGCCATCGGTGAGCGAGCCATTCGGTATCTCGCCGCTCGAGGCCATGCAGATGGGTGTTCCGTCGATTATCTCAAAGCAGAGCGGCTGCGCCGAGATTCTGGACAATGTCATCAAGGTGGACTACTGGGACACCAACGCCATTGCCGATGCCATCTACTCAATACTGGAGTACCCCGGCATGTACAAGCAACTACGCGAGCAGGGCCTGGCCGAAGTCAACCAGATCACTTGGGACAAGGCCGGCCAGAAGGTCATCAACATCTACCGGTCTTTAATTCACAATTAAGAATTAAGAATTTAGAATTCTCAGTATTCAATATTCAATTAAAATAAGGATGAAAGCGATTTGTTTTTACTTCCAGATACACCAGCCATTCAGACTGAAGAACTATAGGTTCTTTGACATCGGCAACGACCATTACTACTACGACGACTTTGCCAACGATGACATCATCACTCGCATAGCCCACCGCAGTTATCTGCCAGCCAATGAGATGCTGCTTGACATGATTAAGGCAAACAAGAAAAAGTTCAAAGTGGCCTTCTCAATCAGCGGTGCAGCCATCGAGCAACTAGAGCAGTATGTGCCAGAGTTCATCGAGTCGATGAAGGAGCTGGCCGCCACGGGCTGCGTGGAGTTTCTGAGCGAGACCTATGCCCACTCACTGTCGTCGCTTAAAGACCCCGAGGAATTTGTCGCTCAGGTGAGTGCCCACGACGAGAAGATTTTCCAGCTCTTCGGCCAGCGTCCTAAGGTGTTTCGCAACACCGAGTTGATCTATGACGACGACATCGCGTCGATGGTGCAGGCAATGGGGTTCAAGGGCGCCATCACCGAAGGAGCCAAGCACATCCTGGGTTGGAAGTCGCCCAACTATGTGTACAAAGCCGCCACGGCTCCAAAACTGCGGTTGCTGCTCAAAAACAGCAAGCTGAGCGATGACATCAGCTTCCGGTTCAGCAACACCGACTGGGCGGCTTATCCCTTGACTGCCGACAAGTACATCGGATGGATTGCCAGTCTGCCACAAGAGGAACAGCTGGTCAATCTGTTCATGAACTACGAGACTTTCGGCGAGATGCAGGCCCGCGAGAGCGGCATCTTCGACTTTATGCGTGCCCTACCCCAGTTCGCCGCCGAGGCCGACATCCAGTTCTGGACACCTAGCGAGGTCATCTCCAAGATGAAACCCGTGGGAGAGTTGACCGTGATGCACCCCATCTCGTGGGCCGACGAGGAACGCGACGCCAGTGCCTGGCTGGGCAACACGCTTCAACAGGAGGCCGTCGACAAACTCTACAGCATTGGCGAGCGTGTACGCCTGTGTCAGGACCGCCGCATCAAGCAGGACTGGTACCGTCTGCAGGCCAGCGACCACTTCTTCTACATGAGCACCAAGCACAACAGCGACGGCACCATCCACTCGCTCTACAGCCCCTATGACTCGCCCTACACCGCGTTTACCAACTACATGAACGTGCTGAGCGACTTTATGATTCGCGTGGAGCAACAGTATCCCAGCGACATCGACAACGAGGAGCTGAACTCACTGTTGCTCACCATCCGCAACCAGGAGCATGAGATAGAAGAGCTGAAGCGCGAAATCGCGATGATGCGCACTAACCTTGACAAGGACATCACCGGCGACTTTGCCGAGACCCCGCCCGCCGATGCCGAGGAGGCTCCCGCCAAGCCCAAGCGCAAGCGCACTACCAAGAAACCTCAGTCATAACCATACACAAGCCCTACACAGCCTGGCTGCTTCCCCTCCCCTGACAGAGGAGGGGTTGGGTTTGTCGCCGTTCATGCACCCCTATGCCGTCCGCAATCAATATTACCTTTTGTTGAGGCGGACGGCACAGGAGTGCCGTCCCTACACAACGACTAGCTCATTTAGATGGAGTTTGGGGAGGGGCCACAGGGCGAAAAAGATGTCACCGCCAGGCCGATGATGGCAGGCGGTGACTTTTATAACTCAAATGATGTTTTTGTGTTATCAGAAGATAGCCTTTGCTGTACTTGTGGTGCCATCGTTATACCGTGTCACCACGATGTTCACGCCACTCCAGGGCTTCGTCGAGCGCACGCCCGCCAGATTGACATACTCCACACCGTCCACCCGCTTCGATGTACCGATGGTGTCGACAGCGGTGACAATCACATCTACATCAGGTATATAGAAAGGCCAAAACTCGAACTCCTGCGATATAGGCTCATCCGAGTCATAAGCAAAGCCAGCCTTTTTAGAGTTAGTGGATGAATTCACTTTTTTTCGCACTACGCCATAGAACTCATAGGCTGTGCCGTTTGCAAAATTGGCATCGCCTTCGGTTAGTTCAAGGTTCACTTTGACTCCACCATCCAGCCCCCGGGCATTGACCGAACCGTCATTAGCTCTCGCAGGCATGACAAAAGCCTCTCCATTCCATACGCTCCATGCCAAGAACGCTACCTCTTGTGACTTTGGCTTAATGAAAAAGCAGCCTTTCTGAACTTCATCCTCATAGAAGTTAGCCGCAACAAACGTGTTAACCTTTACCTCATCATCATTGTTCACATTCACACCGGGAGCAACAGACATCTCTAACACCGGATTGTTCCTATCCTGCAAAACTCCTTTAACCGCCGACAGTACATAGTGCTTGTCCATAATCTTCTCAGGCATTGTCTCTGTATCGTCATAATAATTCTCGGCATCGGCAGCCAAGTCATTACTGGCAGCAATCAGTGTGTTGATTGGCACTAAAATCTCCACCCAATTGCTTTGGTCAGAGAACGTCTCGTGTCCACGTATAGTACGGCCTGAAGTATTAAAGTAGTCGACTTGCATATAATCAATTATTCCTTCAGCGTTAACACTCCTTGAAGATTCACGGTAATTATTGTCATCTTTTGCAAAGATATGAACAGGCTCATTATTAACTCCAAGCCAATATGCATACACCACATGGAGGTTATCACTAACAGTATAGGTCTGACCGGGTGTTCCGTCATTGACAATCCACTGGAGGGTGTGCCACAGTTTATTGGCGTAGAGCGAGTTACCTTGCCAAGCGGGGATTGTTTCTTCAAACGAAGCCTCGTCATTGTCGATGGTTGTCAGCGAATTGGCATCGGCGGTTGCCGGAGCATTGCCCTCTTGTGTGCTGAATCCCTCGCTGAAAGCAAAGAAGTCACCGCACCAGTAGAGTCCGCTGTTCTTGTTGAGCTGTTCGCGATAGGCCTCCTCCTTGGAAATGGCTGCCTCGTAGGCCTGGCCGTAGGTCCCATTGTATGCCTGGTCGTATCGCGCTTGCAGGTAGGAGTCATTGATTTCGAGCATGATGCGATACATAAACATCTCGGTATTGTCCTTTTGGCTCTCTGTCACGTTTTCTCCGAAGAACTGAATATAAAGTGCAATGATGGCAGCCTTACTTGCTCTGTCCTGATCTGTTTCGTCATACCAGTTCAAACAATTCAGATAATCACTGTTATTATTGTTGTTGATGATATTCTGAATCAATTGCTGCATATCGCGATTGATGTCATCCAGTTTCGAGAACTTCATCCTGATGGCATTCAGCACCTCGGCATCAGTAGGTGTGCCCGAGTAGTTATCATCGTCAAAGATAAACCGGTAGAAAGCCTGTTCACTGCCCAAGGCACCGACAAGCATATTCTTAATTGTCATCGCCGTGGCCTCAGGCACCTCACTCACAGCAATCTCGTTGTATCGCTGCTGGCGCTGCGCCTCACACTGCGCCAACTGGCTGGCGGTGAGGTATCCGGGCACAATGTGCAGCTCGTCGGTGGCACTCGTTGCCGGCCAGCTCAGCATCACCTTTGCCCGGCTGGGGATGTAGTCGTATTGGGTCATGTCGATGGGCGTGAGCAGCTGATTCTCGTCCATGGTATAGGCCACAGCCCCATCGGGCAGCATGAACGGGAAGTCGACATAGACCGTGGCCCAGTTGCGCCCGTCGGCATGCACATAGGCGGTGCCGGCGGCATTGCTGTAGGTGGGCGTGTAGTAGTTAAAGCTCGACTCCATGGGGACAATGAGCCAGTTGGTCTTCATGGGGAGCGTGGCCGAGGGAGTCCCCGACAGGTTGGCGTATAGCGCAAAGTTCTTCAGGTCGGTATATCCTCCTGTTCCGCTTCCGTTGTTGTCGCAGAAGTAGGCCCTTCGCGTTCCGTGAAACGACATGTAGGGCGCGATGTCCCAGAGGTCGATATGCGCCGTATATGCTTTTCCGTACAATGTGTTGCCTGCAATACTGTAGCCTTGCCCGAAGTCCATCGACTCGACTATGCGTACGCCCACACCCGAATTGGGGGGTACATTTCCTCCGGCCACCATGCCGATGAGCTGCTGCACCAGGTCGTTGTTCGCGGTCAAGTAATAGGTACCCACTCCCTGCCCGTTCATGTCCCAAGTGCCGTCAAACTCGCTGGTCGACTTGGTGGGCCTGATGGCGATGACCGACCCAGCCGACGACGTGATGTCGTGCATCTGAGCAGGGTTAAACGACTTCATGTTGACCGACTTCATGATTTCAGAGCCTGAGGGTACCACATCGCCCACCACCTCAATCATCCGGGCTGTATTGAGATTGATGATACGATAATAGCCCTGTCCATAGAAATTGCTGGTAAGGCTGACTTGCCCCCACACACCTGTTGCCATGCTGAAGAGCATGGCGCAGAATGTTAAGTAAAACTTTTTCATTTATCTAGCATAATAGTTATTAAACGTCTTTAATCTAGGCTTATATCGCTCCTAAAAAATACGTGCAAATTTACACACTAAATATGTCATGGCAAAGACATCATTGCGATTTAACGTTTTTTATGGATAAAAATTTGTGCGGTAACTACTCACCGATTATTCGGGTTGATTGTGAGGCGATTGCTAGAGTGTGCAATCAACTCCCCTCCTTTCTCATTGCACAACAATGGATAATTACTGCCCAACAGCAAGCCCGAAGGGCTGGCAGACCACAGGCCGGGGTGAAGCGACAGCGCAACCCCGGTGCCTGAAAGAGCGGCAGACAACCAAGCGTCCCTCCCATGCGCATGACGCGGTTCCACCCTGTTCGGCCTGA
>JAFUVK010000055.1 GCA_017477555.1 Muribaculaceae bacterium
GCCCCTTTTTTTTGACTATTCCGGCAAAAAGAACTAACTTTGCCCTCGATGAAGCGGATAGCCGTGATATTCGAGGGGCGGCTGCACGAGCAGAAGGGCGTGTTCAACGCGGTGATGCAGCGGGTTAAGCACTTGCGCGAGATTGCGCAAGCGTGTGAGATTGACGTGCACATGATTGAGGGCTATGACCGCGGCCTGAACCGCTGGCTGCACGGCACGCCGCGCATAGCCGACCGCCCGGCGGTAGCGCACATCGACATGGTCGATGTGCGGATGCACTGGTACCGCCACAGGCTGGCCGACACCTTTCTGCACAAGGTACTGCATCGGCCGGCATGGTTCTACCGCCGGTGGCTGTCGCATCTGGCCGACGAGCTGCGGGGTTACGACCTGCTCAGCGCGCATGACCGCATCGCCGGCACCGCCGCAGCCATGGCGAGCCGCCGCTACGGCATGCCGCACTATATCACCTGGCACGGGGCCAGCATCTACACCGACCCACCACGCGACCCAGTCTATCGCCAGACCACCATCGAGCTGCTGGAGCATGCCACATGCAATTTCTTCGTCAGCCATGGACTGGAGCGGTATGCCCGCGCGACACTGACCGACCGCTTTGTGGGCGAAGTCCTGTACAACGGCGCTTCTACGGCCTTCCGACGCTACGACGAGGCGACGCGCCGCCGCCTCAAGGCCGCTCGGGGCATCGCCCCCGAGGAGCGTGTCGTGGGCTTTGTGGGGCGTATGGAGGCGGTGAAAAATGTGACGGTGCTAGACGACATATTCGATGAGGTATCACGGCTATATCCACATCCACTGCACTTTGTGGCAGTGGGCGACGGCCCGCTTCGCGGCCAGGTTGAGCTGCTGATGCGCGAGCGCGGCATTCCGTGCTTGATTCCCGGCAATGTGCCACACTCGCAGATGCCCGATTGGATGAACTGCATCGACGTGCTGGTGCTGCCCAGCCAGAAGGAGGGCTTTGGGCTGGTTGCCGTCGAGGCTCTGCAGTGCGGTGCCCATGTGGTGGGCTCGGACGCGCAGGGCCTTCCCGAGGTGATTGGCCCGGACAATGCTTTTCCGCTCGATGACGAGCTGGTCGAGCACGTGTCGCGCCGTGCCGTGGAGATGCTGTGTGGCCATGTTACGCAGGCAACTCCGCCCGGCATGAGCTGGCCCGCCACCGCCCGCCGCGAGTGGGAGATTTACCGGGCCGACGGCTCGGCATAGCTGACGGGTAGAGGACTGCCCTGCCGACTATCATTATTCGTTATTATATTCGTTATTATTAAAATAGATGCCACAATTTGCCGAGGCCTTGTTGCCACTGTCGATACCCGGGACTTACACTTACCGCATCCCGCCACACCTGTCGCCGCAGGTGGGCAGCCGTGTGCTGGTGCCTTTTGGACGCAAGAAAATCTACACCGCCATCGTGGTGATGCTGCACGACCGTGCTCCGCAGGGCTACGATGTGAAGGAGATACTAAGCTTGCTCGATGACAAACCCATCGTGCGACATCCGCAGCTCAAGTTCTGGGACTGGATTGCCGACTACTACCTGTGCTCGCCGGGCGAGGTGTACAAGGCCGCACTTCCCAGCGGGCTGAAGGTTGAGAGCGAGACCTACATCAGCGTGAACCCCGACTTTGAGGAGGAGGTGGCCGGCACGCTGAGCGACCGCGAGAAGGTGGTGCTAGACTTCGCCTCGCAGCGCGGCCGTGTGCAGATCACCGAGTTGGCCAACGCCACCGGCTTCAAGAACGTGGAGCACACGGTGAGCCGTCTGATTGAGCGCGAGGCCATCCGCGTGAGCGAGCATGTGGTGGACAATTATCGCCCCAAGACCGAGACCTGTGTACGCCTAAAGTGCGCGCATGGCGACGAGGCACGCATCCACGAGTGCTTCGACCTGGTGCAGCGCGCTCCCAAGCAAGAGCAGCTGCTCATGGCCTATCTGGACCTATCGCGCTGGATGGGCCGCGACGAGCCTCAAGAGGTGAGCAAGGAGGCTCTGCTGCGCCGCGCCGACGTGAGCCAGGCAGTGCTCAGCGCGGCCATTCAGCGCGGCATCTTCGAGACCTACAAGAAAGCCATCAACCGCTTTGCCGTACTGGGCAACAAGCTGAGCGACCCACCCGTGCTCAGTGCCGAGCAGCGCCGCGCCTACACCGAGGTGCACGAGTGCTTCCGCCAGAAAGCCATCACGCTACTGCACGGTGTGACCAGCAGCGGCAAGACCAGCATCTATATGCATCTGATCAAAGATGCCCTGTCGCTGGGGCAGCAAGTGCTGTATCTCGTTCCCGAGATAGCATTGACCACGCAGCTGACCCGGCGACTGAAAGCAGTGTTTGGCGACCGACTGCTCATCTATCACAGCAAGTTCAGTGACAACGAGCGTGTCGACATCTGGCGCAAACTGCTCACCAGCAACGACCCCTGTGTGGTGATAGGCGTGCGTTCGGCAGTGTTTTTGCCCTATGCTCAGCTGGGTCTGGTGATTGTGGACGAAGAGCATGACACAAGCTACAAGCAACAAGACCCCGCTCCGCGCTACAACGGCCGCAACGCCGCCATCGTGCTGGCGCAGATGCACGGAGCCAAGACCCTGCTGGGCAGTGCCACACCCGACATCGGCGTGTACTACCGCGCGCAGAACGGACAGTATGGGTTGGTGCAGCTGCTCACTCGCTACGAGGGCATCGAGATGCCACAGGTCAAGGTCATCGACACCAAGCAAGCTCGCCGCAAGCGCGAGATGCACGGCATGTTCTCGCAGGAGCTCATCGACGACTGCCGCCACGCGCTGAAATCGGGCGAGCAGGTGATTCTGTTCCAGAACCGCCGAGGCTATGCGCCGATGGTGCGCTGCAAGGAGTGCGGTTCGGTGCCCAAGTGCGAGAACTGCGACGTGTCGCTCACCTACCACAAGTACACTCACTCGCTGTCGTGCCACTACTGCGGGTACACCATCAACCTGCCCACCACCTGTCCGGCCTGCCAGTTGCCCGGCATCGAGATAGTGGGCTATGGCACCGAGCGCATCGAGGACGAGGTGGAGCGCGTGTTTCCCGACGAGAAAATCTCTCGTATGGACCTGGACACCACACGCAGCAAGTCGAGCTACGACCGCATCATCGATGAGTTCTCGGCCCACAAGACCCACATTCTGGTGGGCACTCAGATGGTGACCAAGGGGCTGGACTTCGACCGCGTGAGCCGTGTGGGTGTGCTCAATGCCGACACGATGATCAGCTTTCCTGACTACCGCTCGCACGAGCGCGCCTTCGACATGCTCGAACAGGTGGCCGGGCGCGCCGGTCGCGCCCACAAGCGCGGGCTGGTCATCTTGCAGACCAGCGACCCCAGCCACCCGGTCATCGGCTTTGTGGAGCGCCACGACTACGAGGGCTTCTACCGGCATGAGCTGGCCGAGCGTGAGCGCTTCCGCTACCCTCCGTTTGTGCGGCTGATCAACATCTACCTCAAGCACCGCGACGACGCGCTGCTGGGCGAGCTGTCGGTGCGCTACGCCACGCTGCTTCGGCAGACCTTCGGCAGTCGCGTGCTGGGTCCCGAACGCCCTATGGTAGGTCGCGTGCAGAACCTGTTTATCCGTCAGTTGGTGATGAAAATTGAGACACAGGCCTCCATGAGCAAGGTCAAGACCATCCTGCGACAGCTCTACGAGCAGATGCTCGAGCTGGACACCCGCATGAAGTCGGTGCGCCTGTACTACGATGTCGATCCACTATAAGCTACCCCCATCAAATCCTCAAGCGACATGAAGCACTTAGTAATACTGACCGGAGCCGGCATCTCGGCCGAGAGCGGTCTGGCGACCTTCCGCGACTCCGACGGCCTGTGGCAGCAATATGACGTGATGGAGCTGGCCAGCCTACAGGGATATCGGCGCAACCGCGAGCGCGTGCTCGACTTTTACAACGCCCGCCGCCGTCAGCTGGCTACCGTCAAGCCCAACCATGCCCACCACGTGCTGGCCGAACTGGAGCGCGCCTACCGCGTGAGCATCATCACGCAGAACGTCGACGACCTTCACGAGCGAGCCGGGTCGACCCATGTGCTACACTTGCACGGCGAGCTGACCAAGGTCACCGGGTCGATGAACCCCAACGACCCACGTTGCATCACCGAGCGCGCGCTCGACCAGCCCATCAGCCTGGGCGACAAAGCCGCCGACGGGTCGCAGCTGCGCCCCTACATCGTGTTCTTTGGCGAAAGTGTACCCAACATCCAAGCGGCCGCCAAACTTGTTCAAGAATCCGACATCTTTGTGGTCATCGGCACATCGCTGGTAGTGTATCCAGCGGCCAATCTGCTGCGATCAGTGCCTCGTGGGGTGCCAGGCTTTCTCATCGACCCCGTCGAAGTAGAAGCCGGCCAAATGGCCGGGTTGGAGCCTATCCAGGCTACCGCCGTGGCCGGTGTCGACATCCTCAAGCAGCGGCTGCAGGCTATAGGCTAGAAATTGAGCAGGGCGAAACGGTGCCGCGCCTTACCGACCCGCACATACTCGAAGTGCCACCATTCGCGACTATAGGTAAGAAAGCCATTGTCGGTGAGCACCTTGCGCATCAGCCGTCGGGCCTTCATGGCATGGCGGCTGATGCGTCCTTTCTTGACGAGATAGTTCTCGGCAGTGATGTGCGCGTCGTCGGTGAACGTGTCGAAGGGAGTGCCCATGTCCAACGGAATGCCCATGTAGGTGAGACTGATGTCGAGTGCCACACCATAGTTGTGCGGCCCGCCGTGGTATGGCGGCGCCACATATCGCCTTCCCGGCTTGCCCCGCACGGCGTTCCACATCTGCCGCTGCACACTGATGGGCCGCGCCGCGTCGTAGATGATAAAACCCAGATGTGGATTGACTTCTTGCAACTGCTTGAGTGCCTTGCGCAAAGCCCGTGCCGCAGGCTCGACGAGATAGGCACGGCTGAAACCGCCATACATGTTCTTGCCCGTGAAATTGTGGGACGAGGCATACTTGAGGTCAACGATGATGCCCTGCCCCAGTTCGGCCAGATCGACCAGCCCGGCCTGTCGCATCTTGGCATCATAGTCCACGCCCTGCCCCGATGCTTCCAGCACCAGGCAACAGAGGATAGTGATAATAGCAACGAGCCTTGCAGTCATGGTGTGTGATGAATGATTAAAAAAAAGAACATAAGGCAACATGATGTTGTCCTTATGCCCTTTTGTCTTGATTGTATCCTAGTCGAAGATACCCTCCACCACATCGTCATGGCCACCGCCACCACCGCCGCCACTGCTGCCGCGATGCCTACCACCGCCATAGCTGATGGGTCCCAGTTCATCGCCGCATTCGCTGAAGTCCTTGGGGAAGACAAACTTGGTGGACTGGTTGTAGGGCAGCTGACTATCGGCATAGACGCTCTTCATGAACAGTCCGAGAATGGGCAGCGCCGCCTCGGCGCCCTGTCCCATGGCCGTGCTCACAAAGTGTATGTACCGCTCCTCGCCTCCAACCCACACACCGGTTACCAGCTCGGGGGTAAAGCCCATGAACCAGCCGTCGCTGTTGAAGTTGGTGGTACCCGTCTTTCCTCCCATCTCGGCCTTGATGCCATACTGCGAGCGCAGCCGCGCACCGGTACCATGGTCCACCACGCTCATGAGCATCGACAACATCTTGAGGTAGGTGTCTTCGCTCATGATTTCGGTCTGCTGTGCATTGAACTCGGCCACGACGTTGCCCTTGTTGTCGGTGATGCGTGTCACATAGATGGGCTCAACACGCATGCCTCCGTTGGCAAACGCCGAGTAGGCCGCCACCATCTCTCGCACGGTAATCTCGCTGATTCCCAGACTCAGCGACGGCACCGGTTCGAGATAACTGGTGATACCGAAGCTGTGCATCCACTTGGCCAGCTCCGACGGCGAGTACACCGGGTAGCCTCGCTCCTCAATCCAGTTGGGCCTCGTGCCTCGCATAAATCCTGCCGAGATAGAGTTGGTGGAGTGTGTCAACGCTTGCTTGAGCGACATCGTTCCTCCCACACCCTTGGGGTTCCAGAGTTCATTATACCAGTGTATGTTGGGTGCTCCACCCGGTCGCATCGAGCAGGGGGTCAGGCCAAAGTCGTTGATGGCCTTGGAGTAGACAAACGGCTTGACGGTCGACCCAATCTGACGTCGCCCGGTCGACACCATATCGTACTTGAAGAACCGGAAGTCAGGCCCTCCCACATAGGCCTTGACGTGGCCTGTGACGGGGTCCATCGACATCATGGCGCAGCGCAAGAACGACTTGGTGTAGAGCAGCGAGTCGTAGGGTGTCATGGTGGTCTCGTAGTCGCCATCGTAGCTGAAGAGCTTCATCTGCACCGGCTGGCGGAAATTGCTCATGATCTCGTTCTCGCTCATGCCCTGCTTCTTGAGCACGCGGTAGCGCTCGCTGCGCTTGATGGCATTGTTGATGAGCGACTGCTTGGCCGCTGCGCTTAGCTCGGCGCGGTTGTTGGTATAGGGATTCTTGGTGCCTCCACGCTCGCGCAGGAATGCCGGCTGCAGTGTCTTGCTCATGTGCTGCTTTACGGCCTTCTCGGCATAGCCCTGCATACGCTCGTCGATAGTGGTGTAGATTTTGAGTCCGTCGCTATAGATGTCATAGTGCGAGCCATCGGCCTTGGTGTTCTTGTTGCACCAACCATAGAGGGGATTGACCTCCCATGCCGTCGAGTCATCGACATAGGCCTGATGGTTCCACGAGGGATAGTTCTTGGGGTCAGGTTTCTTGGCCGTCATCACACGGCGCAGCTCCTCGCGGAAGTAGGGTGCCAGTCCGTCGTTGTGGTCCACCTTGTGGTAGTTGAGCACCAAAGGGGTCTGCTTTACCGCCTCTCCGTCGGCCTGACTGATGTAACCCTCCTTGACCATCTGGTCGATGACCACGTTGCGGCGCTCGCGTGTTCGCTCACTGTGTCTCAGCGGGTTGTAGTAGCTGGGGTTCTTGCACATGCCCACCAGCGTGGCCGACTCCTGCAGGTTGAGCTGCGACGGGTCTTTGCCAAAGTAGACCATGGCTGCCGTCTTGATGCCCACGGCATTGTTCAGGAAGTCGAACTGGTTGAAGTACATCTTGATGATTTCGTCCTTGGTGTAATATCGCTCGAGCTTGACGGCGATGACCCACTCGATGGGTTTCTGCAAGGCTCGCTCAAAGATGTTGCTCGACTCGGGCGAGTAGAGCTGCTTGGCCAGCTGCTGGGTGATGGTCGATCCTCCGCCAGCACTCTTCTGCCCCATGATCACACGCTTGACGATGGCTCGTCCAATGGCCCTGACATCGATGCCCGAGTGCTCTTCGAATCGTGCGTCCTCGGTGGCCACCAGCGCGTCGTGCAGGTGGGGCGAGAGTTGGTCGAAGTCGACATACACCCGGTTTCCCTTGCTTCGATAGTATCGTCCCATCTCTTCGCCCCCAGCGGCATAGATGGTCGAGGCGAACTTGTCGGTGGGGTTCTTCAGCTGGTCGATTTCGGGCATATAGCCGATGACGCCATTGTAAATCAGGATAAAGAGCAACAGCAGCAGCGCCGCCACGCCGCCAAAGATCATCCACATTCGTTTCACAATCTTGGCATTGTGTCGTGCCCGTTGTGCTTTCTTCATATTCTTCGTACCCATAGTTGAGTGGTTAGTTTCTAGTTTTTAGTTGTCAGTAGTCGCTGCGAGCGACAACCGTCTACCTGTAGTTATTACACAATATTGGTAATAAAGTGCAAAATTACGATTAAAAGTGGAGACATGAGCAAGAAATCCCTACTTTTTTTCATTTTTGCGCCATTTTACCAAGATTTTCAGTACCTTTGCCGCTATGAAACAGAACTGGAGACCGGGCAACATGATTTATCCGCTGCCGGCACTGCTGGTGAGCTGTGGACGGGAGCCCGCCGACTACAACATGCTCACCGCCGCGTGGACGGGCACACTGTGCAGCGACCCAGTGATGTGCTATGTGTCCATTCGCCCCGAGCGACACAGCCATCACCTGATTGAGCGCGACCTGGCGTTCACGCTCAACCTGACCAACCGCCGGCTGGCCCGCGCCACCGACTGGTGCGGTGTGCGCAGCGGACGCGACTGCGACAAGTGGGCCGAGATGGGGCTCACGCCCGTCAAGGGGGTGACCGTTTGCTCACCTTATATTAAAGAAGCCCCAGTGAGCCTGGAGTGCCAGGTGTGCGACATCCTGCGGCTGGGCAGCCACGACATGTTCATCGCCCAAGTGCTCAACGTCATCGTCGACGACGAGTACCTGGACCCCGACACTGGCCGACTGGACCTGCAGCGCGCCGACCTGATCACCTACTGCCACGGCCAGTATTACACCCTGGGCGAAGCACTAGGCCACTTCGGCTGGACGGTGCGCAAGCGAAAAGAGAGATAAATGGAATAAATTATTCTTAATTCTTAATAATTAATTCTCAATTAATTTGTACCTTTGCGGCTGATTTTGGAAATTCAACCTTTTAATAACATAATCACAAGACATGGAAAGAGACAAAGTATTGTTTGACATCATCGAGAAAGAGCATCAGCGCCAATTGCACGGCATCGAGCTGATCGCCAGCGAGAACTTCGTGAGCGAGCAGGTGATGCAAGCCATGAGCAGCTGCCTGACCAACAAATATGCCGAGGGTTATCCCGGCCACCGCTATTATGGCGGTTGCCAGTGCGTCGACGAGGCTGAGAACTTGGCCATCGAGCGCATCAAGCAACTGTTTGGTGCCGAGTATGCCAACGTGCAGCCCCACTCGGGCGCACAGGCCAACATGGCCGTGTTCATGGCTTGCCTCAAGCCCGGTGACAAGTTCATGGGTCTGAACCTGGCTCATGGCGGCCACCTGTCGCATGGCAGCCCAGTGAACTTCTCGGGTCTGGTGTTCCAGCAGTGCGAGTACAACGTTCGCCCCGACACCAACGAGGTGGACTACGACATGATGGAGGAAGTGGCTCTGCGCGAGCACCCGAAGTTGATTGTGGGTGGCGCCAGCGCCTACAGCCGCGAGTGGGACTA
>JAFUVK010000056.1 GCA_017477555.1 Muribaculaceae bacterium
GGTCTTGGCCAGCTGAGCGATTTCTTCCTCGGTGGTGGGAACGAACTCATGCAGCGGCGGATCCAGGAAGCGGATGCAGACGGGGCAGCCTTCGAGCGCTTCGTAGAGCTTCTCAAAGTCGCTCTGCTGATACGGCAGAATCTTGTTCAGCGCCACTTCCCGCTCCTCAGCGGTGTCGGAGCAGATCATCTCGCGGAAGGCAGCGATGCGCTCCGGCTCAAAGAACATGTGCTCAGTGCGGCACAGACCGATGCCGTGGGCACCCAGCTCGCGAGCCTTCTTGGCGTCGCGCGGAGTGTCGGCGTTGGTGTAGACGTCCATCTTGCTGTATTTCTCGGCCAGAGCCATCACTGCGGCATAGTCGCCGCCCAGATCGGGATCAACAGTTGCCACCGGGCCGTCATAGACCTCGCCGGTTGTGCCGTTGATTGAGATCCAGTCGCCCTCCTTATAGGTCTTGCCGTTCATCTCGACAGTGCGGGCCTTGTAGTCGACCTGAATGGTGCCGGCGCCCGACACACAGCACTTGCCCATGCCGCGTGCCACGACTGCGGCGTGCGATGTCATGCCACCACGTGCAGTGAGGATGCCTTGAGCCACGTTCATGCCACGCAGATCCTCGGGCGAGGTCTCAATGCGCACCATGATGACTTTCTTCTTGCGCTCGGCCCATGCTTCGGCATCGTCGGCAAAGAACACGATTTGACCTGTTGCCGCACCGGGGCTGGCGGGCAGACCCTTGGCCATGACTTGGGCGCTCTTGACGGCGGCCTTGTCAAACACCGGGTGCAGCAGCTCATTGAGCTTGTTGGGCTCCATACGCTTGATCACGGTCTTCTCATCGATCACGCCTTCGCGCAGCAGGTCCATGGCAATCTTGACCATGGCGGCTCCGGTGCGCTTGCCGTTGCGCGTCTGCAGCAGCCACAGCTTGCCGCTCTGGATGGTGAACTCAAGGTCCTGCATGTCGTGGTAGTGGTCCTCGAGCTTCTGCTGGGTAGCAATCAGCTCGGCGGCGCACTCAGGCATCGACTCCTCGAGCGAGGGGAAGCGTGCGGCACGCACGTCCTCGCTGATGCCCTGCAGTGCTGCCCAGCGACGGCTGCCCTCGGTGGTGATTTGCTGCGGTGTGCGCACACCAGCCACAACGTCCTCGCCCTGGGCGTTGATCAGATACTCACCGTTGAAGATGTCCTCGCCGGTAGCGGCGTCGCGCGTGAAGGCAACGCCCGTGGCGCTGGTCTCACCCATGTTGCCGTAGACCATCGCCTGCACGTTGACGGCAGTACCATAGTGCGCGGGGATGCGGTTCATGCGACGGTACAGGATAGCGCGCTCGTTGTTCCAACTGTCAAACACAGCATAGATGGCTCCCCACAGCTGGTCCCATGCATCGGTCGGGAAGTCCTTGCCGGTGCTGGCCTTGACGGCTGCCTTGAACTTGATGACAAGCTCCTTGAGGTCGTCCACATCAAGCTCGGTGTCAAGCTTCACGCCCTTGCGTTCCTTGACCTCCTCGATGATGACCTCAAACGGGTCCTTGTCCTGCTTGCTCTGGGGCTTCATGCCCAGCACAACGTCGCCATACATCTGCACAAAACGGCGGTAGCTGTCCCAGGC
Source organism: Muribaculaceae bacterium (assembly GCA_017477555.1). Taxonomy (GTDB): domain Bacteria; phylum Bacteroidota; class Bacteroidia; order Bacteroidales; family Muribaculaceae; genus Sodaliphilus. The sequence goes on from JAFUVK010000056.1 coordinate 1,621, forward strand.
AAAGCGTGGATTGCCCGACTTCTGTGCCAATGTCTCGGCCACAGCATCGTTAATACCCAGGTTCAGCACGGTGTCCATCATGCCGGGCATCGACACCGGAGCACCCGAGCGAACCGAAACCAACTGAGGGTTGGTCGGGTCGTTAAATTTATTTCCAGTCAGGCTCTCGATGTGTTCGATAGCCTTCTTGACATCGTCTTTAATCAGGTTGACAACTGCGTCACGGCCTTGCTCGTTATACAGGCGGCACATGTCGGTAGTAATGGTAAAACCCGGAGGAACGGGCACACCAATCAAGTTCATTTCCGCTAGGTTAGCTCCCTTGCCACCCAACAGATCACGCATGTCAGCACGACCTTCTGCTTGGCCGTTGCCGAAAGTGTAGATAGTCTTCATAAATACTTGTTAATATATATATTTCAATGATTTTTTCAAATATTTTGCAAAGGTACTCAAAATAGCCCACATTTGCACAATGGCAACCACATTAATAGCATTTTTTAAGATTTTTAGCATGAATTTTGGTTGGTTTTGCTTGATGCGAATTGTTTGTGGTTTCAATCTGTTATCTTTCATCCAACTTTAACGACAAATACTAACAACTGCTCAACAGGCTACAGCTGAGCAAATCGCAACATACAGTGTACATTTGAACATGGACGGAAACCGCTGAATGGTTGCCGCCTGACTGTATTGTGCGTAACTATTCACCGATTCAGAAGAATCTCCTCTAAACCCCTGTGCATCGAAGATGCAGAGCGGGCCGAAGACCCGATTTTAGCGTCTCCGACGCAATCGCTGAATAGATACTATTGTGCATTTAATTGTTAAAAAACACAATGCCACAAAAAATAAATGGGTATTGCGTATTGTGTATTGTGCATTTTTTACAACCTTTGCACCATGTTTCGATTCAAGCGATTTTCGGTCGAGCACGACAACTCGTCGATGAAGGTGGGTACAGATGCTGTGCTCATCGGAGCCTGGGCAGACATAGGCGGAGCTATACATGTGCTGGATGTAGGCACGGGGTGTGGGGTCATTGCGCTGATGGCCGCACAGCGCACCAGCGACGATAGCCACATTGATGCAATTGACATCGATGCGGCATCAGTGGTGCAGGCCAATAACAATTTTGCCAGTTCACCCTGGGCCGCACGCCTCAATGCCTATCGTGCTGACATCAACGACTATAGCCGTCCCCACCCCTACGATGTCATTGTCACCAATCCTCCATTCTATCAAGAAGATGTCATGCCACCAACAGTGGTACGCGCCGCTGCTCGCCACACCCATCTACTGAGTTTCGACCAACTCATGCTGTCGGCCTCGCGGCTACTGTCGGCCAGCGGTAGCATAGCACTCATCACACCAACTCAGGCACGCGATGCCGTCACAGCCGCGGCCACCTTTGCCGGGCTGCACCTGTGGCGGTTCACCGCAGTCCATTCGGTCGACGGCACAGTCGCCAAACGGCTGCTGTGGCAGTGGAGCAAACAACCTTGCCCAACGTGCCGCGACACCCTCATCCTGACCGACGGCGGAGAGTACACTGCACAGTACCGTACACTATGCCACGACTTCTACCTGAAGTTCTAGATGGTGTCGGTTATACGTTCGAGCTGGCTCAATGCGGCGTTGCTGTAACGGGCCTGGCCTGTGACCTCGGTGCCCACAAAGTCGGGTAGGGGATAGGTGTAGTCCTCGTCGGGCACTTCGAGTTCGGCTGTCATTAGTCCCTGTAGTCGGCCATGATAGACGTCGACCTCCCAACGGTTGCCGTGGTCGACAACTATGTGGCGCGTCTTGTCGATTACAAAGTCCAGGCACATGCTCAATAGCTGCTCGCCATCGGGCAGAGGAATCTCGTACTCAAATTCTGGGCGCGACAGCCCGTTGCCGACCCCTTTGATGGTGACAAAGGCTTGACACCCTGCGATGCGCACCCTGACGGTGCGGTGCTTGTCGCGCGACAGATAACCCTGACGGATGTGGACTTTACTGGTGGTTCGAGCAACAAACTCATCGTTCTTGACCAGATACTTATGTTCAATTTCGGTGGGCATATAGTGCTATTTTTTGGCAAAGGTAGTGAAAAATGGCTAAAAACGCAAGCAGATTGACCACTGTTTAGTATATTTGCACCGTGAAACACTTTGTTATCATCATTTCTATCATGGTCTGCAGTATGATTTCGCTGCATGCGCAGACGCAAATCGCCGGCTATGTGCGCGACTCGCTCACGCGCGAGCCCATTCCGTTTGCTTCCATTGCCCTGCTGGGAACCGACGAGGGAGTGACGGCAGGGGACCATGGGGGGTTCCAGATCAACAGTGCCACTTCGGTGGCTGTGCTGCGAGTCACAGCCATGGGCTACAAACCCAAGAATATAGCCTTACGTCAATACCAATCGGTGGTAGTTGTTGACTTAGTGTCGCAGGCAGTGGCGCTCGACGAGGTGGTGGTCAAGCGAACAAAGGAGAAATATAGCAAGAAAGATAATCCGGCCGTAGCGTTGGCCAAACGACTGATGGCGCTTAAGAACCAAGGGGCACCCACCGATGAGCCTTTTTATAGCCATAAGCGATATGAGCGCATGATGTATGGATTCAACGACTTTGACAAAGTTAAGGACAAGAACCTGCTGCTGCGCCGATTTGCTTTTCTGGCCGACTATGCCGACACCTCGACCGTTACCGGCAAACGTGTGTTGCCCATCGCCATCAAAGAGCAGTTGTCGCATGAGTACTACCGCAACCGCCCTAAGACGCACAAGGAGCTGATTATCGGTCAGAAAAATGCGGGCCTCGACAGCCAGCTCGATACCCAGTCGGGTGTGAAACGTCTGATGGATGACTGGTTTCAGGAGGTCGACATCTTTGCCAACGATGTGACATTCCTGACCAACCGTTTTGTCAGTCCTTTGTCAACCATCGGACCAGACTTCTACAAGTACTATCTGTCCGACACCCTGATGGTGGACGGAGAACAGTGCATTGAATTGTCGTTCACACCGTTTGTCAGTGAGACATTCGGCTTCTTGGGCCGGATATATGTCATTGAAAACGACTCCACGCTTTTTATTAAAAAGGTTAAGCTCAATGTGCCGAGCCACATCAACCTCAACTATGTGGATCGTGTGTATATCGAGCAGGACTTTGAACGTGCGGCCGGTGGGGCTAGGCTCAAGGTGCGTGACGACATGGAAATTGAGTTCAGCATACTCAAGGGACCAGGACTGTTTGCCCGCCGCGAGGCGGCCTACACGGCATTCTCGTTTGCCGCCCCCAACGACATGACAGTATTTGATCTAAAGGGCGAGCAGACAGTGATGCCCGATGCCGATAAAATGCCCGACGCTTTCTGGGCCGGTAACCGTCCGTTGGTGATGAAGACCGACGAAAACTCAATGCGCCAGATGCTGGCTCGCTTAAGGCAAAGCAAGATGTTCTACTGGACAGAGAAAGTGATTGTAGCCTTGGTCAAAGGTTATGTGCCAACAGGAGCCAACAGCAAGTGGGACTTTGGGCCACTGAACACCACCATAAGCGGCAACTCACTCGAGGGATTGCGTCTGCGACTGGGTGGGATGAGTACCGTCAAGCTCGACCGACACTGGTTTGTGCGAGCTTATGCTGCCTACGGCACCAAAGACCGCAAATGGAAGTATAGCGGACAGGTCGAGTATTCAATTAACGAGAAAAAGGAGCTGGACCAGGAATTTCCCATCCACAGCATCAAACTACGGCACACCTACGACGTTGACCGACTGGGCCAGCACTACCTGTACACCAACAGCGACAACATGTTCCTCGCCCTCAAGCGACAGTCCGACAACAAAATGATCTATCGCCGGCAGACGCTGCTCGAGTGGAAACTCGAAACGTTGAACCATTTCTCGATATCGGTGGGCTTTGAGCACCTAGTCCGCGAGAGCTCGCGATATCTTCATTTCATCATGCCCGACAGTACCGTTCGCCATAGCTATCATGAGGCGGGATTCAATGTTACGCTGCGCTACGCACCAGGCGAGAAGTTCTACCAAATGCGCACCGCGCGCATACCCATCAACATGGATGCGCCCATCATCACCCTGAGCCACACCTATATGCCCAAAGGGTTTATGGGCAGCCTTTACGAGGTGAACAAGACAGAATTGGGCTTGCAGAAGCGGTTCTGGTTCTCGGCCTTCGGCTATACCGACATCATTGTCAAGGGTGGAAAGATTTGGAGCAAAGTCCCATATCCCGACCTGCTGCTGCCCAATGCCAATCTATCTTATACCATCCAGAACGAGAGCTACGCACTGATGGATGTCATGGAGTTTGCCAACGACCAGTACTTGTCGTGGGATGTTACCTATTTTGCCAACGGTGCCTTGCTCAACCGCATCCCACTGGTCAAGCACCTGAAACTGCGCGAGGTATTCACCTTCCGCGGTCTTTGGGGTAGCCTGAGCGATCGCAACAATCCCGCTAAGAGCAACGACGTGTTTCTTTTCCCTGCCGACACACGATGTCAAAAGATGGGCAGCAAGCCCTATATGGAAATAGGTGTTGGGCTTGACAATATACTCACGTTCTTACGGCTGGACTATGTGTGGCGGCTCACCTACCGCGACACTCCAGGAGTTAAGCGTGGCGGCCTGCGTCTGGCGCTTCACTTCACATTCTGAGGCGATTGTGCAATCGTTTGCGATGTTATTTCTCATTAAATGTCGATCTGAGTTGCTATAGATTTTTGGTAATCTCGCTATTTTTGTTGGAAATACAAAACTTTCAGCAAAAATGAGATTAAAAAGAATCATGCTTGCACTGGCAGCTGTTGTACCTTTGACTGTGGTCGCTCAAGGGTGGCCCGCCAATTACGGGGGTGTAATGCTGCAAGGCTTCTATTGGGACAGCTATAGCGACACACAGTGGGCGCAAATGACCGAACAGGCCGATGAACTGGCCGAATTGTTTGATCTGATATGGGTGCCCAACTCAGGTCGCACCGATGTTTCAGGCACAGGTCAGAACATGGGCTACAGCCCGATGTACTGGTTGAACCACTCTTCTTGCTTCGGTTCCGAGTCGCAATTACGCAACATGATTGAAGCCTATCGTCAACGCGGCACGGGACTGCTCATGGACTTAGTCATCAACCACAAGATAGGCAAGACAGGGTGGGTTGACTTTGTCGACGAGTCGGTGACAGGGCGTACTACGGGGCACAAATATGTGGTCAAATGGGACAATGTGAACCATGCGCAAATCTGCAACAACGACGAGTGCAACTTCAATGGCTACACAACCTCCGGAGCCGCCGACACAGGCGAAAACTTTGACGGCGCACGCGACCTGGACCACACCAGCATCACCACGCAACAGAATGTGCGAACCTACATGGATTTCTTGCAGAACGAGCTGGGATATGTGGGCTATCGCATCGACATGACCAAAGGCTATTCGCCTGAGTTCACGGGTAAGTACAACAACTGGACTCATCCCTACTTCAGCGTGGGTGAATACTGGGACGGAAATGCCGACCTGTTACGCACTTGGCTCGAAGGTACCCGCTGGGCGGGACAGATACAAAGCGCTACCTTTGATTATGCTTTAAAGTATCGCATCAACGAGGCATTCAATGGTTCATCGTTCAACCCCAGTGCGCTCGACAACAAGGGCCTTGCAGCCGATGTGAACTATAACCGCTGGGCAGTGACCTTTGTCGACAATCACGACACCGGCCAGACCGGCAACAGTTCGCGCATGAGCAACAATGCCCACATCGCGGCTGCCAATGCGTTAATTTTGGCCCTGCCAGGCACGCCCTGCGTGTTTCTCAAGCACTATCAGAACAACAAGACTGCCATAACCAATATGATTAAAGGGCGACGTGCCGCCCATATTACCAACCAAAGCCCCATTACTGTACAGCAACCGTCGAGCGGAGGTTACATCATTGAGGTGCAAGGCAACAAGGGCAAAGTCTACCTGCAATTGGGTGGAGCCACCGGCAATGGCACACCGTCTGGCTTTCAACTGGTACAGAGTGGCACCAACTACAAGTACTATGTCTCGACCGGCCTGGACTGGCAGAACAGTTCCAAGCAGGGTGGGGGAGTGCCTGCTTCACTCACCGCCACGCCCCCACCGGCCACAGGTACCACTGTCTTTATAAAAGCTGCCGACCAGACGAGTACGCACCTCTATGCCTGGGACACCAACAACGAGCCCATTGCTGGCGCATGGCCCGGAACAGCGATCCGCACGTTGCCCTTCTGCTATGTGGCGGGAGCTAAGTGGTACTATAAGACGTTCGACCAGAGCACTATCAATGTCATCTTTAACAATGGCACAGGAGGCGAAGGCAATCAGACCGAAGACATCACGTCGGTCACAGCGTCTAGCTTCTTCACCTACGATGCTCCCGACTACACCTCATTCGCCAATGTTACCGAAGCTGTAGCCCCCTATCTCAACTATGAGATTCCGGCATCGGCGACCGCCATCGACGGCCACGTCTATTGCTACCTTGAGACCAACGAATATGCTACACCCAGCATCTACACATGGGACAACAGCGGAAAGCAGTGGTCGGGAGTGTGGAACGGAACGAAGATGACTTTAGTGGGAACGTCGACCACCACTGGCAACAAGATATGGCTTTGGGATGGGGGAGAAACCTCGGCTGGCGCAACTCCCGACTACCTGGTGTTCAACGACGGCAATAGCGGTGGAGCACAGACCGAGGACATGGACTTTGTCAACGGCGGCTACTACACACTCTACGGCCTGCTAGGCGCAGTAGAGAAAGAGGTGTTGCCCGTCCCCGACGAGGTTTACATCCTAGGCGAGGTCAACAACAATGGTGGCTGGTATGCCAACAAAGGGACAATGATGACGACCACCGATGGCGAACATTATAGCGCACAAGTGACCACACGCGGGCAGAACAGCGGCTACAGCTACTTCAGTTTTACCAAGCGACTGGCCAGCAAAGCCACCGACTGGGATTCAATAGCCGATAATCGATTCGGAGCCGATGCCGCACAAGACTTTGTGGTTACCAACGACCTGCTGGGCACCCCCCTGCCTCTGAGCGATGACGGCTGCCAAACGGCATTCAAGATTGCTGCAGGCGAATGGGACTTTGCGCTCAATCTCAAGAATCGTACACTGGTCATCACACGCCATGCCGATGGCGTGTATGGCGACTTGACGGGTGATGGCAAGGTCGATGTGTCTGACATCAACCTACTCATCAACGTGATGCTCGGTAAAGCCACTGTTGCTGACTGCCATACCAATCCCGACCTGTCAAACGACAAGCAGGTCGATGTGGCCGACATCAACCTGCTTGTCAACATTCTGCTGGGAAAGACTCAAGAATGAGTTTTCATCATATGCGAACTTATTTCCCGCTCTGCTTGCTGAACAGACGGTCGATTTGCGATTGGATGTTAGGCGCCAGAGCGGGGATATTGTTTACGCGCTCAAAGCGCCGCAGCTCGTCAATCTCCATGTCCACCTTGTTGTCCTTCCGCAGTTGCTTGTACTCCTTCTTGTCGATGTAATTGCGGTCGGTGGTATAGGCTTGCAACAATATCATATACTGTTTGCCGTCTCTCTCACGATGTCCTATGATTTGCAGCTGGCGCATCACAAAGTCATCGATGCGCGAACGCCCCTCACGGTCAATGCGGTAGACCTCGTAGTACAAGTCTTCTGATTCAGGGCTCTTTTTTGCCTCTTTGGGCTTCTTGCCTTTGGCGGCAGCCTTGGCGGCATCTTTGGTAGCTTTAACGTGGTTGCTGTAGGCCCACATGTCGAACGATGTGGTACGCTGCAGGGCCACAGTATCGGTGTCGATATAGCCCAGCACACTCACCGTGTCGCTCACAATCTGCCGGCCTGCTGTGCTTTCAACAATCGACAACTTTCCCTCATCCTGATATCTGAGCAGCTTCTGATAGGTTGACTCTTTTTGAATCTGTCCCAGCCTGTCGATATAGCGTCCTATAATCGTACTAATCAGGAAACGAATGAGACCGTTTTCACCTTTTGAAAGGCTGCGAGTCTTGGACTGAGCCTTTTCCTTGGCGAACTCATAGGTGTTGTCAATCACACCACCACGGTAATAGATGGGGCCGTCATCATCGAAGTAGATAAGACGATAGTAGGTCTGAACATAGGCCAATTCCTTGGGCTTGACCTCGATGTCAGGCAAATTGAAGTCAACGTCCTTCATGACAATGCGGCCATCAACAATATCTGACACACTGATGGTCATGTCTTCAAATGCAATGTGCGACAGGTTGATCACTGCATTACCACGCAGGTCATCCAAACAGCCGTCGGTGCCGGTCGAGCCAATCAAAGCTCCATGCTCGGTGGTCACGCATACATAGGCGATGGGGTTGCCGTCTGTGTCAACCACCTGCAGTCGTTGCGCTTGTGCAAGCAGTGCCGACACAAGCACTAGCATCGTTAGTGCAATTTTTCTTAACATAGGATTATATTAAAAGCAAATTAGAAGTCGCTGAAGAACTGTGGTCGAATGAGCAACCCCACACGCAAGCGACAATGATACTTATTATAGTCCAGCAGATTCTCGCCATATCCGTCATAGAAGTGCAGCATCAAGAACTGATTGTCATTCTTACGGATGCGATAGCCCACATTGATTATGGTGTTGAAGTTCAAGTTCCAGCCTTTGCGTTTGACCAGGGTGGCGTCAACGACCCAACGCTTGTTCTTCGACACAAACTGCATACCGGCCTGATAGATGCCGCTATACCTGAGAATGTCTTTGTTCTGCTGGCCATCGATGATGGGAATCCAATATTTAGCATGGACCATGAGCTGCGGATCGACAAAGGCCGCCCCACTAAGCGACACCTTGTTCCAGCTGCGAGAAGCCTCGCCGTCACGTCCGTTGGACTCATGCTCAATAAGCAGAGTGGCCTTGCCCACCAGCTTGCCTTTCGAGAATATCAGCTTCGACAATCCGATTCCGGGGTTGAAGTTCAAGTCATGAAAAGGAAGCGACTCCTCGAAGATGTTCCACATGGCCTTCTGCGTATAGAACAGGAATAGATAACTATGCCAGGGCAACACACTTCGGGTAAGGCGCTGTGAGATGCTGACCTGAAACTTAACGTCACTGTTATACTGTGTGGGTTTGGTGTTAAGTGCCGTGCCCAGCGTGAAATAAGTGTCCTTATACAGGCCAAAGAATGGACGATTGTCAAAGTCACGTCTAATACTGTCGGCATTGAACTGGTCCATGTCTTTGATGTTAACAATCTGTGCATGTACAGGTTGATATAACAACAAGCCCAACACCATCAATACTAATGGGCGAATAATGTTCATGTCGATAGATGTTATAGATTTAACAAGCACACATCACTATAAAGGACTATTAAACAATTACTTATCTAACAGGAAATGTAAAATAAGTGTTAGGGTAGGGCTCTTTGCGCAAGCGGAAGTGCCACCACTCTTCAGGGATGGGCTCAAATCCATGACGCATCATGGCATTGCGCAGAATCATGCGGTTGACAAACTGGCTGTCGGTCAATCCCTCGGTGTAGTCAGGATGCGACTCAACACCAAAGAAGTCGAACGTGCCTCCCATGTCCACCTCCTTCTCGGTTGTCATGTCGAACAGCGTCAGGTCGACCGTCGAGCCACGTGTGTGACCCGAGTGTGCAGCAATGTAGCCCTGAGCGAAAAGGACCGACTTGTCAAGTCGGGGATAGAAATAGGGCTTCATCAGCGTGTCCTCGATCTGATCAGCCCAACGCACAAAGTGGTCGACTGCGCATTGCGGTCTGTAGGCATCATAAATCTTCAGGCGGTAGCCCAAGGCCTTGACATCATCACTCACAGCCTTCAGACTGTCGGCAGCCTCGCGTGTAAGCCAAGCGGTGGGCATCTCATACCCGTCGATACGAGTACCCACAAAATTATAAGTGCCGAAATAGCGAATCTCAAGTATCACATCGGGTGCCACATCGGTGACTCGCACAAAGTCAGTCGAGTCATTCGATAAATCCCAGTGCTTTGCCTGGGCCGTAAGTGCTGCTAGTGCAACTAAAACGATAGATAAAAAGATATGTCTCACTGATAAAATTATTTTTTGCAAAAGTACAAAAAAAATGAAAATAAAGACCAAAGAGGGGATTATTTTTTATTCTGCAAGTTGTTTGTATCAACAAACCTAATCAACGAACCTTATTTAACATAATATCAATTATGGTTATTTTTTGCTGATTTTACAGGCCGAGATTCGTCTCAGCAGGCAATTGTTTACCAAAAGTTTGATGGATTGGTTGTTTTGCTGTATATTTGCAATCAAAATACGATTCCTCATGACTAAGGCTCTACATTCTCTACAAATTATTATTGTGTTTCTTGCTGGCACTTGTGCAACAAACGGCTGGTGTGTCGAATTTCAACCAGCCGACTCGACGCTGGCTGCACAAGCCGATACAGTAGTTCACCATCGCTTCAACGTTAAGCAGCTGATTGCGCCCACTGCACTCATGCTGGTGGGCACACTGGGCGCCATCGAGCCTAAACTCACGTTCAACACCAACATTGACGGTGCGTTTCCTTCACCAGGTAGCCACACACATGTCGACGATTATCTGCGGTTTGTACCATCGGCAGCCCATTTAGCTTTGGGGTTTATTCCTTCAGTACCACACAAGCATCGGTTTACCGACCGACTCTTGGTCTCGGCCACAGCCCACGCCACCATGGCGGTCTTGAGCTACTCTCTTAAGCATCTAACCCACATTCAACGTCCCGATAGCACTGATTATAAGTCATTTCCATCAGGCCACGCCGCATGGGCTTTTACAGGAGCCGAACTTGTTCGGGCTGAATATGGAAACATCTATGGACTAGGCGCTTATGCAATTTCCA
>JAFUVK010000022.1 GCA_017477555.1 Muribaculaceae bacterium
CATGAATTTGATAAGCGCGCAAGGTCATATGTGAAATCCCCCAAATTATTTCTGCCAAACCATGACGAAATAAAAGGTGATTTTTCAAAACCTTGTTCTTCCAATATCGGAATAGCATTTATCAAAATGCTATTCCGAATTGAGAGAAGACTCTTGGCTGAGACTCTATACAACATAACACTTAGTCGTTATTTAATCTACCCGTTGGCGGAATTAATTTTATACTAAATTAACTATGAAAAAGTTGCGCACATTGCTGATTTTTAATAATTTAGTGGTGAAAATAAAAACGACAAATATCACCGTATGCACAACTTGTATGCAAATTTCGTCAAAATTCTTGAGATATGCAAATGTTTTGTTGAAATAATATTTCAAGACTCAATGAATGTGGCTGTATCCTAATGCTAAATCACACTATCTGGCCTTTTGGCGCTGACAGGATGATGGTTTTCGGGCTATTTATTTTAATTTCTCAATAAAATGTATTACCTTTGCCCCAACATGTCAATATTGTATAACTACTAACCCAAAGAAAACATGAACAGAACATTCGTTAAGGTGCTGGCCGTGGCGCTGATGTCGCTGGCCGCAGTGGGCGCTAGCGCACAGTTTGGTAATTTGGGCAACCGCATCAAGCAACGCGCCAAGAGTGCCGTGCAGAGTAAGGCTTACCAAGCCACACACAATCCTGGTCAGGTGGTGAGCGAGGTGGCCTCGCGCACGCGCAGCGACAAGGATGCGCAGAGCAAGGTGGAATGCAGCGTGGGCGGCAAGACCTATAAAATCGATGGCCGCATCAATCATGAGGGCTGGAACAAGTCGCAAAACAGCAAGGTGACCTTCACGGGCATCCCGGCAAGCATCGATGAGTTCAAGCAATTACAACAGACGCTGGGTACTGAGCCGCAAGGGGCCGTGGCGCTGCAGGTGATGGCTTTTGAGATGTATCGCCGCGACCGCGCCATGGGCGAGGAGGCATTGAGCCTGAACAACACCAGTACCAATCTGAATTCGACCCTGCGCCAACTCAAGGAAGTCTATGGCAAGGACGATAGCTACAACCGCCCCTACATGGCTGCAGCTCTGATGGATGGTGCAAAAGCCACAAATGCCTATACGCCCAATTATCCTTATTGCGTCAAAGTGCGTGTCAATCCTGTGACCAAATATCAGGAAAGTGAGTTGCTGGAGGGAACAGTGATTTATCTGCAGATCGACAGTGAGGGCTGGGACACCAACTGGCGTGGCGTAGAGGTGGTGCGTCCTGAGGGCGAGCCCTACTTTGTGGTGAGTAACTGCCCGGCTATGTACACGCAGTGCAAGAAGATTAAGGGTACTTGGCAGGGGCTGAAGTAATTTTTGGGGTAGTTAAAGAAGTTAAGGAGTTAAAGGGAGTTAAGACGTTACCTGATGGTAGGGACGGCACAGGGGGGGCCGTCCCTACATCGCCACCTTAACTCTCTTAACCACTAAACCCTGCTAACAATGAGCAAGTTAACAGCTAAATCAATACAATCAATGATGAAGAAACTGATGTCTTTGGCATCGCTGCTGGTGATGCTCGTGGCCTGCAATCATAATGGTGAGGGCCAGTTGACCAAGTCGGGCCTGGACCCGAAAAACTTTGTGAGCGAGGTGCACGGCAAGGCTACCGCGCTGTACACGTTGACCAATGCCGACGGCATGGAGGTGTGCATCACCAACTACGGCGGCCGTGTGGTGAGCATCATGGTGCCCGACCGCGACGGCAAGCTGCAGGATGTGGTGCTGGGCTTTGACTCCATCGCCGACTATGTGGGTGTCGAGGGCAACAACTTCGGCGCTATCATCGGACGTTATGGCAACCGCATCGACCACGGCAGGTTTACCCTCGATGGCAAGGAGTACCAACTGCCGCAGAACAATTATGGGCACAGCCTGCACGGTGGTCCAGAGGGATTCTACACGCAGGTGTGGGAGCCTCGTCAGATCGATGACCGGCACCTGGAGCTGACCTATGAGTCGCCCGACGGCTTTGCCGGCTATCCGGGCAAGCTGAAAGTGGAGGTGGCCTATGAGTTGACTGCCGACAATGCGCTCATCATCAAGTACACGGCCACTACCGACAAACCTACCATCGTCAACCTGACCAACCACAGCTACTTCAACCTGAATGGCGACCCCTCGCGCGACTGCATGGATCAGGAGGTGATGATTGCCGCCGACAGTATCACACCCATCGACTCGACATTCATGACCCACGGTACGATGATGGCCGTCGAGGGCACACCGTTTGACTTCCGTCAGGCCAAGCCGGTGGGACGCGACATCAATGCCGACAACGAGCAGCTGCGCAACGGCAAGGGCTATGACCACAACTATGTGCTCAACACCGGCCAGGACATCAACAAGGTGTCGGCCAGCATCTACAGCCCCAAGACGGGCATCTTGATGGAGGTCTTCACCAGCGAGCCGGGGTTGCAGTTCTATGTGGGCAACTTCTTGGACGGGACAGTCAAGGGCAAGCGCGGGGTAGCCTATCCGTTACGTTCGGCCATCTGCATGGAGACGCAGCACTATCCCAACTCGCCCAATCTGTCGCAGTACCCCAGCACGGTGTTGCGGCCCGGTGAGGTGTATCGTAGCCGCTGCTTCTATAAGTTCTCGGTCAGACGTTAGTTTTTAGACCGCTGCGCAGGTGGACCGCTGCGCTGGTAGTGTGTAGAAGGGGAATTCTAAATTGTAAATTTTGAATTAATTTTTGGCATATTGGTGGCAAAGGGCCGATTGTGTCCTTTGCCCATTTTGTATGTCGGGGCGAATAGTCTATCTTTGCACCAACATTTTATTTGACGCAATGATGAAACAGACACTCACCACGCTGGCCGCTGTGGCGGCCTTGGCTCTGACGGCGCAGGCCGTGAGCCATCTGCGCCCGTCGGGCTATCCGTTGATTACCGTCGACCCCTATATGAGCGGCTGGTCGCTGACCGACCGCCTGTACGACAGCAATGTCAAGCACTGGACCGAGAAGGACCGCCCACTGCTGGGGATCGTCACGGTCGACGGGGTTGACTATCAGTTCATGGGGCTGGACAATCCTGCCACACAGGTAGTGGCACCGAGCGGTGTGGCCATGCCCTGGCCGTGCCGCTATGTCACCGAGCAGCCGCAGGGCGACTGGTTCGCTCCGGCCTATGACGACCGCGGCTGGAAGCAGGGCGAGGGTGCCTTTGTTATCGATTATCCCTCCTATCAGGGCACGAAGTGGGAGACTGACCACGTCTGGCTACGGCGCACGGTGCAGCTGGGTGACCTGGACGGCAAACGAGTGCTACTGGGCTACTCGCATGACGATGATGCGGTGATTTATGTGAACGGGGTGAAGGTGGTGGATACCGGCCATGCCTACAAGACCGGCCAACGCGTTGAACTCACCGGCGAGGCCCTGGCCGCTCTGCATCCGGGCGAGAACGTGATAGCTGCCACCTGCTGGAACCGCTTGTGGGGTGGACTGCTCGACGTGTCGTTAGAGCTTCAGGACGCGCGAACCGATGCCGTGCGCCACGTGGCGGCGCAATATGAAGTGGACGTGCAAGCCACTCAGACGCACTACCGCTTTGTCTGTGGGCCGGTGAGGTTCGACTTGTCGTTTGTCGCCCCCCTGCTGATGGATGACCTGGACTTGCTCTCACGTCCGGTTAACTACCTGACCTACACAGTTGAGAGCCGTGATGGAAAGGCGCACGACGTGAGTGTGCGCATAGTGGCCAGCGATGCCTGGGCCACCGATGTGGTGGGGCAGCCCGTCGACCGCGAGGCGATGACGCGCGATGGCCTTGCCATGGCACGCGTGGGCACCCGGGCGCAGAACATCCTGGGCAAGAAGGGCGACGATGTGCGCATCGACTGGGGCTACTTCTACCTGGCCGCCGACGCTCAGGGCAGCCAGACCGCCGTCGAGAACGACAAGTTGGTGCTGACCCAGCGCTTGGAGCGCGTCAAGCATGGCGAAGGCATGATGATGGTGGCCTACGACGACATCTACTCGGTGCAATACTTCGGGCAGAACTTGCGCCCATGGTGGAACCGAGATGGCCGCCACACCATCGATGGGCAGCTGCGGCTGGCCCTGGACCAGTACAAGAACCTAAAAGCGCGTTGCAATCGGTTTGATGCCGACATGATGGCACAGGCCACTGCCGTGGGTGGACGCGAGTATGCCGAGCTGTGCGCGCTGGCCTATCGGCAGGCCATCTCGGCCCACAAGCTGGTCGAGTCGCCCGATGGCGAGCCGCTGTGGCTGTCGAAAGAGAACTTCAGCAACGGTTCGATCGGCACGGTCGACATCACCTATCCGTCGGCACCGCTATTTCTGCTGTATAACCCCACGCTGGTCAAGGGGATGATGAATCACATCTTCGACTACAGTGAGCACCGCGGGTGGAACAAGCCTTTCCCGGCGCATGACGTGGGCACCTATCCGCTGGCCAACGGCCAGACCTACGGCGAGGACATGCCCGTGGAGGAAGCGGGTAATATGCTCATTCTCACTGCCGCGCTGGCAGTGGTCGAGGGCAATGCCGACTATGCCGCACAGCACTGGCAGGTGCTCACCACCTGGGCCGAGTACCTGTCGCAGTTCGGGCTAGACCCCGAGAATCAGCTGTGTACCGATGACTTCGCCGGCCATCTGGCACATAACACCAACCTCTCAATCAAGGCCATTCTGGGCATCTGTGGCTACGGCTATCTGGCCCAGCAGTTAGGAAAGAACGATGTGGCGCAGCGCTACCAGCTGATGGCGCGCTCGATGGCCACCGAGTGGGAGCGCATGGCCAATGACGGCGACCACTACCGCCTGACGTTCGACCGCCCGGGCACCTGGAGCCAGAAGTACAACCTGGTGTGGGACCGTGTGCTGGGATGGAACATCTTTGACCCCAAGATTGCCCGCGCCGAGGTCGCCTATTATCTGACCAAGCAGAACCCGTTTGGTTTGCCGCTGGACTCGCGCGAGACCTACATGAAAATTGACTGGCTGGTGTGGACCGCCTCGCTGGCCGATAGCCGCGTCGACTTTGAGACGCTGGTGCACGGACTGTACCGTCAGGTCAACGAGACGCGCTCGCGTGTGCCGCTGTGCGACCTGGTGCGCACCACCAACGCCGACAAGTGCGGCATGCAGGCCCGCTCGGTAGTCGGTGCCTTCTGGCTCCCGCTGCTGCAAGCCCGTTTGAGTCGTTAAGCCGATGATTTTTGTACTGCAAAGTTGCTGCATTAGGCAAAATGTAGTAACTTTGCAGTGTGAAAACTCAAGAAACAGACAACAAGATTTTAATCACTCAATTCTCGAGTGGATTATTTTGGGATGTTGACATTAGTGATGTTAGCATAATGAATTATCCCTCGTTTGTGGTTGAGCGAGTGTTGAGCCATGGCAAACTTGACGATTGGAGGCTTATTGTCAAGATTTATGGTTTACCTCGAATTGCTGAATTGTGTATGCAACTTCGCACAATGAATCCTGTTGACTTGGCTTTTGTGTCAGCAGTTACTCATACTGATAAAACAGCTTACCGATGTTACAATACAGCACAGTCCTTCCCCACACTCTGGAACTCCTGAAGAGCATTACGGATATTCTTTCGGTGCATAATTATCGTCTGGTCGGCGGTACAGCCTTGGCGTTGCAATATGGGCACAGAACCTCTGTTGATTTGGATTTTTTTGGTGGCGCACATATTGATGCCGATGATTTGTTGAATTTGTTTAATTCGCTTGGTGAGACCTCAATGGTTGGCAAATCATCAGTGATGGCATTTTACTTTATTGATGGTGTAAAGATTGATGTGGTGTGTTATCCGTATGAATGGATTGATGGGCCAGTTACGGACAAAAGCATCTGTTTAGCATCGCCTGTCGATATAGCTGCAATGAAGCTCAATGCAATAACAGGGCGAGGATCCCGAAAGGATTTTGTAGACCTATATTTTTTGTTGCAACACTATTCGTTGAGCGAACTCCTAGAGTTTTATCACCGTAAATATCAAGGTGCCGAGGAATTCTTGGTATTGAAAAGTCTGAATTATTTTGTTGATGCCGAAGCACAACCCATGCCGCGCATGCTGGTGGATGTCGAGTGGGAAGAAATCAAGAGACACATAACAGAGCAGGCGATTGCCTTGCTCTAGAGGGTGCAGAACAGCGTGACGAGGAAGGGGACACTGAAGTCGACGCAGAAGCCGTGGAAGAGCGACAGGATGACGTAGTCCTGGCCGCAACAACGGGTGATGATGGGCAGGGTGGTGTCCATGGTCGTGGCACCGCCGGCCGAGATGGGGGCCAGCCGCCCGAACCATCGCACCATCAGCGGCGCGCCTAGCAGGGTGATGACCTCGCGCAGGATGTTGGCCAGCAGCGCCACTGTGCCCAACTCGGGGCCTTTGTACTGGGTGATGAAGATGCTCGACAGCGAGTAGTAGGCAAAGCCTGACCCCACAGCCAGGCACTCGGTGAGTGAGCGATGGGGCATGGCCAGCGACACGACCGTCACTCCGGCCAGGGTGCCGATGATGGTCATCAGCGGCAGCAACAGCAACAAGGGGTCGAGCGAGCGGAACCGCCGCAGCATCTGCGTGTCGCTGCCCACGCTGATGCCCACACAGAACAGCAACGCGCACAGTGCGCCATAGCTCCACGGGCCGATGTCGATGCCGTCGGGAATCAGGTGGAACAACCCGCAAACGATGCCCAGCACAAAGAAGGCGACAATGGTCATGCTCCCTTTCATGACGGGCCTCCTTTCTTTTTCAGCACTATGCGCCACAATAGCCATGCCAGCACCAGGCTGCCCAGTGTGCCGGCCAGGCACAGCACCAAAGCCTCCAATCCCAAGTCTTGCAACCTGTTGATGACCTGCGGGTTCATGCCCACCTCAACGCCCAGGCAGAACAATAGCGCCCAAATCAGCACCGTGATGACCCGGGAGAGCATCGTCAACTGGCGATGGCGCAACAGCCATCCCACACCGATGCCACAAAACATGATGGCGACTACGTTAAGCAATTAAGAATTAAGAATTA
>JAFUVK010000023.1 GCA_017477555.1 Muribaculaceae bacterium
CATATCTATTAATCGGATAAATGCTTGCCTTGTATGTGCAAGGCAAGCATGGGTTAAACATTTGTCACACTATAGATGAGCCACTTACCGGTTGCCACCCGTTGGTGGTGTCATACTCATATAGGGTGCCGCCTTCCAAATGCAGCATTCCTTGCCAGGGTTGCAGTGGGCGCTCGTTGGCGGTGCCAGTATTGAATTGCTTGATGCCATTTCCGAAGAAGTTGAGGTAGAACAAATGTGCGTATCGCGCATACTGATCAGCATAAACAACATTCTTTGTGCCACTGCCATTATAGGTTACAATATTGTTTTGAAAAACTAATTCGTTACAGCCTCCATCTGCCCAAAAATCATAATTCAAAATTTGTCTATCAGGAACCTTGTTAAAGAGCAATGTGCCGGCGCTGGACAAATCAAATATCTCATTTTCTGTGATACTGATTGTTGCTGATCCATCCCACTTGCAGTACACCAAGGGTGCGCAATATATTTGATTTCGG
The DNA here is from genome assembly GCA_017477555.1 of Muribaculaceae bacterium. Taxonomy (GTDB): domain Bacteria; phylum Bacteroidota; class Bacteroidia; order Bacteroidales; family Muribaculaceae; genus Sodaliphilus. The sequence continues at coordinate 501 of JAFUVK010000023.1, forward strand.
CGGGCGGTCACTGTGCCATCTGTGTCCTGAATCCAGAAGAAGTGAGTCCCAGTAGTAAATACTGAGTATTCGATTGCGTAGTTTGCATCATGTATGCCCTTGACAATAAACCCATAGTCAGAAATTTGAGAAACTTGACATCGATAGACATTAACCTGATGTGAGTATCGCACAAATGTTGTGGCGGGAATATTGAATCTACAGCAATCCATGTGGATATAGTCCAAACCATCAAACAACCGAGAAAGATGGCCTGTGCCATGGATGTTGAAGTGTTTCATATGCAACTCTAATGGACCTGCGTGCTGCAGTGAGCAACCACGGTATGCGAGAGTCTCAACGTAGGCATTGCACTCAATGTCAACGTGGTTAAGCTCAACTATAGGATTGTGAGGTGTCGCACCGCCAATCCCCAACAGATAGAGGATGTCATAACCTGATTCTCCATGACGGTCAATGTCAATCTTGATGCTGATATGGTTTAACTCCGTGCGCCAGCTGCGGAAAAACTTTGAATCATACCATTGGCTGGATTAAACACAACATCACCATCGGTGGCGATGAATTCAACCTGTGGATGCGGTTCATTTCCCGCATTGTCCAATTCTGCCCCCATGCTGTTAAGGAGCACAAAAATTTTCTTCTTTAGCATAAAAATAAATTTTTGAGTTAATAATTACAATAATGAACACAAGTTTCACCAGGAAAAATGTAAGAAAGTGTGTCTTGTTTCCAAATGAACCTTTGTTCTTTTTTTTGTGCAAATTTACAATTTTTTTCTGAAAATACCAAGGAGTGTACGCAAAAAAACATATTTTAACAAGTTGGTGCGCTGCTGTAACTGTTCACCGATTATTCCTGCTGACAGTCAACTGGTTGCAAGAGTCAGCAACTAGCTCCCCTCCTAAGATAGGACCAATGGTGCAAGCCGAACGCAGAGTGAGAACTTGTTCGCACTATGCTGAGACGCAGCCCATTGATGCTGGAAGAGCGGTTGGGGGTGGTATGACAACCGCCATGACAGGGCAAAAGTTGATTATAATTGAGACATGATGCGCCTGGGATTCAACCCCACCCCTCACCCCTCCCCAGCTAGGGGAGGGGAAAAAGAAGAATCGGTGAATAGTTACGCGCTGCTGTAACTATTCACCGATTGGTTCCAGCGAGCCTCCCCTCCCCTTTCTCAAAGGGGAGGGGTTGGGGGTGGGGTTTGGATAATCTTGGCTGCACTCAATTGATGCAGGCATCATTGCGCTCATTTGCACAAGATTTTACCCCGTCAGGCCGAACAGGGTGGAACTGCGTCATTCGCATGGGAGGGACGCTTGGGTGTCTGCCTGTACCGGGGTTGCGCTGGCGCTTCACCCTGGCCTGTGGTCTGCCGCCCATTCTGGGCTTGTTCGTTTGTTTTGACCCTGTCACCGGGGTTGCGCTATCGCTCCACCCTGGCCTGTGGTCTGCCAGCCCTTCGGGCTTGTTGTTGGGCAGTAATTATGCATTGTTGTGCATTGAGAAAGGAGGGGAGTTGTGGCTGCTCAACCGGTCACTTGTCGCTCGTCTGATCACGCGGCACGCCGCGTCCCTACCTTAACCATTGTTTATTTCTTTGGCGCAGCAGCCTAGGTGGGGGACTGAATGGATGCCTGTTTAGTGGTATTCTATGTTAAGATGGTTGTAATAATGTATAATAGGTAGGCCTGTGCCGACGCTCTTCGGCCTCTTATGGGGCGCGGACCGAATATTATGTTACGGGTGCCGGTGGGCGGGCTAGAGTCGCACTTTCTGGACGTAGTCGCCCACGATGACGATGTAGACGCGGTCGGGGTGCAGGGTCAGAATCTGGCCGTCGTTGCTGGGACGGTAGTAGTAGCGGCGGCCATACACGTCGTAGACCGAGGTCCAGGTGCCGTGGTTGTCGCCCTCGATGTGCAACACACCGTCCAGAGCGTAGATCAATGGGTGTGTGCGCTCGGAGGCCAGGTCGGCTATGCCAGTCTGAGAGGCATTGACAACGACAGTGGTGGCGTCATCGCTGTCGTTGGTGCCATCGGTGGGCACTACCACATACTCAGCGTTGTGGTCGCCGATGGGCAGGTAGTAGTGGTCGGCGGTGGTCAGGGCCATCTGGTAGCCGTCCTCGCCATAGATGCGGTAGGCCAGGCAACGACCCAGCTCCACACGGCTCCAGTTGTCGCCCCACGGCTCGTTGTGTAGCTCAAAGCTGGGCACCACATTGTCGCTGACCCACAGCGAGTAGCGGTGATGGTCGCCCCAGCAGCTGTCGGCACGCCAGGCCTGCACGGCGCGCTCGTCGGGCAATACCAGGTCCACGCCGCTCACGGCGGGCATAGCGTCGTCGCCCATCCATACCGGCGGGTGCGAGGCTGTGCTGTAGACCTCAAACAGGTTGTGGCAACCGTCGAAGGCATAGTCGCCCACCTCGGTCAGTGCAGGTGGCAGGAACACGGTGTGCAGGTGGTTGCAGTCCTCGAAGGCCGAGTCGTCGATGCGCGTCACGCCTTCAGGTATCAAGATGCTGGTTATGTCGGTGCCGGCGAGCATGCCGCGGCTCACCTGCTCCAAGTGCAGCGGCAGCGTCACACTGTGCAGGTCGAATGCATCGGCCATAGCCCAGCGACCGATGTGAGTGACCGTGTTGGGCAGCTGCAGCTCGGTGATGGCCGAGTTGTAGAACGCACTGTCGGCCACGGCGGTGACACGGTAGTTCGCACCGTTGTAATACACCGTTTCGGGCACGATGACCACGTCGGCATAGGCACTCACTCCATCAGTGACCCACGGAGCCACTGCCGCCTCGTCGTCGCCGATGGCGCAGTAGCGCAAGCCACCGCTCACCCACTCCTGTGCAGCCAGTGGCGACAGGCAAGAAGTGATAATCGCGAGGCAAAAGACGATATGCGAGAGGTAAGAATTATTCATTATTTTTGATCAATTATTGTTCATTACTCGCGGTAGTAGACGCGCTTGACACGCGTCGACACGCTGGTAAGCACCTCGTAGCTGATGGTACCCCGCACGCGCGCCAGCTCGTCGATGGCGATGTGGCGCCCGAACACCTCAACGTGGTCGCCCACCTGCACATCGGTGTCGGTGACGTCGATCATCACAGCATCCATGCACACGTTGCCCACCGTGGGGCAGCGCTTGCCACCGGCCCACAGTGCAATGGCACCGTTGCCGTAGCGGCGGTCGAGGCCGTCGGCATAGCCAATGGGTACGGTGGCGATACGCGAGTCACGCTGCAGCACACCGCGTCGCCCATAGCCGATGGTGGTGCCGGCCGGCCACTGCTTGATGCTGATGACCACCGACTGCAACGTGGCCACCGGCTGCAGGGCATCCTCGCGAGGATCGTCGACGGTGCGCATCCCGTACAACCCGATGCCGATGCGCACCATCTCCATCTGACGTTCAGGAAACCGCACGATGCCTGCCGTGTTCAGGATGTGCCTCGGCAGGGTGGGGTAGTGCTGGCGAAGCAGCCCGGCGCACTGGTCGAAGTAGCTGAACTGCTGCAGGGTGTACTCATCCTCGCCGGGCACGTCGGCTACGCTCAGGTGCGAGAACACCGAGGCGGGCTGCACAATGTGCTGGTCTTGCAGCAGCTCGATGACGGCGGGCAATTGCTCAAGCGTAAACCCCAGGCGGTGCATGCCGGTGTCCACCTTGATGTGGATGGGCAGGGGAGCGCCGGTCTGATAACGTGCTCCCTCCTTGATGAGCTGACGGCACATCTCCAGACTGTAGACCTCGGGCTCGAGGCGCAGGGTGAACAGCGACTTGTAGTTGGTGACCATGGGGTTGAGCACGATGATGGGCATGGTGATGCCTGCCTTGCGCAGTTGCACGCCCTCGTCCTGAACGGCCACGGCCAGATAGTCGGCACCGCGGTCTTGCAGTGTCTTGGCCACCTCATACGACCCCGTGCCATATCCGCTGGCCTTGACCATTGCCACGGTGCGTGTGGTGGGCTTGATGAGCGACTTGAACAGCTTGAAGTTGTGCGCCAGCGCATTGAGGTCGATTTCCTCGACCGTCTGGTGCTGTTTGGCCTCGAGCATGTCCAGAATCTGACCGAAGTCAAACTCCTTGCCGCCCTTGACCAGCACCGTCTCGTCGTCAAAGTCGCCCTGGGCCATCTCCGACAGGAACTGTGCCGTCGACCCGAAGAAGTGTGCCTCGGGCAGCGAAGCGAACAGCTCTTGCTGACGGCACATTTCGGGGCCGATGCCATAGAAACGGTCAATCTGCTTGGCGCGCATTAGGCTCCGTACACGGCTGTAGAGCACGTGTGGCTCAATGGCCTCGGGGTTGAGGTCGCTCAAGATGACCGCGCTGCGGCGGTTGCCGGCGCGGCGCATCATGAAGTTTACTGCCGGGGTGAGGGTGACAAAGTCGTTGGGATACTCGTCGGTGATGATGGTGCAGTCGTTCACACCCTCGATGACGTTGATACGTGTGCCCACAGGCATGAGCCGCACCATGCGCTGGGCGATAACCTCGGGTGCAATGCCCAGGTTCAGCATCACGGCCAGGCAGGTGATGGCATTGTTCACGTCCATGGCATCGGTCATGGGCAGGGTCAGCGTATGCTGCTCGCCAGCGAAGGTATAGTTCAGTTCGGTGCGGTGCTCACAACTCGACACCAGCTCGACAAAGAGTTCCTTGTCGGGGTCGGTCTTCGACCAGGCGATGATGTCGATGGGGGCCTCATCGCTTGCGTCGAGCAGGGGCTTGATGGCTTTGCGCACACCCAGGTCATCGGCGCGGTAGACGATGCTCTGGCAGTTGTATAGTATCTTGGCCTTCTCGGCCGCCTTGCGGTCCATGTCGTCGCCAAACTCGTCCTCGGGCTCGGGCGCAATGTTGGTCACCACGCCCATGGTGGGCCTAATCATGCTGTGCAGCCTAGCCATCTCGCCCGGTCGCGAGATGCCGGCCTCGATAATGGCTAGCGTGGTGTCGTCGTCGATGTCCCACAGCGACAAGGGCACACCAATCTGTGAGTTGAAGCTGCGGGGCGAGCGCACAATGCGGTAGTCGTCGCACAGCAGCTGATAGAGCCACTCCTTGACGGTGGTCTTGCCGCGTGTGCCGGTGATGCCGATGATTGGGATGTCAAACTGCATGCGGTGCTCGGTAGCCAGGTTTTGCAGGGCGTCGAGCACACTGGGCACATGCAGGATGTTGCTTGTGCTGTACACCTCGTCGTCAATCTCGTCTAGGGTCTCGACAACGAAGCTGCGCACGCCCTGGTCGTAGAGATAGCGCACATAGCGCTGGCCGCCGCTGTCCTGAGCGGTGGGTAGCGCAAAGAACAGGGTCTCGGCGGGCAGAACCAGCGAGCGCGAGTCGGTAAGCAACTGGCTCACATCGGCATCGGGGGCTTGGAGGCTGGCGCCCCGCGCACCCATCATTTCGGCGATTTCTTGGATGCTATATTTCATTAAGTTGTGAGTTACGGGTTGGGGTCAGGATTTACAGGAGGTTGAGGCGCTCAAGGTAAGGATATTCCTTGACCAGATTGCGCACCACCATGCGCGTGTCGGTGTTGAAGCGGTCCACCACCTCTCGGTTACTGCTCATCGGGCGGTGCGCCAGTCGCTTGCTCACACGCTCGCACCGGGCTATGGCTTGTGCCGAGCGGTCGTCGAAGTAGGTGGCCTGGAACATCTGCCAGATATACTCAATGGCCACCTCGCTAGGGTGAACCATGTCGGTAGCATAGAAGCGATAGTCGCGCAAGTCGTCCATCACAATCTCGTAGGCGGGGAAATAGGTCAGCAGAGGATCGTGCAGGTCGCGCAGCACACGGTCGATGGCTACACGCAGGGTGGACTTGCTCAGCGAGTTGACCTCAAGGCCATCGGCCACATGGCGGATGGGGCTGACGGTGAAGATGACGCGCAGTTGCGGGTTGAACTGGCGCAGGCGTGTGCACATACGCTCGAGCGACCGGGCAATAGTGTCCACGTCGGCCAATTCGCGCTCAAACTGCGTGGGAGGCACCTTGTGGCAGTTGCTGACCACCTGGCCGTTCTGACGCAGGCGGTAGACCATGGCCGTGCCCAGTGTCACCACCAGCACCTGACTGGTCGACAGGTGGTCGTGGCCGCGGGCGATGCGTTGGTTCATGCGCTGCAGCGCGCCGTCCTTGTCGGGCATCGAGTAGCGCGAGTGAAACGCATAGTGATTCCACACACCGCCTTGCTGAAACAGGTCGATGCCCGCCACTGGCTCGTTGTCAATCAGGCGGTCAACGCTGGCAGCGATGCTCAGCGGGTTGTAGATGGTGCCGAAGGGGTTAACATCGACCAGCATCATCGCCTGCCGCAACTTTGCTCCGATGTTGTCGCTGAAGCACGACCCCATCATCACCAGTGTGTCGCTGTGGTGCAGCCAGCCTTGGTTGTCACCCATGTGTATGGTGGTTCTGAATTCCATTTCACGTCGGTTTAAGACTGCAAAGATAGTATTTTTTAATGATAATTGAGGGGGTGAGGGGTAAGAATTGTTGGCGCAGGTGGATTTTTTTAAATAAAAAGCTCCAGTTCCTCGCCTTGTGCTGTGGTGGACAGTTCTCCTTTAACTACAAAAAAGTTGCATCTGGTGTGACTCGGATAAAGTGCTTGTGCCCGGCCAGCCGTGGCAGGCTCGCGTGGCACGTGATTTGTCGCATTTTGGTCGCAAAATGCCGCTCAATGGTAGGTGATGGGCCATTGTTGCATGATTTGACAGGTTTGTGGCATAGAATGTTGTGGCTTGACGATAATTTTGTCGGCAGAAAATTGTAATTTTGCATCATGATTCTAAAACCCTACAAATTTAAACCGCTGCTCAAGACTGTGATTTGGGGCGGCGACAAGATTGTTGCATTCAAGGGCATCGAAAGCGAACTGAGCCTAGTGGGCGAGAGCTGGGAGCTGTCGGGGGTCGAAGGGCACGAGTCGGTGGTCGACGGCGGTCCCGACGACGGACTGACGTTGAGCCAACTCATTGCTCGCCATGGGGCGGAACTGTTGGGCGAACGTGTCTATCGCCAACACGGTACACGCTTTCCGCTGTTGGTCAAACTCATTGATGCCCGGCGCAACTTGTCGGTGCAGGTGCATCCCGACGACGAGATGGCCCGTCGCGAGCATGGCTGTGATGGCAAGACCGAAATGTGGTATGTAATTGACCATGAGCCGGGAGCGAAAATCATGGCAGGCTTTGCACGGCATATAACCCCCGACGATTACGACCGCATGGTGGCCGACGGAACTATCATGGAGGCGGTGGAGCATCACACATCGCGCCGTGGACAAGTCTACTTCTTGCCTGCCGGACGCATCCATGCCATCGGGGAGGGTAACTTTATTGCCGAGATTCAGCAGACCAGCGACATCACCTATCGAGTGTTTGATTATAATCGGGTCGATGCCCAGGGACACTCACGTGAGTTGCATACACAGCTTGCACGACAGGCGCTGGATTTTGCCGACTGTGGCCGGTGCAGGCCGACACTCGGCGAGAGTGGTACACTGGTGCAGTGCAAGTATTTCACTGTAAGCAAGCTCGATGTTGATGGCTGCAGGCCTCTGCCGATGCCCGACTCGTGTGTGGTGATGATGTGCGTGGCCGGTCAGGCCACTGTTGTCGGTGGTTCAGAGTCTGTGGCATCGCTGCGCCAGGGGCAGACGCTGTTGCTGCCGGCGACCATGACCCAGGTCGCCTTGCGCGGACAGGCTACATTGCTGATCGCCTGTCCTTGACGTTGAATTAACCTTTTGGAGACAGGATGTCGGCAAACACTTGTTGGGTGTGCTCGGCTATCGTGGGCCAGTCGTGTGCGCTGAGGTCGTAGTCCACCGGCCGCTGGGGCTGGCTGATGATATCCTCAATGGCTTGTTGCAGCGCAGCGGTGTCGCCGGCAGCGCAGTAACTGGATTCTGGCAGCGACATCAGGCGTGTGGCATCGATGTCGCTGGCCACAATGGGCAGATGGTGGGCCATGGCCTCGAGCAGCGACAAGGGAAGCCCCTCGCTGAGCGACGGCAGGGCAAGCAGCCGGGCATGGGTGTAGAGCTGATTGATGTTGGGCCCGTCCACATAGCCCGTAAACACCACCTTGTTGTGCGTGTCAAGGTCCACCAGACGCATCAGGTAGTCGTCGTTGTGGTCATAGTCGCCGGCAATGACCACTTGCTCGATGAGGTGCGAGCGATTGGCGGCTTCCACCAGATATTCCAGACCTTTCTCGGGGGTGATGCGCCCCACGGCTAGGACATAACGGCCGGGACTGATGCCACGCTGCTGTAGCAGGCTGGTGTCGTCCACGGGCTGCATCTGTTCCACGCCATTAGGAATGTAGACACTCTTGCGCTGCACGTAGGCTGGCATCTGTTCCATGCGCTTACGGTTGACGAAAATGATACGGTCGCTGTAGCGCAGCGACAGTCGCTCGCTCTGTCGCAGCAGCCAGCGTGTACAACGCCCCCACTTGCTATGCTCGTAGTTAACACTGTGATAGGTCATCACCAGTGGAATGCCCAGCAGCTTCAGCGGCAGTGCCAGCAGGGCGGGGCCCATGTTGTGTACGTGTACCAGGTCGGGCCGGTGCACTATGCAGTGCATCACGGCCCTGAGGGTGTGCCATGTGGCCTCCAGACCCTGCACACGCGTCGTGTGCCAGTCCACAAATGTGATGTTCGGCCAGTGGGCCTGATGGGATTGGGGGGTGAGGTAAGGCTTACGGCGAAACACGCGGAAACCGTACGACGGCATCAGCGGATAGATGTGCTGGCAGTGGTTCTCCACACCACCTTGTACGCCCGGAAAGCCGCGGGTGCCCAGCACTGCGATGGTGGGGCGGTGTGGTTGGTCGTGTTTTAATCCCATGCTATCTCCTTACCGAGCCAAATGCGCCACTTGTTTTTCATAATCCACCAGATGGGAGCCCATGGGTGTCGCACCATGTCGTGGCGCTCGGTGACGATAAACGCGCAGTTGCGTGTGCACTGGCTCACATGCTCCATGGCTTGCCGTGCGGCGTCTGTGCTCATGATTTGCTCGATGGTCTGCTCCTTGATGTTGCCCATCACCCACTCTTGCTCGCTGCCGTTGCACGGCGAGACGTTGCCGTTAGGGTCGATGAAGAAAAAGTCGGTACCGGCACCGCAAGGGGGGCGGTAACTGTCATGGTCGCCACGCAGGCGGCGGTGAATCGAACGGTTGAAGTAGGCTCGGCCATAGTCCTTGAGGCGCGCCATGAGCTTGCGGCGACGGCTGGTGAGCAATGCCCTGACAAAGCGGTCGTGCTCGCGCAGCGCGTCCTCGCTCACCACCTGGTTGTCGTGCTTGTGGAAGTACCACGAGTTGTGTACCGCACTGGTGCCCAGTTCCACGTCCAGCGCCACGCACAATTCGTACAGCGCCACCAGGTCGCTGTAGTTGTCGGGCGAGATGACCACCGAGAAGCCGATGTTACGGCAGGGGGTCTTTTTCAGCTCAAGTATGGTGCGCAGGGCATGGTCAAAGCCGTCCTTCAGGCCGCGCTTGCTGTCGTTGATGCGCGGCAAGCCCTCGACACTGACGCGAATCAGGATGTTGGGATACTTTCGTGCCAGGGCCACGATGGTGTCGGTGTTATAGCCGTTGGTGCTCAGTTCCAGCAGCGCGGCCTTGGGGTAGAGCACCTCAAAGATTCGGTCGATGTCGGTGCGCAACGTGGCCTCGCCGCCGGTGATGTTGATGCGCAGATCGTCGGGCAGACGCTTGAGACACTCAGGGTCGATTTCTTGATGTGGGTGTGTGGGTGACTGCCAGATGTTGCACATGTTGCAACGCGCGTTGCACCGGTAGGTGGTGATGATGCTCGCCTGTACAGTGGTCTTCATTCTTGGTATATCTTCATCAGTCGGTCGTAGTGAAGTTTGGGGTCAAATAGCTCAACGGCATCGCGCGAGATTTCGGCGTAGTCCCAGCTGCGCATATTGGCTTGCTCGATGGCTGTGCCTAGTGCCATGGGGCGTGCCACGATGCCATTGCTATAGTCTATCAGTTCGGGGATGCCCCCCATATGTGTGCCCACCACGGGTGTGCCCAGGCACAGCGACTCGATGACGCTGAGCGGGTTGTTCTCGGGCCATTCCGAGGGCATGACTGAGAACCTGGCGTGAGCCAACAGCCGCGACACTTGTTCGCCACCTAGCTGACCCAGAAACTCGATGTTGTCGTGCTGGCCGTAGCGTTGCCGCAGCTCCTGCTCCAGGGGACCACTGCCGGCCACTTTCAGCCGTAGCGGTAAGGTGGCGGCCACCTCCAGCAGGTTGTCAACACCCTTCTCGGTGCTCAGACGGCCGGCATAGCAATAGTAGTCGTCGCGCTCGGTGACAATCTCACCTGGCAGCTGGTCCACACAGTTGGGCAACACCACCACCTTGGCGTCGTTGAAGCCGGCATCGTGCAGGCACTTGGCCATGTAGTGGCTGGGGCAGATAAAACGGTCGGTCCACTGCTGCAGGCGGTCGCGGCTCCACTTGCGGGCCTCGATCCAGGCGGCTATGCTGGCCACTTGCGACCCCTTCATGCACTTGTGCAGTATCACGTTCCATTTGCGCTGGAAGCACGCGTGGCAGGCTGCGTCGTCGCGCGTACAAGTGTAACCCGGGCAGATGAGCTTGTAGTCGTGCATAGTCCACACCACGCGACTGCCATATTCGTGGGCCAGACGGGCCACCACAGGCGAGATGTGACTATGGATGTTGTGCAGGTGCACCACATCGGGCTTGAACTCGTTCAGAATCTTCTTGAACGAGTTGCTGATGTCGCCATAGCCCATCATGCGCTTGAAGCCATTGAGGCTGCTGTGGTCAAAGTCAACCTCGCTGGCAAAGTACTTGCTCCACGCACTGGGGTCGTTAAGACGATACTGCATGGCAAAGACAGCAACGTCGTGCCCATGCTGGCGCAGCATGGACTCGGTACGCTGGGCCACGACACAATCGCCACCGCGGCGGTAGTAGAATTTGTTGACAATGAGTATGCGCATGTCGTTTAGGTGTGCTTGTTGTCTATTTAACGTGCAAGTGTTGTTTTTATTGCATGGCGATGTTGGCACGATTGTTGCAGGCATTATATTTAATAGCCGTATAACAATTATAATCATTGACTTATGACACATCATGACAATCATGCCACCGCACTGGTGAGTAAGACCAGTGACAATTTGGCATCTGTAGCATCTATGCAACCCATTGAGGTCAGGCGCAGATCACTACCATTGATTACATTAGACCGGCTGCTGGCCGACGTTGAGCCCACCATGGCTACCGAACAGACCATGACTTTTGGAGTGCTCAGGAGGATGCTCACACATCGCGATGAATATAGCATCTGTCGCATGCAGCTCGAAGACCAAGACCCACGATGGCTCATCACCGCACTCAGGGCCACCGACCACAACATCACATTGTGGATAGCAGGGCAGGGCGTGCAGGAGAGGCTCGACGAGATTCGGGACATCGAGGCGGCACCCAAGGCTGCGCAGCATCTTGCAGCTGGATTGAGGCACAGGCTACTCAGGCGCATTGGGCAGATGAGACAGCTGCTCAATGTGTATAAAACCATCTGCCTGTATCTGCTCGAGGGGTCAAGCTTCTTGCGAGACTGCGCAACGGTGCAAGAGCGTACCTACCTGCAGAATAGCCTGTCGGCCTTTGTCGAGAACGCCAACCATCACGATGCCGCACTGCACACCATAGCCGACGGAAAGCACGAGCAGTTCATTGACACACTGCTCGACAATATGAAGAAGTCGGGATTCGTTTACCACCCGCACAAGCAGTTCAAAATTTTGATGGCTATCTTCAAAATTTGCCCGAAACTCATCAACCAGAAGATGGGTGACATTTTCGATGCCATTCTGGGATGGGAACGAGGCAACTGGCAGAATGAGCCGTTCCGCGGCGCATTTGTCGAGATGCTGGAGATGTTTATTAAAGACTCACACGAACGCATCGACGAACTGGCTGGACTCGACGAGAAGGACGACAACGACAGTTATAGCATGATGGTACAGGCGCTGGCCACACAACTGATGCTGGCTAACGACAGCGACCGGACCGACCGCAACCGCAACCAGGCCATGTTGCTGCGCTACCTGATGATGCAACCGGCGGTCAACCGGCGCAACCTGGCCGACATGGTGTTTGCCACACTATGTGGCATGCCCCCCAGAACATTGGCCTACCAGTGGAGCGAGACCAACCAGGTGACGCTGCTCGGGCACCGTCTGGGAGCCGACGAGCCACAGTGGCCCACGGTGATGACACCCAAGCGATACTGCGGACACCGCGCTCAGGTGGTCATCGATGCCGACGGACTGAAAATCGAACCTATCGAGAACAACTCGCTTTGCCAGAATGTGCTGCCCACCGACTTGCTGCCATGGCATCACATGCAGGTGAGGCTATATGATATGGTGGACACGCCCACGCGCAACCGCATGCGCGACTTGACACGACTGGGCAACATGTGGCGCGACATCGAGGACAGCCTGTTCGCGCAGCACGCCACTGTCGTGCAGCAGGTGCGCAAGGTGGAGCCCGAGCCGGGCGACGTAGTGCACGTCGTCATCGATGACACCGATGTCGGCGACGACAATGTGCTGCACTGCACCATCGTCGACGATGAGTATGAGGGTGAGGGATGGCTCCACGTGCGCGACATCGTGCAGTGGTTCAACTACGATATGCGACTCGAGTATTTCCGCGACAACCGCACGGGCAAGCCGCTCGTGTTCGAGGTGACGGTGTTTGCGCGCAACCGATACGGCGACTTGCAGTTCCGCATGGCCCAGCAGGTGAGCGACTACATCTGGAACACGGTGTCCTACGGCCAGGAGTACGAGGCAGTCATTGCCAATGCCACGGCAAGCAAGCAGTATACCTGTCTGAGCAAGGAGGGATTCTCGTTCTGGGCTGCTGCTGAGGGTGAGTTCGACTCGCTCAGGCGCAGCACTTTTGTCAAGATACGTGTCACCGAGACACGCAGTGCCAACGCTATGTATGCCGAAATTGTGCAAGTGCTTGACGACCTGCACACTTTCCCACACGAGCAGCCGTTTGCCAACCTCATGCAGGCCGTGGGTCAGCCCGAGGCCGATGAGACCGATGTCACCGACGATACACCCACCATCTGCGAGGAGATGGACCGAGAGACTATGCTCGAACTTGTCCGACTCATGCGACGAGTGTCGTCGCTCATGCCCGATGACTATGTGGGGACATTCAACTATCTGGCCATCACTCGGCTGATGGCTCTCATCGCGGCCGACTCGCAGCAGGCCGAGCTGTGTGCCGAACACATGAAGCTGCTGCAGCTGCTGGGCACCTACGACAGTCAGGAGCACCTTGACACCGAACTCGTTGAGCAGCACCGACTGGCAGTGCAGGCAAGCCCCATCTTGCAGCGACTCTACAACATGTTGTGGCTTGTGAGCTGCATCGACAATCCGCTGGCCATGCCACAGGTGTGGCCCATGACTTTGTCGGGCAACGCCAACGAAGCACTGATGGCGCGCATGATCTTGTCGCTCAACATGCTGGGCGACACCGCAGTCAAGGAGCAGCGCAATGCCATCAAGGCACATATTAAGCAGCTACTGCGCGTGAGCAACCACGACGACCAGTCGGCCAAGTACTATGGCTCGGAGTCGCTGCACGTCGAGTTCAAGGTCAGCACCATCATCCCGCCCGACAATGGAGGAACACGACGAGATGTGGAGGCACAGACGTTCAACATCATGAGGGTCGTCTGCGGTATGCTCAACGCCGATGGCGGAAAGCTATACCTCGGAGTGCGCGACAATGGCGTGGAGACCGGACTGGACCAGGACTTGGCCTACTTCCGCTCGCGCGACAAGCTCGACCTGCATGTGCGCAACCATGTCCACGACATGCTGGGGGCAACAGCCAACAACTTTGTCGACGGTACATGGGACGAAGGCACCAAGCACGACGTTTACATCCTCACCATCAAGCCATGCCCGCATCTGGTGTCGCTCGACGGAAAGGTCTGGGTCAGGCAGGGTACCAGTACACGCGCCATCGAGGGCGAAGACCTGGAGAACTACAGGCAGGACCGCAAGCGACTGTTTGCCCAGCAGGAGAGTGTGGTGACCCCTATCGAGGCACCGGTGCCGGAACAGGTATTCGAACCCACTACAGTCGCCGTCAAGCCGCAGCCGGTCATCGAGCACATCGCCACAAGCCGGCATCGCAACAATGTGTTGCATGAGTATGAGGATGGATATCTGCCCGACATCGTCGGATACATCTACTTCAAGCCTGGCAACAAGTTTGAGTTCTCGCCTACCGACATCTATATTGAGGCCGAGTGTGTTCTCACCCTGGTGGTGCACGACGACGAGAGGGCTGGATTCCTGGCCATGGTCTACGAGGGCGGAAAGGTGGTCAGGGTGCCCATGAAGGAGATTCTGGAGAAGTCGAACGGACAGGTCTATAACTATGGCGACAGGCAACGGCTGGTCTTCGCTTGCCCCATCATGCCCGGCCAGGCACTGCTGCTGGTGATGCGCGACGGCAAGAACAACTTTGTCTACCGGGCAGAGCGCATCGACCGCTTGTTGCAGGACAACATCAACTCGTCGGGCGAGACGCTCTTTGACATCGACTTCAACGGTGTGAGCTGCTGCGAAATCATCGCGGCCGACAGGGTGGAAAACTACGCCGACGGGCTCGACCTGCCACGCAAGCAGGTGGGATACAACATCAAGCGAGGAGCCACATCCTTCGATGACACCATTGCCACGCTGCTGGCGGCTGCGGCCCCCAGTACCTAACCAAGTGGCGGAACGGGGACGGTTCTCTTTCCGCCACTTTTAACATTTTTCTTAACAATCAGGCGTTTTTTCCCACATTTTTCAATCAAACAGTTAAAATTTTTAACTTTTGGCGGAAAGAGAACCGTCCCCATCGCGCCACGAAGACCTAGCCATATTGATTGAACAGGTCAATCAATCGCTGTGCGCTAGCCTCGCACGAGAGTTGCGGGCGCTCGGCCAGGCAGTGCTGCGCGTAACTGTCGTCGGTGGCCACGGCCAGCATTTGCTCGGTGCCCCAATTGTCGTCCACGATGCCCAAACCATGCTGCGCTATCCAGGGCGAGGTGTTGGGCACCGTGTTGGTTACCACCGGTGTGCCGCAGGCCACCGATTCGGTGATACTTACCATGTTAAGGTCTTGTTCGGTGGCCACCAGTAAGGCCGCCGACTCCGCCAGGTGCTGGCCCAAGGCGGCGTGACTGACAAAACCCAGAAATTTCACTCGATGGGCAATGCCCAGCCGGGCGGCTTGTGCCTTGAGCGCCCCCTCGTTGGGGCCGCGGCCGGCAATCAGAAGGTCGTAGCCGTCGCTGCCTGCTGCGGTGCAGAAATGTGCGAACCGGTCGATGATGAGGTCGGTGCGCTTGCGGTCAATTAGTTGTCCGATGGCCAGGAACTGTCGGCGTTTGGTGCCACTGGTGGGCAGCCAACCAAGGTCGATGCCGTGGTCCACCACCTGCTCAGCCACTGGGCTCATATACTGCGCGATGAAATCGCGGGCGCGCCACGACCGGCCCACCACACAGCGCACCGGCCCGAAGCACCAGCGAACGACCACACGGTGCCACAGGCGTGACGGCCACCGGTGCCACTTGCGCTGGTGCTGCGACAGCTCCTGCCACACCAGTGTCTTACTGCCACAGGCGCGAGAGGCCATCAGTGTGGTCAGTGCGAAAGCCTCGCTTGTGACAATCATGTCGAAATCGCTTGCCTCGTTCCGCAGCAGGCTGCCGAGTCCTTGCGGAAGGGGTAGGGCAGAGGGCACCATGCCATGCAGCCTGTCGGGCATCCAGCGCACGTCGAAGTCGTAGGTCTCGGGCTGTGTGGGGCGGTAGTCGTCGACGGCCACCAGCGTGACCTGGTGCCCCAGCCTGGCCCAACCCATGCACATGGCATAAATCATGGTGTCCTTGATGGTTGTCACACGAGGCAAGTGGCGGCCATCGTTGGTATACAGTATGGGGTTGAGCACTAAAATTTTCATCTTATGGGCAATTTGCTTGCAAACTTACAGAAAATTAGCGCAAGTTGAGCGCAAAGCAAAAAGAAAAACAACGTTTTTCGTTTTTTTTGCCGAAACGAAGCCTAATTATCCAATTTTTTCATACCTTTACCCCCAAAATCATAAAAAACATGGTCAATCGCGCTATTTCGGTCATCATACCCATCTACAACAGTGCCTCCACGCTGCCACGCTGCATCGACAGTGTGCTGGCGCAGTCGTGGACCGACAGGCAGATTGTGCTGGTCGACGATGGGTCGCCCGACAGCGGAGGGCGCATCGCCGATGACTATGCCCTGCGGCACCGCGACATAGTGGTGGTGCATCAGCCCAACCGTGGGCTGGCAGAGGCTCGACGGGCGGGCGTGATGGCTGCAACTGGCCAATGGGTGGTACACCTCGACAGCGATGACACCCTCGCGCCACACGCACTCGAGACGCTCTATGGCTATGTGGCTCAAGGCGACCTGGACATAGCGTGGGGGTGCTACAACCGGGTGACGGCCGACAAGCCGACAAAGGTCGTGCACCACATCGAGCTTCAGATGAGCGGTCGCCAATTGCTCGACCATGTGCTCGACCTGCGGTGCATCTGTGCCTCGTGGGGTAGCATCAGTCGCCGCGACTTGTGGCTGCGCGACATCTATCCGCCCGAGCAGCTGCGACTGCCGGGCGAGGATGTGTTCATACACATCAAGCTGTCGCAGTTTGTGGGGCGTGCGGCGCTGTTCAACGATGTGGTCTACAATTACTACTACAACCCGCGGTCGCTCACGCAGCAGGGGCCGCTGCATCGCCAGCAACTGTGGCAACGCTACTTTGCGCTGGTGCGCGACAATCTCCGCTCTCGTGGATTGCTCCAGCAGTTGGAACAGCGAGTCAGGTTGCTCGAAGTCGACCGTCTGGCTTTCAGCTGTCGGGACATCGACCCTGGCGACCCCTGGCTACGGCAGGTGGTCGGTTACCCCTCGACCGGCTTCCCGCTCAAGCACCGCCTGCTGCAGCAGTTGTTGCGGCATCCGGCCTTGTTGCGCCGAGCCATAGCTCTCAAGCGTGCCGTCGCCCCGGTCTTGTAGACACCGTTTTTTTATTATCGCGCAACAATAGAGTCAAGAAAAAATATTACCTTTGCAGAATTTAATGTACGAGCCATCGATATATGATTGAACGACACATCATCATTGACGACGTTGACCCCGTGGTGTTCTATGGAGTCAACAACAGCAACATCTCACTGATACGCAACCTGTATCCAAAACTGCGCATGGCAGCTAGGGGCAGTGTCATCACTGTGCTGGGCGATGACGAGGAAACCGCCCAGTTCGAACAAAAAATTCACGAGCTGGCAGACTACTGCACGCGCTACAACAAGCTCACCGAAGAGGTCATCATCGACACCATTAAGGGCACACCGCCGCAAGAACTCAAGATGGACGATGTCATCATCTATGGAGTCAACGGCAAGCCCATCCAGGGACGGACGCCCAACCAGCAGCTGCTGGTCAAGACATTCGGCGAGAACGACCTCACATTTGCCTTGGGGCCTGCCGGAACGGGCAAGACCTACCTAGCCGTGGCGCTGGCCGTGCGCGCGCTCAAGAACAAGGAGGTGCGCAAGATCATTCTCTCGCGTCCAGCCGTTGAGGCTGGCGAGAAGCTGGGATTCTTGCCAGGTGACATGAAGGATAAAATCGACCCCTATCTGCAGCCGCTCTACGACGCGCTTGAGGACATGATTCCCCACGTCAAACTCAAGGAATATATGGAGACCGATGTCATCCAGATTGCGCCGCTGGCATTCATGCGCGGACGCACACTCAACGATGCCATCATCGTGCTCGACGAGGCACAGAACACCACCACCCATCAAATCAAGATGTTCCTCACACGCCTGGGCATGGGGTCGAAGATGATTGTCACCGGCGATGTCACGCAGATCGACCTGCCGCGCACCACACAGTCGGGACTCATTCACGCACTGCGTGTGCTGCGCAATGTCAAGGGCATTGGCCAGGTGGAGTTTGGCAAAAAGGACATTGTGCGCCACCAGCTGGTGCAGCGCATCGTCGAAGCTTACGAGCGCTTCCAGGCACAGAAGGAGCAAGACAGCAACGAAGACACAACCAACGCTTAAAAACTAAAAGATATGAAACTGGTAGAAAGATTTTTGAACTATGTGAAGTATGAGACCACCAGCGACGAGAACACAGGGGTGACCCCGTCGACACCGACGCAGATGGCCTTTGCACGTGTACTCGAGCAGGAACTGCATGACATGGGACTGAGCGACATAGAGCTTGACGAAAACGGCTACCTCTATGCCACACTGCCCGCCAACACCGACAAGCCCGTGCCCACGGTGGGCTTCATCGCCCACATGGACACTGCCCCCGACATGAGCGGAAAGGATGTGAACCCTCGCATCGTAGATTATCAGGGGGGCGACATCGTGCTCAACCAGGAGCAGGGCATCGTGCTCGAGGTGGCCCAGTTCCCCGAGCTCAATGACTATGTGGGCCAGCAGCTCATTGTCACCGACGGCACTACGCTGCTCGGAGCCGACGACAAGGCTGGCATCGCCGAGATTCTGGCTGCCATCGAGTGGCTCCAGGAACATCCCGAGGTCAAGCACGGCAAGATACGCGTGGGCTTCAACCCCGACGAGGAGATTGGCATGGGCGCGCACAAGTTCGACGTCGAGAAGTTCGGCTGTGAGTGGGCCTACACCATGGACGGCGGTGCCGTGGGCGAGCTGGAGTTTGAGAACTTCAACGCCGCCAGCGCCAAGGTTACCTTCAAGGGGCGCAACGTGCATCCGGGCACGGCCAAGGACAAGATGATCAACTCCATCCGCGTGGCCAGCGACTTCATCTCGATGCTCTCGCGCTGGGAGACACCCGAGCACACCGAGGGCTATGAGGGCTTCTTCCACATGGTGGGAATCAACGGCACCGTCGAGGAGACCACCCTGCGCTATATCATCCGCGATCACGACCGCAAGCTCTTCGAGCAGCGCAAGTGCGAGATCCAGCACCTGGTCGACCGCATCAACGACACCTATCCCGACTGCGCCACCGTCGAGCTCAAGGACCAGTACTACAACATGCGTGAGCAGATTGAGCCGGTGATGCACATCATCGAGGTGGCCGAGAAGGCCATGGAACGAGCCGGTGTCAAGGTCAAGGTGCAGCCCATCCGCGGTGGAACCGACGGCGCACAACTGTCGTTCAAGGGTCTGCCTTGCCCCAACATCTTTGCCGGCGGCATGAACATGCACGGCCGCTACGAGTATGTGCCCATCCCGTCGATGGAGAAGGCCATGCAGACCGTCATCGAGATTTGCAAGATTGTGGCCGAGTGAGCATCTAGAATCATCCAGAACAACCTAAAAAAGTAAAAAGAATGTTCAGCAAAGAGACATATATCCGCCGTCGCGCCCGCCTGCAGCAGCTGGTGGGCGAAGGTGTCATCATCCTCATGGGCAACAACGAGTCGCCCTGCAACTATCCCAACAACGCTTATTACCCCTTCCGTCAGGACTCGTCGTTCCTCTACTACTTCGGTCAGAACCGCGACGGCCTGGTGGGCGTGATCGACGTGGACAATAACCGCGAGACGCTCATCGGCGATGACATCGACATCGAGGACATCGTGTGGTATGGCTCGGTCGACAGTGTGGCCGACATGGCCGCACAGGTGGGCGTGGCCAACTCGGCCCCGATGGCACAGCTCAAGGTCATCTGCGACGAGGCGCGCACACAGGGGCGCACCATCCACTTCTTGCCCCCCTATCGCCACGACACCATGATTCAGCTCATGGATCTGCTGGGCATCCATCCCAGCCAGCAGCGCCAGCAGTGCTCGCACAAGCTGCGCATGGCCGTGATTGAGATGCGCTCGGTCAAGGAAGACCAGGAAATCGAGGAGCTGGAGCGCGCTGCCGAGATTGGCTACAAGATGCACACCACGGCCATGCGGCTGGTCAAGCCCGGCGTGACTGAGAAGTACATCGGCGGCCAGATCAACGGCATTGCACACAGCTATGGCGCACACGAGAGCTTCGGCACCATCTTCTCGCAGCACGGCGAGATCATGCACGGAGCACCCTCGCTGGCTGTGCTCGAGGCCGGCCGGCTGGTGCTGTGCGACTGCGGTGCCGAGACGGTCAACAACTATTGCAGCGACAACACCCGCACGATGCCCGTCAACGGCAAGTACACCCAGCGCCAGCGCGACATCTACGACATCGTGGTCGAGTGCCACGACCTGGCTCTGCAGCTCTCGAAGCCCGGTGTGAAATATATGGACGTGCACATGGGCGTGTGCCGCCTGATGACCGAGCGCCTCAAGGAGCTGGGACTGATGCGCGGCGATGTCGACGAGGCGGTCGCCGCCGGAGCGCATGCCATGTTTCTGCCTCACGGACTGGGCCACATGATGGGCATGGATGTGCACGACATGGAGGGCTTGGACCAGATTTATGTGGGCTTTGACGAGGAGACGCGCCCGCGCCTCGACCAGTTCGGCACCAATGCCCTGCGCATGGGCCGCCGCCTGCAGAAGGGCTTTGTCGTCACCGACGAGCCGGGCATCTACTTCATCCCCGCACTGATCGACGACTGGCGCCGCAGCGGCCACTGCGCCGAGTGGCTCAACTTCGACCTGCTGGAGACCTACAAGGACTTCGGTGGTATCCGCATCGAGGACGACATCCTCATCACCGACGACGGCTGCCGCTTCCTCGGCAAGGACCGCATCCCCTACTATGCCGACGACGTCGAGGCCTTCATGGCCCAGAACCAGTAGTCTGCTATTTTCACGAAAGTGGTGGAAATCTTCCTTTTTTTGATAGATTTCCACCACTTTCGGCCGTTTTTGGGCAAGTGTATACCTGTTCGCCCGATAACCTCCTTTGCACCTTGCAGCATCGCCGATAATCAATGGCAACCAGTTCCCCTCCCCTTTCCCAAAGGGGAGGGGTAGGGGTGGGGTTTGCAGCCACTGCTCACAGCATTGTAGACTTCGGTCAATTGCTAAACCACCATTTCGTGGCAGAATAAGACATCACTAATCTGCCACGAACGGCACAAATAGCCATTTCGTGGCAGAATAAGACACCACTAATCCGCCACGAACGGCACAAAACACCGTTTCGTGGTCGATTAAGAGTGATGCAATCGCTCAAACGATGTCCCAGTTGGGCATCACTTGATTGGAATTTGGCGGAATCAGATGGATTCTCTTTTTTATCGCTAAAGCATTGATGTACAAGACCTTGTTCAACACGTTTGTCACTACGTTTGGTGTCAAGCCTGGGGTGCATGCCAATATTGTTGACCAGCAAGTCACCCTCGACGATCTGTTCGCCCGATAACCTCCATCGCCACCTTTCTGCTCGGGCTGTGCCAAAAAAAGAATGGCGCAAACTCTTGCTCTAGCAAGGGCGTTTGCGCCATGTGGTGACCCGCTTGGGACTCGAACCCAAGACCCCAACATTAAAAGTGTTGTGCTCTACCAGCTGAGCTAGCGAGTCAGCCTTTTTAAAAACTCGGCAGCCGTCACAACGACTGCCGAGTTAGTGGTGCCCAGGAAAGGACTCGAACCTTCACACCTTGCGGCACACGCACCTGAAACGTGCGCGTCTACCAATTCCGCCACCTGGGCATTGTTGGTGACCCCGGTGGGACTCGAACCCACGACCCATTGATTAAGAGTCAATTGCTCTACCAGCTGAGCTACGGAGTCAAATGAGGTTGTTTCTCATTTGCGGTTGCAAAGGTACTGCTTTTTTCTGACCCTGCAAGAAAAAAACAAGAAAAAAATGATTTTTCGATGATTTTTCCTGATTTTTCCTCGCGCGAACATTATTAATAAGGCTTACATTAGCACAATTCCCAATTCACAATGCCCAATCACAGCCTTCCAGCTCCCCTCCCCTTCACCCAAAGGGGACCAATGGTGCGAGCTGGTTACCAACTCAAACATCCAACTGCCACCCAACCTAACGCAATGGCTGAGCAGTTACAGAATTATGAATTAAGAATTACGAATTAATTATAACGGTGATAGGCATATTATTAAAAGACGTTACCATCAAGTCAGAATTATGAATTGTGAATTATGAATTATGAATTAATTGTACTACCTTTGTGGCCTAAAACAAACAAGACTTATGTTGAAGGAGAATACCATCAAGATTTTCGAGAAGAGCTTTATCGACAACTGGGAGTTGCCGGCACTGAGCGACTACAACGAGAAGACCACAATGACCTATGGCGACTTTGCGCGCGACATTGCCCGCGTTCACCTGTTCTATGAGCAGAGTGGCATCAAGCCTGGCGACAAAGTGGCGCTCATAGGCAAGAACACGCCCATGTGGGTGACCGTGTACATGGCCACCATCACCTATGGTGCGGTGATTGTGCCCATCCTGCAAGAGTTCAACCCCACCGACGCCCAGCACATTGTCAACCACAGCGAGGCTGTGCTGCTGTTTGCCAGCAAGGCCATCTGGGAGTCGCTCGACTTCGATCAGCTGCACCGTATCCGCGCCGTCATCTCGCTCGACAGCCGCCAGCTGCTGGCCGAGAAGCCCGGCGAGACGGTGAGCAAGGTTATCTATGACCTGTCTCGACAGTTTGAAGAGAGGTACAAAAGCGGTTTCTATCGCAACGACATTCACTATGCCGATGTGCCTGGCGACCAACTGATGGAGCTGAACTACACCAGCGGCACCACGGGCTTCAGCAAGGGGGTGATGCTCACGGGCAACAACCTGTGCGGCAACATCGTGTATGGCATCAACTCCGGTCTGCACTACAAGGGCTCGCGCTGCCTGTCGTTCTTGCCGCTGGCTCATGCCTATGGCTGCGCCTTCGACATGCTCACACCGCTGGCCGTGGGCAGCCACATCACGCTGCTGGGCCGCATCCCATCGCCCAAGGTGCTGGTCAAGGCACTGGGCGAAATCAAGCCCAACCTGGTGATTTGTGTGCCGCTGATTCTGGAGAAAATCTACAGCAAGATGATTGTGCCCATGATCAGCAAGGGCATGCTGCGCTGGGCGCTGGCGGTGCCTTATCTGGACCGACGTATCTACTCGCAGATCCGCAAAAAACTCATCGAGGCATTCGGTGGCGAGTTTGAGGAAATCATCGTGGGCGGGGCACCATTCAACGCCGAGGTCGAGGAGTTTCTCTACAAAATCAAGTTCCCCTTCACCGTGGGCTATGGCATGACCGAGTGTGGCCCGCTGGTGAGCCACACGCCGTGGCGCGAGTTTGTGTTGCACAGTGCCGGCCGTGTGCTGCCCGGGCTGATGGAGTGCAAGATACTGAGCGATGACCCGGAGAACGTACCGGGCGAGATTTGTGTGCGCGGTGAGAATGTGATGAAGGGATACTTCCACAACAGCGAGGCCACCGACAAGGTGCTGCACGACGATGGGTGGCTGCACACCGGCGACATGGGCACGCTCAGCGCCGATGGCACTGTGTTCATCAAGGGCCGACTGAAGACGATGCTGCTGGGCCCCAGCGGGCAGAATATCTATCCCGAGGAAATTGAGGCCAAGCTCAACAATATGCTCTATGTCAGCGAGAGCCTGGTGGTGGAGCGTGAGGGCAAGCTTGTGGCATTGGTATATCCCGACTATGAGGCGATGGACCAGCTGGGCGTGACGCGCGACCAGCTGCCCGAGCTGATGGAGAACATCCGTGCAGAGCTCAACAAGCTGGTGGCACCTTACGAGCGCATCGCCAAGATTCAGCTCATCGCCACAGAGTTTGAGAAGACACCCAAGCGCAGCATCAAGCGCTACCTCTACAGCAACTAGAATCTTTTTTAAAGGGATAATTGAGAATTAGGCTTTAGTTGTTATTAGTGGTGAGGTAGTGCGGTCGTTACTTTATAAGGATAGCAATTTGGCTGATGGTCGTGGCTGAGGGAACCATGACCTATTCACGGCCGCAGCCACGACAAAAGTCTAACGAAGGGATGTCTAAGATTATTAGAAGTTCTCAATTCATAATGATGGCACTGCTGGTGATGGTGCTTGTGGGATGCGACGAGCAGACCATGAGCGACCGCGTGCTTGCGCAGAACAGCATGTTCTGTGTCACCGGCGACAGTGTGGTGCAAGGCACTCTCATGGCATGGGCACCATCACCATTGCAGCTTAGCAACAACCTTAATCTCAACAATGCCGAGGCAATGCTGCAGCGCATGGCCGGCACCGACACGGTGCCCTACTGCCTTGCCAACGGGCAGGCGGCGCAGATGGT
This sequence comes from Muribaculaceae bacterium, assembly GCA_017477555.1. Classification (GTDB taxonomy): domain Bacteria; phylum Bacteroidota; class Bacteroidia; order Bacteroidales; family Muribaculaceae; genus Sodaliphilus. The sequence goes on from JAFUVK010000023.1 coordinate 24,913, forward strand.
GCGGAATAGCCGATACCCCACCTACCAGTCGAGTCAAACGCTCATCGACGCGCTTTACAACCTGGCGGTTAGCGACATTGAGAATAACCACAGCCGTAGCGGAGGCTTCAATTCCTATCAGGACCAAGCCAGCCTCAATGCGGCCATCTATCTGTCGCTGGCCATGATTGATGCCGACCAAGCCAAGGCCACACTGGCGGCACAAGTCGAGGAAGGCCTGGTGATGCAGCAGCAAGGCACATGGCCCGTGTGCGACGACCGCATGAGCTGGCCCATAGCGGCATGGGAGGTCTATTGCGCTACCGGCGACAAGCAATGGCTCGCGCAAGCCTACGACATCACGCTTAACACCATCGATGAGCAGCTGCAGGTGCAGGGCGATGCCTCGCTCGGGCTGATGCACGGCGGACAGCTGACGAGGTACAACGCAGGAGATTTTTACCCTGACTGGGCCGATGCCATCGCCGTCACCGAAGTGTTGACGATGATTAACAACGTGTTGGCGATCAGGGCAATGGAGGTGGCGGGCCTCATGGCCGATGAGTTGGGGCTGGAAGCTCCCTATCAGGGCGAGGCGCGACATCTGCGTGACGCGGTCAATCAGCGGCTGTGGGACGAAGGCAGAGGCAGATATTGCGCCTATGTCATGGGCTATGGCAAGCCCATTCAGTCGCCACTCACCGACAATATGGCACAGGCATTGGCTGTGCTGTGGAGCCTGGCCGATGACGACCGTTCGTCGACACTGGTCGAGAACACTCCTGTCGGGCATCAGGGCATACTCCCCACTTATCCTGCACAGTGTGTTGAACCCTATCTGGAGTACCCGTCTTGGACACTCACGCAGGCCTGCTGGAACATGGCGGCGGCAGCCGTCGGCAACGAGCATGCCCTGCGGCGCGGCATGGCGGCGCTCTACAGGGCGCAAGCGCTCTACGGCCCACAGCACATAACCATAGGCCATCGCATGGTCAACACACTGGCCAGCGGGGCAGCCAACATCGCCATGGTCATGCGGCTGATGATGGGCATTCGGCTCATGCCCGACGGCATCGAGTTTGACCCGTGTGTGCCTGTGTGCCTGACTGGCAACAAGACGCTACTCAATGTGGCCTATCGCAGCGCCACGCTCGATATCACACTGGTGGGAACGGGCAACGACATCGAGTCCATTGCGCTCGACGGACAGGCGTTGGAAGGAAACTTCGTGCCGGCCGATATCGAAGGGCACCATAACTTGCTCATTAAGCTCAAGAAGGGGCGTAAGGCTTCGCAACACGTCACGCTGGCCAGCAAGGCCCTACTGCCTGCCACACCTGATGTACACTGGACCACTGACTCGGCCGTCATCTCGCCATGGCGGGCACATCTGGCTCACAAGCTGATCATCAATGGCGCACTCAGCTACAGTCTTGATGACAGTGTCTTCGGCTTGCCGCCATTGCCACCACTGGCACAGTTGTGGGTGGTCACCGCCAACCGTTATGGCTACAGTGTGCCATCGCGTCCGTTGCTGGTGGCTGGCACTGCTGCAAAAACCGTGACATTGGCCGACTCGACTCTGCAGGCCGACACCCTGGCCACGCACGTCAGGGTAGATCATGCCGGCACCTATCTGCTAGGGGCAGATTACCGTATCGACCGGGGCTGCGACATCGTCATCGTCGAGGCGAATGGACACGCACAAGGGGTGCTCTATCTGCCAGCCACTGCTGCCATAGCACCACGCCGCACCAACTTGGCCACGGTGAGGCTGCTGCGCGGCGACAACGTCATCACGCTGCGGCGCTACCGCATCGGCTATCGGGCTGCCTTGCGGCAGCTGGTCCTCTGGCACACAGCCGACTCTTTTTGATCCATAATTCATAATCACAGCCAGGCAGCAGCCTCCCTGATAGGGGGGTATAGCCAAAGCCGGGCAGAGTGTGGACCGACACACTCCCGCCCATAACTCCCTCTAACTTAGATGGGTAACGGGAGGCTGCAATTGTGAATTAAAAAGGGTGGAGGGACAGGGAGGCGGGGATTATGAATTATGAATTATGAATTAAAAAAGAGCTCTTTGGTGGCGGTATCGGCAAAAAGCAGTATCTTTGCAGTTTGTTTAGATAACCTTGGCTGTGCCACACCAAACTCAAGCGAACTTGGTTTGGGATGGGCTTGCACAAGATTTGGCAACCGTTGACTGACAATGAACGAAAAAGATAAAAACAAGAAGAAAAACCAGCAACCTAACGAAATCATCCACGAGGCCGCCAACGAGGAGTATAAGTACGGCTTTGTGACAGATATCGAGACCGCTGTCATTCCGCGTGGACTCAATGAGGATGTTGTGCGACAAATCTCGGCACTCAAGCACGAGCCCGACTGGCTGCTTGAGTTCCGGCTCAAGGCGTTCGCGCACTGGCTCACGCTGAAACAGCCCACTTGGGGGCACGTCAAGCTGCCTGAAATCGACTATCAGGCCATCAGCTACTATGCCGCACCCAAGCAGAAGACCGAGCGACCCGGTGAGATTGACCCCGAGCTGCAACGCACATTCGACAAGCTCGGTATACCCCTGGAGGAGCGTATGGCACTCAGTGGTATGGCGGTCGATGCCATTGTCGACAGTGTGAGTGTGCGCACAACCTACAGCGAGCGACTGGCCGAACTGGGCATCATCTTCTGCTCGATAGGCGAGGCCGTGCGCGACTATCCCGACCTGGTGCGAAAGTACCTGGGCTCGGTGGTGCCCTACACCGACAACTTCTATGCGGCACTGAACAGTGCGGTGTTCAGCGACGGGTCGTTTGTCTATATCCCCAAAGGGGTGCGTTGTCCCATGGAGCTGTCGAGCTATTTCCGCATCAATGCAGCGCAGACAGGACAGTTCGAGCGAACGCTCATCGTGGCCGACGACGATGCCTATGTCTCCTATCTGGAGGGATGCACGGCACCCATGCGCGACGAGAACCAGCTGCACGCAGCCATTGTCGAGATTATTGTCGAGGACCGCGCCGAGGTCAAGTACAGCACGGTGCAGAACTGGTATCCCGGCGACAAGGATGGGCGTGGAGGTATCTACAATCTGGTGACAAAGCGCGGACTGTGCCGCGGCGACCACAGCAAGTTGTCGTGGACACAGGTGGAAACGGGAAGTGCCATCACCTGGAAGTACCCAAGCTGCATCCTCAAGGGCGAGGGCTCGGTGGGAGAGTTCTACAGTGTGGCGCTGACGCGCAACTACCAGATGGCCGACACTGGCACCAAGATGATACACTTGGGACGAAACAGTCGCAGCACCATCGTGAGCAAGGGCATCAGCGCAGGCCACAGCGAGAACAGCTATCGCGGACTGGTGCGGGTGGCACCGCAGGCCACCGGATGTCGCAACTACACGCAGTGCGACTCACTGCTGCTGAGCGACACCAGCGGAGCACACACATTCCCGGTCATCGAGGTGGGCAACGACTCGAGCGTGGTTGAGCACGAGGCTACCACCAGCAAAATCAACGAAGACCAGATCTTCTATTGTAACCAGCGGGGCATCAGCACAGAGGACGCTGTGGGACTCATCGTCAACGGCTATGCTAAGGAGGTGATGGCCAAGCTGCCCATGGAGTTTGCCGTCGAGGCCCAGAAGCTGCTCAGTGTCTCGCTCGAGGGTTCAGTAGGATAATCAGAAAATCATCTAGACGGCCTAGAATATCTAGGGCATCTAGAAAACCGAAATACTATGCTTACAATCAAAGATTTACATGCCTCGGTCGAGGGCAAGGAGATATTGAAGGGTGTCAACCTGACGGTGCGCCCAGGTGAGGTGCATGCCATCATGGGACCCAATGGCAGCGGCAAGAGTACGCTCAGCTCGGTGCTCACGGGGCATCCGGCCTTCACCGTCACCGGCGGTGAGGTGGAGTTTTACGGCAAGGACTTGCTGGCTCTCTCGCCCGAAGACCGTGCACATGAGGGCCTGTTCTTGAGTTTTCAATACCCGGTGGAGATTCCCGGGGTGTCGATGGTAAACTTTATGCGGGCTGCCGTCAACGAGAAGCGCCGCTATCATGGGCTGGAACCGCTCAGCGCCAGCGACTTCCTAAAGCTCATGCGAGAGAAACGAGCTGTTGTGCAGCTCGACAACAAGCTAGCTAGCCGAGCCGTGAACGAGGGATTCAGTGGCGGTGAGAAAAAGCGCAACGAGATTTTCCAGATGGCCATGCTCGAGCCAAGGCTGAGCATTCTCGACGAGACCGACAGTGGGCTTGACATCGATGCTCTGCGCATTGTGGCAAGTGGTGTGAATCAGCTCAAGAGCAAGGACAATGCCACCATCGTCATCACACACTATCAGCGACTGCTCGACTACATCAAGCCCGACTTTGTGCACATCCTGTACAAGGGACGCATTGTCATGAGTGCCGGTCCAGAGCTTGCGCTCGAGCTCGAAGAAAAAGGCTACGACTGGATCAAAGAAATGCATAATTCATAACTATATGAATTCATTAGAACAGTATATCGAGCTGCATGACCAGCATCGGCAGACCATCGAGGCGAATGCCCCGGCTGTGCTCAACGGGCTGCGACAGCAGGCAAGGCAAGCACTCGAAGGGGCAGCCCTGCCACGCAAGGGGCAAGAGGACTACGAGGCTACCGACCTCAATGCCATCTTTGCGCCCGATTATGGCGTGAACATTGGACGTCTGGACTTCGACATCGACCCGGCTAAGGCTTTCCATTGCGATGTGCCCAACATGAGCACATGCATGTACTATACCTACAACGATGTGTTTCATCGCAGCAGCACTGCCCGACGGCAGCCTGGGGGAGTGGTGGTCGAGTCGCTGGCCGAGGCGGCAGTTAGCCATCGCGAGCTGCTCGAACGGTACTATGGACAGCTGGCGAAACTATCTGACCCAACTGTGGCTCTGAACACCTTGCTGGCGCAGGACGGCGTGCTGGTGTATGTGCCGGCCGGCGTGACGGCCGACAAGCCCATACAGCTGGTCAACATCCTCAACAGCTCGCGACCCATGATGGCGGTGAGGCGTGTGCTGGTCGTGCTCGAGCGGGATGCCCATGCACGATTGCTGGTGTGCGACCATACTCAGAGCACCGGGGTCGAAGCGCTCACATCGCAGGTTATCGAAGTGTTTGCCGACGAAAATGCCACCTTCGACTACTACGACATGGAGGAGAGTGGCCCACTCACGCGCCGCGTGTCGAGCATCTATGTCATGCAGAAGGCCGGCAGCAATGTGCTGGTCGACGGAATCACGCTAACCAACGGCATCACACGTAACGACTACCATGTGGTTGTCGATGGAGAGCATGCCGAGACGCAACTGTTGGGAATGACCATAGCAAGTGGTAAGCAGCATGTGGACACACACACCTTTGTTGACCACCGAGCACCACGGTGCCACAGCAACGAGATGTTCAAGTATGTGCTCGGCGACCAGGCCGTTGGGGCATTTGCAGGAAAGATTCTGGTGCAACCCCAATGTCCGCGCGTCGAGGCCTACCAAGGAAACCGAAACATCTGCTCGTCCGATAAGGCCAAGATGTACACCAAGCCACAACTCGAGATTTACACCGACGACGTGAAGTGTTCACATGGCACCACCATAGGCCAGCTGGACGATGAAGCGCTCTTCTATATGCGCACACGCGGCATCGGCCTCGAACAGGCACGCAACCTGCTGATGCAAGCCTTTATGGCCGATGTCATCGATGCCGTGCGCCTCGACACACTGCGCGACCGACTGCGCTATCTGGTCGAGAAACGTTTTAACGGCACACTGGCCAACTGCGGAGCTTGCGCTGCTGCTTGCCGATAAGTTCTCTGTAGTAGTTAAAGGAGTTAAATGGAGTTAAGACGAATGTCTTGTCCAACGACTAACGTCCAAAGTCTAACTATCGTCTAAAGTCTAAAAAGTGCTGGACATAACGAAAATACGAAGCGAATATCCGATACTGAACCGAACTGTCGAGGGCAGGCAGCTCATCTATCTGGACAATGCTGCCACATCGCTGGCACCAAGTCGGGTGGTTGATGCCATCGACCAGATGTATCACTGCCACAAGGCCAATGTGCACAGGGGGGTACACACGCTTTCGCAAGAGGCCACCGACATGGTCGAGGCCACCCGTGAGCGGGTGCGACGGCATATCAATGCACATGCCGTTGAGGAAGTGATTTTCACTCGCGGCACTACCGAGAGCATCAACCTGGTGGCATCGTCCATTGGCGACATGCTCGAACATGACGACGAGATCATTCTCACCGTCATGGAGCATCACAGCAACATTGTGCCTTGGCAGCTCATAGGGCGGCGCAAGCGCATACGTATCAGGGTAGTGCCCATCGATGACAGCGGATGCCTGGACCTGGAGGCCTACGATGACTTGTTCTCCGACAATACACGTTTTGTGGCACTGGCTCATGTGAGCAATGTGTTGGGCACAGTCAACCCTGTCAAGCAGATGATAGAGATAGCCCATCGCCACGATGTGCCGGTGCTGGTCGATGGTGCGCAGGCCGCACCACATCTGGCGCTCGACATGCAGGATCTGGACTGTGATTTCTATGCCCTGTCGAGCCACAAAATGTATGGCCCCACTGGTGTGGGAGTACTCTATGGCAAGCGCCAATGGCTGGAGAAGATGCCACCCTATCAGGGAGGCGGCGAGATGATAGGCCATGTGGCGTTCGACAAAACAACCTTTGCCGAACTGCCCTTTAAGTTCGAGGCCGGAACGCCCGACTATGTGGGCATCGCGGCACTGTCACAAGCCATTGACTATATCGAAGAGCTAGGCATCGACAACATCGCCGCGCACGAGCACGAGTTGCTACAGGCCATGACTCGCGGACTGCTCGAGATCGACGGCACACGCATCTATGGCACCGCGCCCGACAAGGGAGCTGTCGTCTCGTTTCTGGTTCGTGACATCAACAGCTACGACATGGGCTTGCTGCTCGACAAGCTGGGCATAGCTGTGCGCACCGGTCACCACTGTGCACAGCCGCTGATGGATCGCTATGGCGTCACGGGCATGGTGCGAGCGTCGCTGGCCGTGTACAACACCCTCGACGAGGTGGAGGCATTTCTGGCCGCCGTAAGGCGCGTTGCCGCCATGTTCTAGCAATGTTTTTTGTAATGCATGATCACCGCCTGGCAGTTCCCCTCCCCTTTCCCAAAGGGGACCAATGGTGCAAGCCGAATACAATGCCGAGCTAGCTCGAGCATTGTTGAGGCGCAGCCCATTGACGCTGGAAGAGCGGTAGGGGTGGGGTTTGAGTCAGCGCTCAATGTTTTTTCTAATGCATAATGCACAATGGCTGACAGACAGTCATTGTGCATTATGCATTCAAAGAAGAAACGCCCTACGGGGCGACAATATCGCTTGACGGGGTCACTCGGTTAGACCGAAGCACTGCTTGATGGCGGTGCGGATGTCTTCGGCATAGCGGTTGCCGGTCTTGAGGATGTTGAGGATTGTCTTGATGTAGTCATCCTTCTTGTTCAGGCCGCAGAGGGCCGCCACATTGCTATCGCCCAAAATCTGCTTCTGGTTGAACACACGCAACACGCCGTGGTAGTCGCCCTGTTGGTGAAGCTGGTGGAACTCGCGGCAGAAGTCTTCGTACATGCTGCGTGGGTCTATCTCGTTGACCAAGTCTATCATGTGCTCCTCCAGCGCGTTGATGTTGCGGAATTTCATGTCGATGCGCACCTCCACCTGGTGCTTGACGCGGTGGCGCACGTGCTGCAGAGCCTGCTGCTTGATCTCATGGTCAAACATCTGCAATACCGACCGTTTGACACGGGCAAAGACATCGCTGTCGTTGCGTCGGCGGTAGCGTGCCACGGCGCGGATTACGCCCTCAAGCATCAAGATGTTCTCAATCTCGGCCACATTGGGCACAAGAATGTTGCGCTTGCGCAGGTAGGCCACCTCCTCCTCGCTGCGGCGGTCACGGTCCACTATGCCTCGGCTGTCGAGCTGGTGAAATGCCTTCAGGTCGTTGAACGACCGCACGCTCTCGATGACCTTGTCGCAGCTGCCCAGAGGTTTGACGGTGTACTCAGGGAAGATGAGCGGGTAGAGCTTCGAGTCGATGCTGTGCGTGTCGTCGCCCTCGACAAAGAGCACGGGCTTGCGGCTGCCCAGGATGTCGAAATAGAGTGCGTCGCCCAAGTTCTGGCTCGACTGCATCACCTCGTAGTCCCAGGCCATGTTCACCGGGTCGAATGCTTTGACCCAGATGCACTGGTTGTCGGTGCGGCTCGAGGCGAAGTCCACGTCGTGTGTGTTGTAGATAAATGTGCAGTCGGGGCGCATCTCCTCAATCACGTTCCACAGCGTCTGCATGATGCTGTGGTGGATAAATGTCTCGGGGTCGTCGACGATGATGGTGGCGTCGGGCATGGCATAGAGCACTGCACCCAGGTAGTAGAGCACGGCTTTCTCGCCGTCGCTCAGCCGCAGCATGCTGTACTTGTCGTCGTTGCCTTCGGTGGCGAACATTAGCTTGCCGTTCTCGCGTAGCACCTTGTTCTTCGGGAATACCGACTGCCACTTCTTCACCACCTTGTCAAGCCGCGTCTTGGGGAAGTCGATGGCTTCGCCCATGAGCAGATGGGCCTTGTAGTTCATCAGCTCGCGGAACTCGTCGATGAGCAGGATGTAAGCCAGCTTGTCAAACTCGGTGTCGGCCGAGTTCTTCACCTGTGGCGAAATCTCGTTCTGGTGATTGAACATCGCATCGATAGAGCCGGGTAGCGGCGGCTCGGTGTTCTTGATGGGGAACAGTGCTTTCAGAGCCGAGATGCGGTAGGCCTTGTCGCCGCACTCCTTGATGATCTGGTTGCAGAACCGCGACTTACCGGAGCCGTTGGCACCGATGATGGTAATCTGACGGGTGTCGCGCACGATGGGCGCCTGCTTGCCGTCTATGCGTTTAGGTAATAACAAATCCATTTTATTCCATTTAATTTAATGCATAATTACCGTCTCCCTACATCCTATTTAATTCATAACCCATAATGCATTCTTTGCGGCTACTTGTACGTGTTTTCGAAAGTGGACTTAACGATTGCAGTCAAAATTTTAATCAATTCCTCACAGTCGTTGAGCATACTCTCTGCTTGACGAGGTGTTAAAATCTCACTGTCTCGAAATAGTTCAAGCCAATACTCCGTCTCACTAGCTTCTTTCAGTGCTATGTTCATTTTAGCTCCGAAATCAGCAGGACTTTGTCCACGAATGGCTTCTTTCACATTGGCGCCAATGCTAGTTCCTGATTTTAAAAACTGCCGCGTCAAATCATACACATGTTGTTCCTCATTTACGTGACGATACAACTTGATGCAGCGCAAAGCAAAAGCCTTGCTCTTGACCACAATTAGATTATCATCCTTACTTTTCATTAATCGGGTGTTGATTATGCATTATGAATTATGCATTATGAATTAAAGAATGCAGTGTGCATTGCATTAACGTTTCTCCAGTATCCAGGGAATGGGCTCAAGCACGCGCATCTTCATGTGGGTGTCGAGCCCCTTGATAAAGGCCGCGGCCACATCCTTTTCGTCGAAGCCCTTGACCACAACATAGTATTTGCGGTCGTGGCCACCGAACAGGATGTAGCTCGGGAATCCCTCCTCCTTGCGCAGACGGTCGCGCATGGTCTGCGCATTGAACTGCTGCTTGAAGCCCGCCACAATCACATTGTAGCGCTTGGCCACCGATGCGCTGTCGAGCGTTACATTGGCCGACATGCGCAGCAGTCGCACCGAGTCGCCGTTGATGACCTCGGTGTATTTGCGGGCCTCGGCCTGAATTTTGTCGAATGCTTCTTGGCCGATGCCCTCCTGATGCTTTTGCATCGCCTTGTCGTAGGCCGCCTTATAATTCGCCTCGTTGCTGTGGCAGCCGGTCATCACCGCCACCACCGCCACCAGCAAGATTGTCAGATAATTTTTCATAGTCATCTTTACTTTGCCGCAAAGTTAGTGCAAATCGAGCGCAACACCAAATGAAAGACAAAGTTTTTCATTTGGTGTTGCCAAGATGCAGCCTAACTTCGCCGCAGGCAACGTAGTGCAAATCGAGCGCAACACCAAATGAAAGACAAAGTTTTTCATTTGGTGTTGCGAGATGCAGCCTAACTTCGCCGCAGGCAACGTAGTGCAAATCGAGCGCAATACCAAATGAAAGACAAAGTTTTTCATTGTAACTATTCAGCGATTGCGTCGGAGACGCTAAAATGCTTCGAAGAAGCAATTTGTTCGAAAAGACCATGCAAGAGGGCCGGAGGTCCTCGCCGCTTGGTCCACACAGGAGCAGAACAAAAGGGCCTCGTAGAGGAACTTATTCCTCCATACACCTAGTATTTAGCTGGTTACAGGTCCTCTGCGAGGCACTTGGCTGCTCTAGTCTCA
>JAFUVK010000024.1 GCA_017477555.1 Muribaculaceae bacterium
CACTTGGGGACAAACCTACTTCTTGGGTGAGGGTACCGAGGATTACAACCCCGGATACTATCACGTCGATGACCAAGAGGATGTTAATAGCTTCTTCCCCAAGGCTACGTTCGCCTTCGAGGACGTTCTGACGGGCATCACTGGCATCAACGAGACTGCTGTGGCCAGTGTGAAGTATGTCAACCTCAATGGCCAGACCAGCGACAAGCCCTTCAAGGGCGTGAACGTCAAGGTCATGACCCGCACCGACGGCACCACCACCTCGACCAAGGTCGTGTTCTAACTCATAGTTAACAGTTCATAGCTAACAGTTGACCGCCTGGCTCAAAAGCAGCCAGGCGGTCTTGGTTTTGGCGAGAAAGAACGTCCCCAATCCGCCAATCAGCGCCACTGGGACAGGTCGCACTGACGCTTGAGCGCGCGGGCGGTAGTGGCGGCCATGCGGGGGAAGAAGGTGATGCCTGTGCGGCGCTCCACCTCGGCGATGGTGGTGGCATGGCGCGCCATACCGCCGCCACCAGCCTGGTTGTCGTAGATGAATGCGATGGCCCGTTGCTGGCGCGGGGCGTAGAGCACCTTGTAGAACGCAGACGGCACAGCGATGTCGTGCTGCGGGCCGATGCGCTGCCCACGGCTGCCCATGATGGGGCCGGTATACACCCAGATGCTGCCGTCGCGCTTGGCCCAGCGGTGCACGCTCTCCTCGAGCGACTTCCACGGGCCGTTGTTCAGTTGTTCAATCTGTGGGCATATGTTGGTCATCAGGAAGCACTCGGCCATGGCTTGGTGGTTCCAGCGCATGTCCATGGCCGGGGCCATGTGGCCGCGTGTGTAGCCGCTCTTGCGATAGTCGCCCCAGTCGGGGCTGCCCGCCACATTGGGGTCGCCATAGAACTTGTGGTTGCGGCGCTTCTCGGCACCTGGGGCATCGGCCATACTCACCATGGTGGCCGTCAGCTCGTAGGCCACGCACACGGGTATGCGCAGCGAGCGGTTGAAGTAGACGGTGATGGCCTTGTAGTCGACTCGCCGGTTGCCCTGTGGCACGGTGACCGTGAGCAGGGGAGACCTTGCCGGTGCTGTGCTGCTGGTCAGCGTCGAGATGACTGGCACGTTGCCTGACGAGGTGTTTTTTGACTTGTGTTTTGTGCTTTTCCGCTTGGCCTTCTTGGCTTTTTTCGGCTTCGCTTGGGCTGTGGCGGTGATGTGCCACTCTGGGCCGCCGTTTGTCAGTGAACGCAGCTCAACTGCCGGCTGCAGTGCCAGCAGAGCGATGATGGTGATGAGGATGAGTCGTTTCATTCTATTGTGTGTGCTGATGGTCATTGCTTCAACTGCAAGAATGATGCCAAATTGGCTGCGCGCTCCACCCGGGACTCCACCTCATCGGGCAGGGCGGCAAAGAAATCAATGCCCGTGAGCCGCTCAACCGAGTCGACGCTCACGGCATACTGCCGCAGCGGGCCGTTGCTGGCGGTGTTGGGATAGACAAACGCGATGGCCCGCATGGGCTGGGCGTGATGCGCCAGAATCACCTTATAGAACCGTTGTGGTATCACCACGCCGCCAACGGTGCGCTTCAGCCCCGGCTCGATGACCGGACCGGCGGCGATGATCAAGGCACTGTCGCGTTGTGCCCACTCGCGTGCCTTCTCTTCCAGGCGGTTCCAGCCGCCCTCGTTCAGCGACTTGTTCTGCGGGCAGATGTTGGTCATCCTGAACGACTCGTCCATGGCCTGGCTGTCCCACTTCATGTCGGCGGCAGGAGCCATGTGTCCGCGGTCCATGCCGCTGCCTGCATAGGCATCCGGCTCGGGGCAGCCCTCCACCGCTCCGTCGCGCTCAAACTGGCGTGAGCGGGGCACTTCGCCACGGGTCTCGATGGCGGTGAGCTCGTAGACGACACAGCGCGGCACACGGGCCGTGGGGTCGAAATAGGCGGTGAACCCCCGGTAGGCGACACGCTGGCACGAGTCCAGGGTGAGCAGCTGCAGGCTGTCGGCCAGCGGCGGGCTGCATGGCTCGGCGGGCCGCCGGCCGCACTGTCGGGCCATGAGCAGGGCGATCAGAGCCACGGTCAGCGCCCAGATGATGAGTTGCAGTTGCCACTTGTGTTCAGCCAGCATCTTGCATCAAGGATTTTGTGATTCTTTGTACTCGTTGGCGAGAGTGCTACGCAGGGTAGGACCATCCATTTTTAAGAGTTTTTCCATCGATTCAATGGTGCCGAGTGCTTCTTTATTGCGCTTATAGTAGTCGATGGCTTGAAGCATCACCTCACAGTACATTGCCTCATCGGTTTTGGACACATTGAACTCAATGGCGTGCTCGGTCATTGCTGCCATGTAGGCAGCCATTAGTTCTACATGGGTCATTGCCGCATTTTCACTAATGGTAAATGTGAACTCATCTGTATTAGTCATCCACATCATCAAGAATCTCTTTGCTTCTTTCTGGGTGACATCATTTGGATTGACCGGTTGCTCCAGATACCACTTGGCTAGCCGCAGGGCATCGTTGCGGTGCTTACGACATCCCTCAACAGTTGAAATTTCCTCGATGCTTGGGATGTTAAGAGCGTGTATCTTGTATATCATGGTCATCACAGTAGGCTCATCTTGGGTTGGGACAAACCTGTTATCGACAAACCAATTGGCAAATTTCTCAAACTGCTCCTCCCCTTCTTTGGTATCCAACCATTGGGTTGCCTCGTCGTTGGCACCCGGCGACATCAGCCACATATTGTAGGCCACCCAGTGACCGCTCTTGATGAGTTTCCGATGATAGTCAAGCAGCGACAGATTGTAATAACCTGGTGCTACTGTGTCAATGTGTTCCAAAGCCGACTTACGCAGGTCGGCAATCATGGCCACGGTGAGTTTCTTGGTCTGCAACAACTCGGTAGCAGCATGCGATTTCAGAGTCCCCATCTCATACAGCAAGGGGAATGGCACTTGAACATCGGAAGAATCATTGGAGATATAGACGGTATTATCTTTGGTCAAAGACACATGGACTTTGCTTTCCTCTTCAATCTTAACATTTTCTGTATAAAGGTCATAGATGAGCTTTCCCATCTCGGAAAAGCGTTCTGAGTTGGGCTGTAGATTACACACGACCTCGGCATATACAATAGCCCAAAGTGGCTCGGTAGAATTAGCATAGAGTTTTGCCAAACGATAGTAGTTGCTAGCAAAATCAGGCTGTACCTCCACACCGCGTAGGTAGCATTGCACCGCCTCGTTGTATCGCTTGTGCATCATGTGTATATTACCCTTCTCGAGATAGAGAAAACCCGAGTTGGGGAATCGTTTGAGGCCGTCGTCATAAATTCTGAGTGCAGCTTCAGGATTGCCAAGCACGTCTTGCGCATTGCCCACAAGTTGATAGCACATGGGCTCAACCTCGGGATGCTCAAAGAGTTTAGGCCCATCTTTGACAATGCGCTTGTAGTCGCCAGCCCTGTAACGAGCATAAAGTCGCTCATATTCGAGGATGTAGTTGTTAGAGTATTTCTTGCACAGTTTGTCAAGAATCTTAACGGCATCTTTGGCTTTGCCGTTGTCCATGAGTGAAACGGCCTCGTCCAATTGTCCACGGTCGGTGTCGCTGATCAAGTCAATAGACCGCTGCGCCTGCGACCCCAATGACCACGCCACGATGCAAATCAAAATCAGAATGCGGAAAAAGGAAGTCTTCATAGGTGGTTAACTTTATAGTAGTGATTCTTTTCGGTTTTCAGTTGTCAGTAGTTACCGAACACTGAATACAGAGAACCGACAACTTAAATGAACGAGAAGATGATGTCCCACACACGATTGACGATAGCCATGCGGTCGATGTCGTCGCGGGTGGAGAAGAACATGAAAGTGATGTCGCGCTCGGGCACCTTGCCGGCATAGATGGTGAAACCGCCGTTGTCGCCTGTGTGATAGACAATCTTGGGGTGGCCGGGTGTCTGCTGAATGAAGAAGCCATAGCCGTAGCCCACATTGGGCTGATAGCCATAGTTGGCGTCGGGTTGCAGCCACACATGAGGCGTGTAGGCCATGGCGCGCGACACTGGGCTCCACACCTTGCCGTCGCGCAGAGCCTGCTCCCAGCGGGCGAAGTCGCGCACCGACGTGTACAGGCCTCCGTCGGCCTTGGTGGCAAAAAAGGTCTCCTCGCCGTAGTCAAACTCCACGTAACGGCCCTGCGACTTGTCCCAGCGGTAGCCATGCGCGCTATTAGGCATCTCACGGCCGTCGGCGAAGTACTGCGTGTGCTTCATCCCAGCCTTCTTGAAGATGTGACGGCTCATATAGTCCTCAAAGTCCTCGCCCGAGTAGCGCGGCACAATCTGATAGGCCAGCTGAAACGTGGGGTTCTGATACTTGTATTGTGAGCCTGGCTCGAACTCCAGCCCCTGCAGCGTGGCCATAAAGCCTACCGAGGCCACATCGGTGGCGGTGAGCACAAAGTGGCGGTCATCGCGCGGACGTGCGTCGGGAATGCCCGAGGTGTGGCTCAGCAGGTGATGCACCGTCACGCGCTGATAGAAGGGTTGTGTCCACTCGGGAAACATCTGTGACATAGTTGTCTGCAAACTCAGCTTGCCTTGCTCGACCAGCTGCAGCAGTGCCACCGCGCTGAACTGCTTGCTCACCGAGGCAATGCAGAAGTTGGTGGTCGGTGTCACATCGGCCCCGGTCTCAAGGTCGGCCTTGCCATAGCATTGCTCAAAGATGGTCTTGTCGCCCTGTCGGATGAGTACCGCTGCCCCGGGCTGCATGGGGTCGCTGTAGACCTGCTCGAAGACTTGGTTGACCTGTTGTCTGAACTGTTTCATGTCTTTCTTGCTGATAGCCATGGCACTTACGGCCAACAGGGCCGTTGTCCACAGCATGATGATGCGGTTTGTTTTCATGTGGTTCGGTTATTGTGATTGTGCAAAAATACATCTTTGCACACAACTGGGCAAATAATTTTTGGTCAGTCGCCCGATTTTCGCTAATTTTGCGACAAAATTCTAGGCAAACAAAGATATGACACTTACCAAGACCGATTTCAATTTCCCGGGACAGAAGAGCGTGTACCATGGCAAGGTGCGCGATGTGTACAATATCAACGACGACCTGCTGGTGATGGTGGCTACCGACCGCATCAGCGCGTTCGACGTCATTCTGCCCAAGGGCATCCCTGGCAAGGGACAGGTGCTCAACCAGATTGCCGCCGGATTCCTTGATGCCACCGCCGACATCGTGCCCAACTGGAAGTTGGCCACGCCCGACCCAATGGTCACTGTGGGCAAGCGCTGCGAGGGCTTTGCCGTCGAGATGATTATCCGCGGCTACCTCACTGGCAGTGCCTGGCGCGAGTATAAGAACGGCTGCCGCCTGCTGTGCGGTGTGCCGCTGCCCGACGGCATGCGCGAGAACGAGCGTTTTCCCGAACCTATCATCACCCCCACCACCAAGGCCGAGCAGGGTCACGACGAGAACATCTCGCGCGAGGAAATCATCGCGCAGGGCATCGTCAGTGCCGAGGATTATGCTGTGATGGAGCGGTACACCCGCGCGCTGTTTGCCCGTGGCACCGAGATAGCCGCCGGCAAGGGACTGATTTTGGTTGACACCAAGTATGAGTTTGGCAAGCGTGACGGCCAGGTCATCCTCATGGACGAAATCCACACGCCTGACTCCAGCCGATACTTCTATGCCGAGGGCTATGAGGAGCGCTTTGCCAAGGGCGAGCCGCAGCGTCAGCTCAGCAAGGAGTTTGTGCGCCAGTGGCTCATCGAGCACGACTTCATGGGTAAGCCCGGACAGCAGGTGCCCGAGATGACCGACGACTACTGCCGCAGTGTGGCCGACCGCTATATCGAGCTGTATGAGGAGATTACCGGCACCCAGTTCGTGCCGGCCACCGACACCGACCTGGCGGCGCGCATCGAGCGCAACGTCACCCGGTGGCTCAACGACAACTGCTGACTCCGGCCGGGCCTTTCGAACGCTCGAACACTCCCCGCAACCCTTAACCCCAGGCCATCAGATGAGTCAGCAAGTAGAACAAATCAAGCCCTACCGTGAGCAGGGCAGCAAGACCGAGCAGGTGAGAGAAATGTTTGACTCCATCGCGCCGGCCTACGACTTCATGAATCGGGCCATGACCCTGGGCATCGACCGGTGGTGGCGGCGCGTGGCCGTGCGACGTGTCAAGCGGCACCTGGCCGACATTGCCGCGCCGCGGCTGCTGGATGTGGCCACCGGCACGGGCGACTTTGCCCTGCAGCTGCATAGCAGCGTGGCGGGGGCCACCGTCAGGGGCATCGACCTGAGCCAAGGCATGCTCGAGGTGGCTCGCCGTAAGGCCGAGGAAAATGGACTAAATGACCAGGCAGTCGCCTTCGAACAAGGCGACTGCCTGGACTTGCCCTATGCCGATGCCACCTACGATGCGGTGACGGTAGCCTTCGGGGTACGTAACTTCGAGCACCTGGACCGTGGCTACAGCCAGATGCATCGTGTGCTGCGACCGGGGGGCATGGTGTGCGTGCTGGAGTTGTCAACCCCGCAGAATCGCTTCATTCGCTGGTTCTACGACCTCTACACGCTGCACATCATTCCTTGGATGGGCTCGCTCAAGAGCGGCGATGCCGGTGCCTATCGCTACCTGCCGCAGAGCATCGCCGCCGTGCCGCAAGGCCGCGACATGCTGCAGCTCATGCGGCAAGCGGGCTTCAGTCACTGTCAGGCACATACGCTCACCCTAGGCGTTTGCACCATCTATACCGGTATCAGGGGGTAGGGGCAACAGCAGCCGGTTTCGCTTGTGCCGAAACGCGCTGAACGTGTCGAAGAGGTCGGCCAGCGCAATCACCGCGTTCTGCGACTGGGCCTCATAGAGCGTGGCCGAGTTGCCGCCCAGGTCCGACCGCCCCTGCATGGCACCACTCACCCCACTCACTTGTTCAAGCAATCGCAACTGCAGCTCAATCATGCTGTAGGCGCTTGTTTGTGTGCCTGTGGCCACCATCTGTTCGGGGCGTGCGTCGCACTCGCGGGGGTCGTAGGGAATCAGGCCGCCGGGGTTGTTCCAGGCACGGCGCACATCGCCCCAGGTGAACCCGTCGGGCAGCGCCGTCTCGGGAAAAAGCAACACCCCCTTGGCACTTGACTGCATCACATGGTTGACCATGGTGATGAGGCGGTTGATGTGCTTCTGTTGGTCGATAGCCCCCTCGACAAAGGAGTGTACCTCGCCGTCGATGAGCGGATAGAACTTGGTGACAAACGGATGCCGGTCGTGGGGTTGCGGGGCATCGTAGCTGGCCAGCAGGTCGCCCATGGGCGAGAACCAGCGGCAATGCCAGTGTGTGGCCACATCCCAGCGTGTGGCTATGTCGGCGTTCTGGCGCAGGCGGCGCACCTCACGCGTCTGTGACAACGGCACCACCCACAGCCTGGCCGTTCGGCGGTCGTGGCACACCATCACCTCGCGGCTCTCCAGTGTCCACACCTCGATGGTGCGGCACAGCGTCCCCTGCGCATGCCAGAACCCCATGCCTGTGGTGCAGTCGGCCCCGATGCGCGTGGTCAGGTCGGCCACGCGGTGACCCACCTGTTCGCTGTAGAGCCGTCGCACCCATTGCGCCTTGCGGCGCGACCCGCCTGCCACCCGGCGCAGCAGGTGGGCCAGCGGCAGGTCGTGCAACTGTCCCACCAAGTGAGTGTCCTTGCCACGCGGGTCCAAAATCCGGTCGATAAAGAACTGGTTGACATTCACGTTGTCAACGTCCAGCCGGGCTTGACCTAGCACGTTGCTGTGGTCCACGCGCTGCACTGCGCATCCCGAGATGAGAAATTCCTCAAGTGCGCGGCTGTCCAGCTCATCGAGCTGCAGCGTGTCGGCCACACGGGCCAGACGCTTGTCGGCAGGCATCGAGGTGTCGATCACTTGC
This sequence comes from Muribaculaceae bacterium, assembly GCA_017477555.1. Classification (GTDB taxonomy): domain Bacteria; phylum Bacteroidota; class Bacteroidia; order Bacteroidales; family Muribaculaceae; genus Sodaliphilus. The sequence goes on from JAFUVK010000024.1 coordinate 7,943, forward strand.
GAGCGGTAGCGGCCCACCACGGTGCGCACCAGCTGGCGCAGCAGGTTGTTGGTCAGCGGCTGCGTGCCGTTGCGCACACAGCGTGCGCCATCGCTCAGGGTGGTTCCCTCACAGTCGGTGTAGGAGTCGGTCCATTGGTCACCGTAGGTGAATCGCTTGTTGCGGGCGCGGCTCGCCCTCAGGCTGGCGCACCCCATCCAGGCATGGTAGGCAGCCAGCAAGACTTCCAGATTGTTTTCCATGATATTTTTTGATTGATTTTTGAGTTTCTAAAGAAGTTAAGACATCACACTATTGAGGGGGATTGGCTGTAGGGACGGCGCTCCTGCGCCGTCCGCCTCGACAAAAGGTAATGTTGACTGCAGTCTGGAGGCGGACGGCACAGGGGTGCCGTCCCTACCTTAAATTGCTGACAAGAGTTACTTAATTTGATTTTTCTAGATGGTCTAGCCGATGGCTAAAAATTGGTGGCGGAGTTGAGGACTGTGTGAGATGTGCAACCACTGGTAGTTGTGCTCGTTGATTACTTGGTCCACGGGCAGGTCTAGCTCGTGCAGCAGTTGCCACAGGCGGCGGTTGCCTGAGCGGCTGCCGGTCGACACGTCGGCGGCCTGGCCCGCCATGTGCTGGCTGCGGCGCGCACCGCCCACGGCGTGGTTCAGGGCCGGGCAGCGGTACCCGCTGCTTACATACAGTGGTGCTCCCCAGGCTTCGCGCAGGGGGTCGAGCACGGCGTCCACCAGACGGGTCAATGCCACAATAGCTTGTGGTGGCGGTGTGTTGTCGATGCCGAGCCGTTGTGCGGTGGCCGACCGTGTCAGTTCGTTGATTGTAAAGTGTTTCATAATAGTTTAGAGTTTTTTGCCGCAAAGTTACCGCATGGCCGCTCCATCGCACACCCCATCGGCAAGCAGCTAACCTGGTATATAGCCACTAAAGTTTTTTGCGTGAGGTGGTGAGCACTCTTGGTGGCAGGTTGAACCACGCTGGCGCGTGGGAAATCCAACAAAATCTATGACAAGAATCTCACAGTTGCAGAAATATATTTTTCTTGCTGCCTCTGTGAGATTTTGAACAGGATTCTGTTAGATTTGCTGCGCTTCGCTTGTCTTGCGGGCTCCCATTGATGCTGGAAGAGCGGTTGGGGGTGGTATGTTCCCTGGCCACAAGTCAACCACCAAATCCGTCAAAGAATCACCAAAGTTCATCAAATTTTTTATGTTGGCGATGACCCCACCCCTGACCCCTCCCCTGACAGGGGAGGGGAACTGTGGGTGGCTGACCCTGCCAGGGGAGGGGAACTGTGGGTGGCTGACCCTGCAAGGGGAGGGGAACTGTGGGTGGCTGACCCTGATCAGGGGAGGGGGACTAGAGGGTTTGGAGGGGGAAAAAACAGCCAGGCAGTTGGGCTGCCTGGCTGTCGTATTAAAGGGTGTTGATGAATTACTTTCCGAGCATGGCGTTGATCACAGCGTTGACATCCTCGACACCCACTGTGCCGTTGCCACTGACGTCGCTCTTGCTCTTATGCACGGTGTCCTTGCCCAGCATCACGTTGATGACGATGTTCACATCCTCAACGCCCACCGTGCCGTTGCCACTGATGTCATACTTGTTGACCGGCGCCGTGTAAGGATAGAGGCTGGTGTAGACCTCGCTCTTTCCGCTGGCCTCGCTGCTAGAGAGCTTCAGGTAGGCCATGCCGACATTCAGGTTGTAGGTCGACGACGGGTCGACAAACTTCTTGCTGTTGGCATCCCAGTAGTAGCCCACGGTCTGTGCGTTGACGTTGACCGTGCTGCTGGGGTTGCCGATGAAGTAGTTGGTCATCGGTGCCGACACACTGCTGCTGGGACGGCTGATGCGGTACTCCTGGTTGGCGGTCAGGTCGACCAGCAGCAGACCGGTGTTTTCCGGAGCCTGGTTGGCCTTGGTCAGGGTGACCTCCTTGCCGGTCTGGTTCTTGTCGTAGTTGCTGGCGTAGTAGGCGTCGATGTTGCTGCCCGACAGGTTCACAGGCACCACCGAGCTGAACATGGTCGTTGTGGCGGTGGGCTTGATATACACATTAATCTTGGCGGCATGGTCGCTGCCCCAAACTTTGGCCTTGGTCAGGTAGTCGTTGGCGCGGTGGTTGGGTACCCACACCTTGCCGATGCTCGAGCTCCACACGGTTGTGCCCATGGTGGGCAGATTCATGTCGGGGAAGTAGAGCGAGCCCAGCGTGCTGGCGCACAGTGCCCAGTCCTCGAGGGTGGTCACCGTGGTGGGCACCTTGACCTCGCCGGTGATTTTGCTCTGATAGAACGCGTCGTGGCCGATGAAAGTCAGGCCACTGGGCAGCACCAGGTTGCTGACCGCATAGGCGCAGTTGCGGAAGGCGCTCTGGCCGATGCGCGTCACGGCTGCCGGAATGTTGCCACCGGTGAACTTGCTGCCGTAGAGCAGCGAGTCGCCAATCTCGGTGATGAGATAATTGCGGATGTCGCCGCTGACGGTGCGGTCCTCCTCGGCTGTCGCGAAGCCATAGTTGCCACCGCCTGTGTTATTCTGGATGTTGGGGTGATAGACATACTTGGCCTTGCCGGCGTAGGTCGTGCCGCCGTAGGTGGTCGACGACGTGCTCAAGATGGTCAGGAAGTAGTTGCCATAAGCATTGTTGTAGGAGAAGTCGTAGGCTCCGGCGGTCACGTAGCTGGTGCGGCCGCTGAACTGGCTGTTGTTCTTATAGTGCTGCACACGGCCGGTCGGGACGCGGATGTAGCAGTTGCTGGGCACGCCGGTGAAGTCCCAACCCGTGTAGCTGTAGTGAAAGGGCGTGTTGTAGACAATCTCCTTGAGCGTGCTGGTGTTGCACCACATGTCGCAGTAGCTGCTGATGCCACTGGGCACCACGATGCGCTCATACTTGCCGTTGGCAAAGGCATAGATACCAATTTCCCTCACACCGTAAGGGATCTGCACCGTGCCGGTGAGGCCCGAGCCCTCGAAGGCGCGGTTGTCAATCCTTTTCAGCTTGTGGGTGAAGGCGTAGGCCGTGACGGGCTGGTTCTGGAAGGCGTAAGCACCAACGGTGTCGACATTGACGCAGCCGGTGACGGTGAAGTCGTTGCTGTTGTTGTTGAACGCGTCCTCACCAATCTTGGTCACGGCAAAGGTCTTGCCTAATGCGGAGACGTTGGCCGGGATGTAGACCGCGGTGCCAGCGCTGAGATTGCGGGTGTAGGGACCCCACACCACCTTGACGCGTCCAGCGTAGCTGCTGCCGTCGTTGGCGGTGGTGCTGGCCGTGCTGGTGACGGTGTAATTGAAGTCGCTAGCAATGTCGTAGGCCTGCGCGTCGCGGTTCACGCCGTAGAAGCCGGTCCAGCCGGCGCTGCTGTAGGCGCTCTCGCGGCCGTAAGGCACATACAGGTCGATGTTGCTGTGGGTGCCGAAGTAGTTGTCGGCCGTGATGGTGGGCGGGTTCTGCATGTTGACGTAGACATACGCGCTCGTGTTGATGCCATTGAACACGCCGCTGTTGCTCAGCGAGGTCACCGAGCTGGGAATCTTGATGTATTTCAAGGCGCTGCAGCCATTGAAGGCATTACTCTCGACGGTCTTCACACCGTAGGGCAGATAGGCACTGGTGATCTGGGTGCACTTGCCGTGGCTAAACGACCACACGCGTGACAAGGTGTTGGGATAGCCCACGCCGCCGCTCTTTGCCGGTGGCACGCGCCACAGGGTGGACTTGGAGTAGTTGTAGAGGCAACCGTCGTAGATTGCGAAGCTTGAGCTGCCCGAGGCCAGCTCGAAGGCGGTCAGCGACGCGAAGTTTATGAATGTGGCGGTGTTGAAGTTGAAGTTCGAAGGGGGCAGCACCAGCTTGGTCACATTCTGCACACCGGTGTTCGCGCTCTGAGTGCCAATGTACTTCACTTTGGTGGCGTTGGTCAGGTCGATGGTCTTCAGCGAGGTCTGGCCATGGAACGCATCGGTGCCGATGGTGTCGATTGAGAAGGGGATGATATTCGACACCCAGTATTCCGAAGACGAGGGCTTGTAGACAGTGCCGTTCTGGGTGTCACCACCGCTGGTTTTGTAGCCCACGAGGGTGGCCTTGCGCACGGTTGTCGGGCCGTCATTGTCGCTATAACCGACAGAATACAGACCACCGTCGCGCATGTACTCATCGTAGCAATCATCGGAGTAGTACACGTTGCTGAACACGCTCCAGCCCGACTGGCTCTTGTACTCGCTGGGCGAGCGCTTCGACGCGTTGCTGATGTAGAGCGTCATGCCGCTGTTGCTGGGGAAACTAACGCCCAAGTTGGGGAAGTTGAAGCCGTTGTAGTAGACGGTCTTCAATTTCGAACATCCACTGAAGGTATTACTGCGGATGCCCGCAATTGAGCTGGGCAGATACACCGTGGCTAGGTTCGAACAGCCCTGGAAGGCATTGGCGAAGAGGATGTCCACGCCGAGCCTGATTTTGAGGGTCGTCAGGCTGGTGAGGTTCTGGAAAGCCAATCCCGCTACACGATAGACACGATAGTCGGTGCCGCTGTAGGATACCCTACCGGGGATTTCGATAGTCGACTTGGTCTTTCCTGATGAGGTCACGTTACTGACCTCGACAAATTTGCTGCTCGTGTCGATGACCTTATAGGTCAAGTCCCCAATCGAGAACTCCTGGGCCGACACAGCAAATGCCGTCACTGCCATGAGCAGGACGACAAACGTCTGTTGTAGGATTTTTTTCATAATAGTTAGTATTTAGTTAAACAAATAATTAGTAATCACTTGATATTGCGCGTCTTATGTCTTTGAGCAACCAGTATGATTACTGACTTAACACATTTCTGCGCTGCAAATTTAAAAAATAAATTTTAACCTGCTGATTTTTCGCTGTTAAAATATGTGAATTTGTCAGCCGAAAAGCTAAATATTCTCCTGTGCTGGCGAACGGTCATCAACAATGGCTGCCCGGCCACAGGCGCATGGGTGACGGCCTCGCTTCCGGCTGTGCCTGCGGCGCAGCCCTACATTGTTGCAGTAGCTTACTGAAGTTTCTGAAGTAGTTAAGTTTCTGAAGTAGTTAAGGGAGTTAAGGGAGTTAAGGGAGTTAAGACGTTACCTTACTGAAGTTTCTGAAGTGTTGGCTCTTCCGAAACTTGAGGGCTAGGGGTTAGATAGAGGTTATGGGGTAGAGGGTGGGGCGGTGTAGGGACGGCACCCCTGTGCCGTCCGCCTCCAGGCTGCATTCAACATTACCTTTTGTCGAGGCGGACGGCATGGGAACCACGAAGTGCTCGCGACCGAACGGGAGCCCGAAGGGCAAGCGCAACGCGCGCAGCAATGCCGTCCCTACCTTGGCTGTCCACCCTAGATGGGGGTGTTATCGCACCAGCAGCTTCCGGCCGCCCTGGATATAGAGGCCGGCGGGTAGCGTAGAGAGGTCAACGCGCCCCAGACAGATGCCGGTGATGGTGTAGACATCGCCATCGGTCGCCGCGTCGGCCTGCACCTGGCTGATGGCCGTGGTGGTGTCGTCGATGGCGGTGACATAGATGGCCGGCTTGGCACCGTCCCAGGTGTAGATGCCGGTGACCGACTTCAACGGCCTGTCGGTGGGAATGTCTATGCCCAGGAAGAACATGTCCTTGACATTCACCTGATAGCCGTCCACGTCGAGCACGGCAAACCGTCCGGGCTTGGTCAGGGTCACATTCTCCACTCGCACCAGGCGGGAGAAATTGTCGTCGCTCACCAGTTGTGATGGGGTGAGCACCGTCGCTGTGGGTGTACCGGCAGTGGCGGTGACCTCGTCGGCGGTGGTCAGCGCGTCGGCAGCGGCCTCGGGCTTCTCACGTCCCGGCTCCTCGGCCTCGACTTGCTCGTCGAAGATGAGCATTTGGCTGCGCTTGAGCACCACGCTACCGTTGAGCACATCACCATTGGTCAGGCTCAGTGCCCTGACCTTGTACAGCTCGATGGCGCCGCTCTCGTCCTCGATGTAGGTGCTGTTCCAGTCCACATAGCCCACCCGCGCGTTGTTGAGCATCAGTTTGCCGCTCTTGCCCACTTCCAGGGCCTTGAAAGCGGCGATGTTCTGGCACACGATAGGTGCCTCGGTGGGCGTGTAGGTGTCGCCGTTGGCCTCGTCGGTGGTGACGGTGGCGTCGACGAGCCACGTCTTGGTGGCCATGTCATTGACGGCGCTTGTGAAGGTCACCTTGGTGGCGTTGCCCGTCCAGGTGTGGTCGGTGAGTGTGCCGCCAGCTTCGTCGGCGGTGAGCATGAACTTTCCGCTCTTGTCGGTAAAGGTGATGGCGGTGATGGCGCGTCCGTCACCGGCCTTGAAGGTGATGGTGCCGTTCTCGTCGATCAGCAGGTAGGAGCCGGTCTTGAGGTAGGTGTTGCTGTTGCCGTTGGTGGCGGTCATGGTCACGTCGCCCACCACATAGCCCGTGGCGGGCACGTTGCCTGCCGTGGGGTCGTCGAAGTACTCCAGGGCGGTGGCCGACGGCCAGCCCAGGGGGTTGTTCTTGAAGTCAAACACGTTGGTTCTCGTCTCGGCCTGGGCGGTGAAGCTCAGCAGCGCGCCGGCCAGCAGTGCCAGGGCACTGAGTTTAGTAGAAATTTTCATAAAGGTTAAAATTTTAGGGTATTATTGTTTTTGATATACTGTCGTAGTGGTGCGCAAAGCAGAACTTTGCGCCACGTAACGGCTCTGTCGCTCAGAAAAGGCAGCCTAGGGCCAGGGTGGCGGTGTGGCGGTAGGCATCGGCGAGCCAGTGGGTGTCGAAGGCGTGGGCCAGGCTGTAGCTGCCCTGTGCATACAGGCGCAACCGCGGCAGCGGCATGGACCAGCGTAGCGTGACTCCGCCTTGCAGGCGGGTGGCTGTGAGCCACTCGTAGTGTCGCATCAGCCAAGCCTCGTCGGTGGCCGGGAAGGTGGCCCCGTCGGCAGGCACCGTGTAGGCCCCATCGCTGGCGGGTGTGCCGCCGCCACTGCCGCATCGGGCCAGCACCCCCACCGACCAGGTGTGGCCGACCGGTGTCAATCCGTTGCGGCGCGCCCCTAGGGTGAGGGCGGTGTAGTGGGTCTGCTGCCAGCGGTAGTAGGGAAAGAGACTGGCGGTGATGGTGCGCAGCCGGTAGTCGACACACGCCTGCACCTGCCAGGTGGCCAGGTGGCGCTCTATGCCCCACTGCCCGTCGTAGGTGACACTCACGTGGTCGGCTTGTCGCTGACTCATCTCGCGGTCGTCGTAGTAGTCAATGTGGGTGACACCACCCTCGGTGACAATGCGGTAGGTGCGCTCACTGTCGCGGATGTCCTCGTGGCTCCACAGTGCCGTCAGGCGGTGAATGGCCTGCGGTGTGGCGCGTTGCCACCACGAGCGCAGGTGCCACTCGTGTCCATGGTGGCGGTTGAAGTCGAGCAACGATGGCGACTCCAGTCCATAGTGCCCATGTCGGCGTGCCCAGTGCCATTCGGCCACAGCGCTCCAGGGTCCATGCTCATAGCCGGCCTGTACAGCCACGCCATGGCGCATGTCGAGCAGCGGCTTCTCGTAGTCGCTGCTCACATAGCCCTTGCCATCGGTCTGCTCGGTGCGGCCCATGCCGGCTCCGAAGTCGATGAGGTAGTGATACACACGGTCGGTGCGGCCATAGGTGCTGAAGCGCAGCGCCTCGGTCGACCGTTGCAGCAGGTAGTTGGCCCCCAGGGTCAGTCCGGCTCGCTGCCAGGTGACACCCGCACTGGCATCGATGAGCATGAGCGAGTTGGTGTGTCGCGGATCGCGGCGCTTGGTGTAGCTGCCGGCGCCGTAGCTCATGCGTGCTCCCACACTCAGCCCCGGCAGGGTCTGCACGCCCACCTCGCCTGTGAGTCCGTATCGCTCCAGGGCCACTGTGCCCCGGGTCGTGTCGCTCACCTCGGCGATGTCCATCGGCATCCGCTCCGGGCTGATCCATACCGACCCGCTGGCATCGCTGCCCCAGCCATAGCTGTAGTCGATGCCGCCGCGCAGCACCACACGCCGGCTCAGGCGGCACAACGAGCGGGCCTGGGCACCCAACTGCCAGGCATGGGGCGACTGCCCCGGCTCCACCAGCCAGCCCTGACCGGTGGACAGCGACACACTGGCATCGCCCAGCCAGCGCTGCGACGAGTCGGTCGGCTGGTAGGTGGTGAGAGCGGCGGCATTGGAGGTGCGCAGCCACGAGTGGCGCGACAAGGCTTGGTCGTAGTCGAGCCACGACTGCGCCACGGCCACCGGCGGCAGCAACGCAGCGGCCAGCACCGCTATCCGGCCCAATCTAGTTTTTCTAAGTATTCTAGATAATCTAGATCTTCTAGAAATTCTAGAGCTTCTAGGAAAAAAGCGGCAATTCTTCATTTTTCATTGGTCATTATGCAGCGACGCGTGCTCGCGCTCCACAAAGTCGGCACTCGAGTTGTTGGTGTCTTGATACACTGTGTGTCCCTGACGCGCGCTTTCTGACTCATCGACGCGCCGCTCCACACTGTGCCCCTGCCGTGCGGTCATGTAGACGTAACCCACATCGACGGCTGCGGTGAGCCGTTTTGCCGCCTCCTGCCAGGCCGTGGAATAGACTTCCACCGCGTCGAGGATGCACGACACGGGCACCTTGCGGCAAGCATAGGAGGGTAGGGCGCGTCCCTCGTCGTACCACACATTGCCTGCATCGCCAGCAAACTCCATCGGTGTCATGCCGGCCGGTGGTGTGAAGATGAAAAAGGCCGGCGACGACGTGCTCAGCGGCCAGGCCTGCTCGCTCTCGTCGCCATAGCGCGCCACCCGCAGGTAATGGCTTGTGGGTATCACCTCGCTGGGCGACGGGTAATAGCTGGTGTTGGCATACTGCTCGATGTCGTAAGTGCAGTAGTAGGCTGCATGGGCCAGGTTCACACTGTTGCTGTAGGTGAGTGTGTGGTCGATGGCACCGTTCAGTGCGATGACCTTCTGCTCCCAAGGTTCAAACACCACTTCGCTGCCCTGGAAGTACCAGAACGCGCTGGCAGCGGGTATGAATCCCTGATCCTCATAGTTGAGCCGGCCCTCGGCGGTGTAGTTCTTGTTGATGCCATAGCTGTTGTAGGGTGTGGCGATGGCCAGGCACAGGCCTGGCAGGCTCACGCGCTCGCCGCTGTTGTTGGCCACGATGACATACTTGTCGCGGTGAAACCAGCCCGAGCCGTCATCTTTCTGGCATCCCCCCACATACAGCTCGCGGATGATGATGCTGCTGGTGGTGGCAACCGCCAGCGGCAGGTCGGCCACCAGTGGCTCGCCGGCTCGCACCACCAGGTTGCTCACCGAGCCGTTGTAGATGCGTCGCCATCCGTCGGCGCCCTGTGCCGCGTGCGACACCGATGCCTGGTAGATGCCTACCGGCACCTGAAAGGTGGCCATGCCGTGGGCATCGGTCGCCTGGCTGTAGGTCCCGCCGCGGGTGTCGGTCAGCACCACCTCGATGCCCTCGGGGTTGGTCAGGTCGCCCGTGAGGCGCACTGTCACTTGTTCGATGTCGTAGCCTTTCGGCTCGTCGTTGTGGCAGGCGGCAAGAGCCACCAGCAACGCTGCAATCAATAAGTTACCAATCAGTCTCATTATTTTAAGTAGTTAAGTGTTCTAGATTTTCTAGATAGTCTAGAGAATCTAGATAGTCTAGAGAATCTAGTGGCATGTTAAAGTTTGAGCCGGACCGACAGACCATAGTAGAATGGCGGGATGTAACCAGCATTGTAGATGGTGGTGCGCAGCCCCGTCTGCCGGTTCTTGACCCGAGCCATTGAGTTCCAGAAGTTGTTGGCCAGAAACGATATGCTCACATGGTCGCCAATCTCCTTGGTGATGTTCAGGTTGCCCGACAGGTAGGCCGAGATGCGGTCGGGGTTCAGGTTGTAGTTATAGTTGGTTTTCACCACCATTGCCGCCAGCTCGCTGTACAGGGCCGGGTCGTGGTCGCGGGCCCATACAAACTGCTCGGCAAAAGGCACCTTAACGTCGGGTTGGCTCCATGTGGTGTAGTACTCGGGCCACAAAGCCACATAGCAGTCGCGCTCATGTCCCGTATAGGGGGTGCCGAAGTAGTCGGAGGCATCGGCCAGCACATAACCTCGGGGCGCACCACCACGCCCCTGGCTCAGCGCGCGTCGTGCGTCGTAGAGTGTCGACTCCAGGCGTACACTGATAATCAGCCGGATGGACGGGATGTGGGTCACCACAGTCAGGTTGCTGTTCACCACATCGGTCACACTGCCATTGGGCACTGTGGCATAGGCCTCGCCTCCCAGGGCAGTGCCGGCATAGTGGCCCACATACTGGTAGGGCGTGACACCGTCGCTCATCCACTGTGCCGACGAGGGCTGTGCGGCAATCATCGTGTGCTCCACGCCGTGGTAGTGGTAGTAGGAGCCGTCGAGCCGTACACTCGTGCGCAGTGCGGCTATCTGCTTAAAGTCGACGGTCCAGTCTAGTCCCGATCGTGTGATGGTCGACCCGTTGACGGTGGTCGAGTTGGCGCGGAAGGTGTTGCGTGTCACGCCATCGAGCACTCGTGGGGCCACCTGGCCGGTGCGGTCGGCAACGGTGACTACGCCCGTCAGGCGGTCGATGGAGTAGATGCGGTCGGCCGTCGCGATGGGGAAGTCGCCCTCCAGGGCCGACTGCGATGTGAAGCGGTAGCTGTAGGGGGTGTATACGTTGGTGCGCAGGTAAGGGCGGCAGGTGCGGTTGTGGAACGCCGAGACCGACAGTGTGGCTATCGGTGTTTCGGCCTCAACACCCACTTCGAGCTGGTGGGCGTACTGCCACTTGAGGCCGGGGTTGTACTCGGGTTTGAACGGGGTTACGCTGTAGGCATAGAACGCGCGGTTGTCGACGGTGGAACCGGGCACAAAGGCCAGGCGGTCGGCGTAGGTTGGGGCAGGGTAGAGCACCTCGAACGACGGCAATTTCACGCTCTTTCCCCAGCCGCCGTAGACGTTGAGCGCGCTCACGGCGCGGTCGGCAAGGCCGTGCCACAGCACCCACTTGGCGTTGAAGCGGGGCGACAGCGACGACACTGTGCCATAGGCTGACTGCCCTACATGGGTGATGTCGGCGCGCACACCGCCCATGAGCTGCAGCTCGCCGCCTTGGTCGTTCAGGCCGATGTTGAGGCGGTCCTCGGCGTAGAGCGCGGCGTTGTGCATCCACGGCAGGCGGTCGTAGCGGTACTCGCGCCAGGTGGGGGCCGTGCGCAGGTCGTCGTAGTAGGTGCCGCGTCCCCGATTGCCGGTGGCGCTCCATTCGGCCCCGGCCAGTACTCGGTTGTCCAGACTGCCGCGCCGCTGGTTCCAGCGTGCCTTGAGCTTGAGCATCAGGCTCTGCGGCTTGCTGTCGCGAAAGCTCTTGACATACCAGTAGCCTGTAGGTCCCAGGATGATGGGCGCATCGGGGTTCTGGGCATAGTCGGTGGCGATGTAGTAGCCCTGCTCGGTGGCATGGATTTGTGGCTGCGCGCTGCTGCTGTTGTCGTTGTATTGGCTGGTGCGCAGCTTATCGGCCGTCGAAAAGTCGCCATGCACCGACAGGTGGGCCAGCCAGGGGCTGTCCAGGTTCCAGTCGAGCTGCACGGCACCGCGCAGCACGCGGTCGCGAGCCTTGCTGTAGGTGTCGACAAACTGGTCGGGGTCGGCCTTGCTGTTGTAGCCGCCCACATTTCCGCCCAGGTTGAGGTTGACCAGCAGCGGGTGCCCCGACAGTGAGGCCGTAGTGCGGTAGTTGACCGACAGGGTGTTGCGCTGATAGGCCGTGTGGGGCGAGGCGAGACTGCTGTAGCTGCGTGTGTGCTCGACCGAAGCGTTGAGCACACCGCCTGGCACGTCGAAGCCCTTGCTCAGTGCCACTTGCTTGGTGTAGGGGTTGGTTGACAGATGCACCTCCCACGGCGTGTGGCCGCGCTTGGTGTTGACCTTTACGATGCCGTTGGTCAGGTCGCCGTACTCTACCGACGGTATGCCTGGCACTACCTCTATGCTGGCCACGTTGGTCGAGCTTAGTGTTCGCGTGCTGGCACCGGTGGTCTCGCCCAGTTCGGCGTTGTTCTGCAATCGTTGTCCGTCGACCTCCACGGCCGTGCCGAATGCTGCGTTGCCTTTCTCGCCGGCCTGTGCGCGCAGGGCTATGCGGTTGTCGGTCATGAGCGTACTGTTGACGGTCTTGCCACCGGGCAGCAGGGTCATCACATCGCTCACGTTGACAATCTGCTGGTTGTCAAGTGCCTGACGGTCGATGACGTAGCTGGTGGTGGCATTCTCGGTGCGGCGCTGTGCGGTGACCACCACCTGCTGCAGTTGTAGGTTGCTGGCGCGCAGGCTCAGGTGCAAGGTGTCGGTCGATGGCGAGGCGACAATGGTGGTGTCGAGGGGTTCATAGCCCAGGCAGGTCACACGCAACGACACGCGCCCGCCATGCAGGAGGCGCAGCCCGAACCGTCCCTGCGGGTCGGTCATTACGCACTGATTGCCACGGCCCACATCCACCGTGGCAAACTCGATGGGCGTGCTGCGGTCGGTCTCTGTGACCAGGCCGCGCAGCACCACTTGGGCCTGCACCGCGCAGCACATGGCGCAGAGCACCGACAGAACGAGTGGTCTCATGGTTGTTTCAGGGGCTTATGCCAGGCGTGCCGCATGAGCCGCGGGCTGGCAAAGATGTCGATGATGCCCACCTCGTCGTGCTCGGCGTTGCTGTAGGGGATGTCCAGTGCCGCAATCCAGTAGATCTGGTATTGTTGCGCAAAGCGGTACTCATGCTCCAGGTCCTGCTGGTCGGCGTCGGTCCAGGTGGTGGCGATTTCCATTCCCTCGAGCTGCTGGGTGTCGATGTTCTGGCTCACAAAGTACATGTAGCGATGTCCAGTGTCGCCACCTTGGTGCTGGTCCGACACACCCATATACCAGGTCTGGCCGGGTGCGAAGTAGGCGTAGGTGGTCGCGTCGCCGGCATACTCCGTGTCGCTGATGGGCTGGCTGTCGTCAAGCACCATGGCGATGGTGCCTCGGCCTAGTGCCTCGTCGTAGGTGTAGTGCAGCTTGAAGTCGGCACTCACCTTCAGCCCCGAGCGGTGTGGCATCGAGTCGATGTGGCAGTAGATGTAGTGGCCATAGTCGGGTGTGCCGGGGGCTGGCAGTACGGCATGCACCGGTACCGACACCGTTTCGGTGACCATGATGCCTTGTTCGTTGGGTTCGCCGTTAGGACTTGCCACCAGCCACCAGATGCCGGCAAAGTGCTCGTAGCGCGACATCGGGCCATAGGTGAGTTCGACAATGCTGTCTGTGCGCAACGAGCGCACCACGTGGTCGCCACTCAAGGCGTTCAGCCGGTAGGTGGTGAGGCCGCCGTCGCTGACGGGGTTATAGCTGAATCGGGCTACGGTGGTGTCGGGCATAATCTCTTGCGTGCCGTTGAGCAGCGTGATGGCGGTTCGCCCCACCGTGCCGTCTTGGGCCACGATGGCACCTGCCGGCAGCAGTGTCAGGGCAGCGATGCTTAGGGTTCTTATTAATAAGGAGTGCATATTTTGCGGTCTGAATAATATTTTTTCCAGCCTGCAAAATTACTATGGCTTATAAAAAACAAAAATCCCCTAATTAGGGGATTTTCTATAGAGAATTCTAGTTATTTGTAGTGAGATAGTAGTCGTTAAAAAACAAGTGGGTATGATTTAGCTCAGATTTTTAGTTCATTTAGTTTTGTGAAGAAGGAGTTATGCGGGCATAACGACTGATGAGCAAAGAAGCAAGAAGCGAGAAGTGAGAAGCGAGAAGCAAGGTAGGGACGGCATTGCTGCGCGCGTTGCGCTTGCCCTTCGGGCTCCCGTTCGGTCGCGAGCACTTCGTGGTTCCCATGCCGTCCGCCCCGACTTGGGGTAATTTCGTTTCGGCCCGGTCCGACAACCCTGAAGCGGACGGCACAGGTGTGCCGTCGCTACCCGTTGCCCCCACAATGTACAGTGGTAGGGGCGCGGTGTGCCGCGTGAACAGCCACCATCATGTATCGGCTGAACTACAGAGATACTGAACTCCTTTAACTACCGAAAGGTAGCTACTTCCGAGAAGTTGAATAATCAATCGTTCCAAGTTATTTCTTACGCTTGCTTAGTCGTTGTAGTGAATGGGCACCTGACGGATGAGGCTCTGCTCGAGCGAGATGAGTGTCTCGGTAGCCATCACGCCGGGTATGTGCTGAATCTTGCCGTTGAGCAGCTCCATCAGGTGCTGGTTGTCGCGCGCATACAGCTTGATCATCATCGTGTAGCTGCCTGTGGTGAAGTGTACCTCGACCACCTCGGGAATCTTCTCGAGCTCTGGAACAACGGTGCGGTACATCGATCCGCGCTCCAGCGTCAGTCCGATGAACGTGCAAGTGGTATAGCCCAGAGTCTTTGGGTTGACAATGTAGCCTGAACCGGCTATGACACCCACATCAATCATGCGCTGAATGCGCTGATGAATGGCTGCTCGCGACACACCACACTCTACTGCCACATCCTTCGAGGGGATGCGAGCATTTTTCATGATTATATCCAGAATTTTCTTGTCAAGGTTGTCTATTCTTTCCATAATGTCATGCTTATTAAAGATTCCTTTGCAAAATTACAATTATTTTTGCAATACCCCTACAATTTTCAGCGTTAAGTTGAGAAAATTCAAGTTAAACTTTGTTAATTAAGTGTTTTTGCCTTAATTGATAATGGTTGGTATCAACACTTAATCTCACCGCCACAGTCCACCATTAAACCCCTCAGCCCCCCTCAAAGTTCATCAAATATTTTTTGATGGTCTTTGATGGTTTTTATGGGGGCGATGACCCCTCCCCTAACCCCTCCCCTGCGCAGGGGAGGGGGATTGTGGTGGCTTTCAGGGGAGAAAGGAGGGGACAAAAAAGTCCCTCGGGAGAAACCGAGGGACCGAAAAACGTTGATGGCGTGATCAATTACCCTTTGGGAGCCTTGGGCTGCTCCTGCTTGCCGACGGTCTCCAACTCGAAAATCAGCGTCTCGTTGGAACCGATGGTCGGCTCGCGGCCCTCGGGACCATAGGCCAAGTCGCCGGGGATGATGACCTCGACCTTCTGGCCGGGCTTCATGAGCTTGATCATCTCGGCAAAGCCTTTCACAACCTGGTTCAGCTGGAAGGGCACAGCCTCTTCCTTGCTCGAGTCAAACTCCTTGCCGTCGATGTGCTTGCCGGTGTACTTGACCATGACCACATCCTTGTCGGTGAAGTTCTCTCCCTTGCCCTCGGTGATAACCTTGTAGACCAGTCCGCTGGCAGTCTTCTGATAGCCGGCCTCCTTGGCTTTCTTTGCGCAGAAAGCCTCACCTGCTTTCTTGTTCTTGATGGCCACGGGATCCTTCTCCTTGGCCTCGGCGGTGGCGCGCTTGAGCAGCGACTCAATGGCCATGTTCTTCTGCATCATGTCTTCCTGCGACATGGCACTGTCGGCCAGCAGGGCTTTCTTGAACTCGGCCAAGAACTTGGTGTCGTTGATCTGGATGCCATACTGCT
Organism: Muribaculaceae bacterium; assembly: GCA_017477555.1. Classification (GTDB taxonomy): domain Bacteria; phylum Bacteroidota; class Bacteroidia; order Bacteroidales; family Muribaculaceae; genus Sodaliphilus. Next base: position 23,526 of record JAFUVK010000024.1, read on the forward strand.
GCTTCATGCCCTGGAACATGCCCAGAATCTGGTTGCCAATCTGCATACCGGCCATGTAGCCATGGTTGGCGGTGTCGGCCTTGAGAGCAGCCTGCACGCCCTTGATCACCTCTTCCATCTTGATGGTAGAGTCCATGCTCAACTGCTGCTTGAAGTTGGCGCCCATGAGTTCGCCGATGTTCATGCTCACAGAGTCGGCCAGTGGGCCACCCTCGGCGTTGCCGCCCTTCTCGTTGCAGGCTATCAGGCCGATGCCCATAGCTCCGACGAGAATCAAAGATAAAATCTTCTTCATTGTTTGATAGTTAATTAATTATATTTGTTTTATTGAAATTCTAATATTCTTCTTCGAATGCTCGAATATTCTCAAATTCGTGATAAAAACTGCCGGCCAGTTGGGGTCACTTCTTGATCACCTTGATGAGCTGAACGTCGAAAATCAGCGTCGAGTTAGGCTGTATGGGCCCCGTGCCATGCTTGCCGTAGGCCAGATTGCTCGGGATGAACAGGCGCCACGCCGAGCCCTCGCTCATCAGCTGCAGGCCCTCGACCCAGCCGGGAATCACCTGCCCCACGGCAAATGTAGCAGGCTCGCCTCGCTCGACCGAACTGTCGAACACTGTGCCGTCAATCAGGCGACCTGTGTAGTGAACTGTCACTGCGTCGTTGACGCCGGGCTTGGGGCCGTTGCCTTCCTTGATGATTTGATACTGCAATCCGCTGGCAGTGACGTGTATGCCCTCTTGCTTGGCATTGTTCTCGAGAAATTCGCGGCCCAGCTTCTCGTTCATCTCCGAACCCTTCGACTCCAGCTCGGTGAAGAAGTCGGTGACCACTTTCTTTGCCTCGTCGAAGGTCATTTGCTTCTCCTTGCCCTCATACACGGCTCGCAGGCCGTCGGCAAAGTCCTCGATGTTGAGCTCTTGAATGCCCGAGCCCAGAAAATTGTTGGCCATACTCAGGCCCAGTGCGTAACTTAATTTGTCCATTATTGCTCGTTTGGGTGCGCTGCGCAACATGCGCAGTGCACAATGTTTCTATTGTCCACATGTTGTGGCACGTACAAAAATTCTTGCAAAGGTAATGGTTTTTCTTGGTTCAGATTTGTTTTTGTCGGTAAAACTGTTTTAAAAAGTTTCAACAGATGATTTTGCAGCAGTTCAATGGTTCAATGTACTTTTCCTCAATTCGATTGCTTTTTGCCTCCACGGCTAAGGAAATCGCAAAATTCGACAAGACTCCGCTGGATGACTCCGCCGACCTGCAACTGTTCCTTGTATAAAGCAACCATTGTCGGTGACATGCTTCGGTTCATGGCAAAACGCACCACTTCCATATCAGCCTCCTTACAAAGCAGGATGCCTATGGATGGATTCTCGTTTGAACGTCTTTCTTCCTGATCGAGTGCCTCGAGATAGAACTCTAGCTGGCCCAAGTCTTTAGGATGAAATTCAGCAGTTTTTAATTCGATAGCCACCAGGCACTGTAGCAACCTATGATAAAAGAGCAGGTCAATCTTGAACGTTTTTGAGCCAACGGTCACACAATACTCCTCGTCAACAAACAGGAAGTCCTTGCCCAATTCGAGTATAAAATCGCGCATATGTGCCACAATAGATTTACGCAATTTGGTCTCTTTGTAGTGAAGAGGTAGCCCAAACATCTCAAGGTAGACCGTGTCCTTAAACAATAGGCTTGCTTGGGGATACTGCTTAAGCAGAGCTCCCGACTGGGAGTCTTTTGCTCCAAGGATTGAAGCCATCGCATCGGTCTTTAATGCCCGTTGCAATTCTTTGTATTCGAGCTGTTCATGCGCTGCATAGAGCATATAGAAAAGCCGTTGCTCGTCGTTCTTGCACTGGCTCATAATCAACTGGTGATTACTCCAGCCTGTAGCCAACAACACTGTTGGCATTTGTGTCAATTCAATCGGCACAAACGATTCTTGTGGACTTTGTGCCAATTCGTTTGGCACAAAATCAATGACATTGCCTCTGGCACGCTTGCTCATCTGCCTGAGTGGGTAGTCCTCCAAGCCATAGGATTTCACCAGATTGACAAATGTTGAAGCAGAGTACGTCCGGTAAAATCTCACCATCTTGTAGATGGTTCTATAGCTCCAGCCTTTAGCACTAGGATTGCGCATTCTCAAAAAGTCGGCCAAAAGACGAACAACACCATCACCCCATACTGCCTGCTCGATTTTGTTGTGCACAAATGAGCCAACTTCCCAAATCATGCATAGCGACTCGTTGTGCACAGTGGACATCGCTCTGGTTCGGTGATGCGCAATGATTCTGCAAACTGCTTCAAAATCATTGTTGTATTGCTGATTGAGAATGGCAACGTCTTCTTGAGGGGTGGTGGCTGACATAATACCTTGTATATAAAACTTCTTGCAAAGGTAATGGTTTTTCTTGGTTCAGATTTGTTTTTGTGAACAAAAAATTGTAACTTTGCTTGGTTAAACTTATAAACAGCAACGAAGATGAAAAAATTAGTGGTATCGACAGGAGCCGGCATCAGTGCCGAGAGTGGAATGATGACCTATCGCGACGCGGGAGGATTGTGGGACAACTATCCCGTGATGGAGGTGGCCAGTGCCGAAGGATTTGCGGCCAACCCAAAGCTCATCCACGAGTTCTATAGCAACATGCGCAAGAAGATGACTGCCGGAGTGAAGCCCAATGCGGCACACTGCGGACTGGTGGACCTGGAGAAGGACTTCGATGTGCACGTCATCACACAAAATGTCGATGACCTGCACGAGCGAGCCGGCTCGAAAAATGTGCTGCACCTGCATGGCGAACTGATGAAGGTTCGCTCGATGCGACACCCCGAGCGGGTATATGCCCTGCCGTGCGACCAGCTCACCGACAAGGGGCTGGAGACCACTGTCGACACACGCGACCCCTACGGCGACGCCGTGCGTCCGCACATCGTGTTCTTTGGCGAGAGTGTGCCCAACTTTGAGCCGGCATGCCACCTGGTGCAGCAGGCCGACATCCTGGTCATCATAGGCACCTCGCTGGTGGTTTATCCTGCAGCGGCGCTGTTGCAGTATGCCCGGCAAGGTACACCTATCTATTATATTGACCCCAACCCGGCTTCGGTGCCATCGTGGGTGACAGTAATTCCCAAGAAGGCCACCGAGGGCGTGGCCGACCTCATCGCGCTGCTGCGGCAGTAGCCACAGGCTTCGCACCAGACCCCATCAAAAAAACGTCCGCTCCACTGTGCGTGGGGCGGACGTTGTGGTGCTGGCGTGTTGCGAGTGTCTCACTTGAGGGTGATGTCCTGCTGGGCGACCGGGCGCTCGCAGTAGTGGCAGCGCAGCGTTGTGTGCTCGCGGTCGATGACGTGGAAGTGCGTGCGCATCGGCTCGTTGTTGGTGATGCACTTGGGGTTGTTGCACTTCACGATGTCGATCAGGTCGTCGGGCAGGGTGACGTGGAGCTTCTCGACCACCTCATAATCGCGAATGATGTTGACCACCACATTGGGGGCGATGACGGCGATGCGGTTCAGCGTCTCCTCGGGGAAGAACAGGTCGGCGACCTTGATGATGCCCTTCTTGCCCATGCGGCCACTCGACAGGTTGTTGCCGATGGTGACACTGACGTCGGTCAGGTCTTTCAGCCCCAGCAGATCCACGACCTTAAACAGCGACTCGGTGGGGATATGGTCGATCACAGTGCCGTTCTGCAAGGCGGCCACTGCGAGTTCTTTCTTTTCTTTGTTAACCATCTCTTTGATATAATTGAAAATTGAAAATTGTGAATTGAGAATTTCTGCCGCACAAATTGTGCATCACATTAGAGGTCGAGGGCGCGGCAGATGAGCGCCTGGCGGGCATAGAGGCCGTTCAGGGCTTGCTCGAAGTAGTAGGCCTGGGGCGTGTCGTCCACGTCCTGTGCGATTTCGGTGACGCGGGGCAGTGGGTGCAGCACGCGCATGTTGGGCTTGCATCCGGTGAGCATGCTCGCCGTGAGTGTATACACGTTCTTCACGCGCTCATACTCCATCAGGTCGCTGAAGCGCTCGCGTTGCACGCGGGTCATGTACAGGATGTCGGTCTGGTTGATGATCTCGGGGCTGAAGTCGCGGGTTTCCTCATACTCGATTCCCCACTGCTGGCAGTAGAGCTTGTACTGCTCGGGCATGCGAAGCTCGTCGCAGGCCACAAACTTAAACCGCGGGTGGAAGTGATGCATCGCCTCGAGCAGCGAGTGTACTGTGCGGCCATACTTCAGGTCGCCCACCATGGTGATGGTCAGGTTCTCGAGTGTGCCTTGCGTCTGATAGATGGTGTACAGGTCGAGCATCGTCTGTGTGGGATGCTGGTTGCTGCCGTCGCCGGCGTTGATGATGGGCACCGAGGCAATCTCGTTGGCATAGCGGGCAGCGCCCTCCAGGTAGTGGCGCATCACAATCAGGTCGGCATAGTTGCTCACCATCATGATGGTGTCCTTGAGGCTTTCGCCTTTGGCCTGGCTGCTGCTCTTGGGGTCGCTGAATCCGATTACGCGTCCACCCAGCCGATTGACCGCCGTTTCAAAACTAAGGCGGGTTCTGGTTGAGGGCTCAAAGAATAATGAGGCCACCACCTTACCCGCCAGGATGCGTTGGTTTGGGTTCTTTTCGAACTCCTGCGCCCGCTTGAGGAGCGCCAGAATCTCGTCCTTACTCAAGTCGGAGATTGAGATTAAGCTGTGTTTGTCCATACGATAATTTATTTATCGGGATGCAAAGGTAATGTCATTCGGCACGACTGGCAACACCCGAAATCAAAAAAAATGCTAACAGAGCTATTTCTCTGAAATCATGCCCCAAGTGTCAAAAAATAGTCGTAACTTTGCACTTTCTCCCTCTGAACATGCTAAACTGTCGCTAACACGGTGTTATCGCCTCGTAATGGGTAAAAATGACATCGAGCATGAAATTTTTTGTCACTTTTGTTAGTTTTGTCACGGAAAAAATGTAATTTTGCCACACAAACGATTCTAATCTTATTATTAACACTATGGCAACAACTAAAAAGACTAAACCAGAAACTAAAACAACCAAGCGAGTACAGACCGAGAGCAAGCGACTCATGGCGCTAGAGAACCGCTATGGCGCGCACAACTATCACCCACTGCCTGTGGTGCTGCACCGCGGCGAGGGAATCTATGTGTGGGATGTGGAGGGTAAGAAATACTTCGACTTCCTCTCGTCCTACTCGGCAGTGAACCAGGGACACTGCCACCCCCGCATCGTCAAGGCACTCAAGGATCAGGCCGATACGCTCTGCCTCACTTCGCGCGCGTTCTATAATGACGCGTTCTGTGAGTACGAGAAATTCATACACCAGTACTTCGGCTACGACAAGGTGTTGCCCATGAACACCGGAGCCGAGGCCGTAGAGACCGCGCTAAAGCTGGCACGGCGTTGGGGTACGGTCAAGAAGGGCATCGAGAACGACAAGGTGAAAATCATCTGCTGCGAGGGTAACTTCCACGGACGCACGGTCACGGTCATCACCATGAGCAACGACCCAAGCTCGTATGCCGACTACGGACCGCTCACACCGGGTTTCATCCGCATCCCCTATAACGACCCCAAGGCACTCGAGGAGGCACTCGACAAGTATGGCGACGAGGTGGCCGCCTTTATCGCCGAGCCCATTCAGGGCGAGGCCGGCGTGTTTGTGCCCGACGACGGATATCTGAAGAAGTGCTACGACCTCTGCCACAAGCACAACGTGCTCTTTATCGCCGATGAGGTGCAGACGGGCATCGCGCGCACCGGCAAGATGCTGTGCAGCGAGCACGATGGCATACGCCCCGACATCGTCATCCTGGGCAAGGCACTGGGTGGCGGCGTGTTGCCCGTGTCGGCTTGCTTGGCCGATGACGACATCATGCTCAACATCAAGCCCGGCGAGCACGGCTCGACCTTCGGCGGATTCCCGCTGGCCGCACGCGTGGCGGTTGAGGCACTGAAGGTGGTCAAGGATGAGCGACTGGTGCAGAACGCCGAGAAGATGGGCAAAATCTTCCGCACTGAAATCAAGAAGCTCAACTCGCCGTTCATCGTCGAGGTGCGCGGACGCGGACTGCTCAATGCCATCGTCACCAAGCCCATCGGCAAGAAGACCGCATGGGACATCTGCTTGAAGATGATGGAGAACGGGCTGCTGGCAAAGCCCACCCACGACGACATCATCCGCTTCGCACCGCCGTTGTGCATCAACAAGAAGGAACTGATGGAAGCCATCGGCATCATCAAACGCTCGTTTGAGGAGATGGCACGATAAGGCACCGTCAGCAACCACTGGATCATCGGCCCCGGCTCATCACGAGCTCGGGGCCGAATTCGTTAATCGCCATCAAAAAATGAATTTGATGTACTCTGCTGCTAGTACAGCGATCGCTGTACTGGGTACGCTTCTAGATGGTGACCAAAGTTTTGTTCCCAAAAATTCAAGGGGGCTGTGAGGTTTTTTTTGTTTTTTTATTTTGCAGGGCAATAGCTTTGTTGTAATTTTGCGGCAATAAAACACCAACTAATGACTATTTAACAAGAATTGAAACGCTCAATTCTCAACTGCTAACGCTTATAACAATGTATAACCCCAAGTCAGCGCACGCCGAGGAGTTTATCGACGATGCCGAGATTCGTGAAACCCTGGATTATGCGGCCGCCAACCGCAGCAATCGTGCCCTAATAGAGGAAATCATCAACAAGGCTGCGCAGTGCCACGGACTGACCCACCGCGAGGCGGCCGTGCTGCTCGAGTGCGCTCAACCCGACCAAGTGGAGCAATACATGGAGCTGGCGCGCGAGCTCAAGCAGCGACTTTATGGCAACCGCATCGTGCTGTTTGCGCCGCTATACTTGTCCAACTATTGCGTCAACGGCTGTGTCTATTGCCCCTACCATGGCAAGAACCATACCATCCCGCGCAAGAAGCTGACACAGGACGAGATACGCCAGGAAGTGATTGCCCTGCAAAAGATGGGGCACAAGCGACTGGCCGTTGAGGCCGGCGAACATCCGGTCTATAACCCGCTCGACTATATCATCGACTCTATCAAGACTATCTACGACACGCGTGTGGGCAACGGTGCCATACGCCGAGTCAATGTCAACATCGCAGCCACCGACGTCGACAGTTACCGTCGCCTGCATGAGGCGGGCATAGGTACTTACATCCTGTTTCAGGAAACCTATAACAAAGCCAACTACGAAGCCCTGCATCCCACAGGTCCGAAGAGCAATTATTGCTACCACACCGAGGCGATGGACCGTGCCATGCAGGGAGGATGCGACGATGTGGGCATAGGCGTCCTCTACGGGTTGACCACCTATCGCTACGACTTGGTGGGACTGCTCATGCATGCCGAGCACCTCGAGGCGCGCTTCGGCGTGGGGCCGCACACCATCAGTGTGCCTCGCATCTGCCCGGCCGACGACATCTCGCTCGAGGACTTCCCCGATGTGCTGCCCGACGATATCTTCTGTCGCATCGTGGCCATCATACGCCTGGCGGCTCCCTACACCGGCATGATCATCTCCACACGCGAGAGCAAGCGGGTGCGGGAGCGAGTGCTCGAGCTGGGCATATCGCAAATCAGCGGAGGGTCGCGAACCAGTGTGGGCGGCTACACCACCGAGGAGCGACACGACGAGACGGCACAGTTCGACGTCAGCGACCAGCGAACCCTCGACGAGGTCATTGCCTGGCTGCTCGACATCGACATGATGCCCAGTTTCTGCACGGCATGCTATCGCGAGGGGCGCACAGGCGACCGATTCATGACGCTGGTAAAGGCCGGAAAAATCAGTCACTGTTGCACACCCAACGCCATGCTCACCCTCAAGGAGTACCTGGAGGACTATGCCTCGCCCGCCACACGGGCCAAGGGCGAGGCAATGATTGCGCGCGAACTGCAACTGCTGCCCAATGAGCGCATCCGCGACCTGGCGGCACGACGGCTTAACGACATCGCCAATGGACAACGAGACTTCCGGTTTTAATGCCACACCACAGGGCTCACGTGTGCACATCGCCATTTATGGCCGGCGCAACGTGGGCAAGTCGAGCCTGATCAATGCCCTGGCCGGGCAGCAGGTGTCGATTGTGGCCGATGTGGCAGGCACCACCACCGACCCGGTGCAGCGGGCCATCGAGATTCATCCCATCGGCCCGTGTCTGCTCATCGACACGGCAGGCTACGACGACGATGACGGCATCGTGGGCATCCTGCGGCGCGAACGCACGCGCAAGGTGCTTGACCAGACCGATGTGGCTCTGCTGGTGCTGGGTGGCGAGGCCGAAGCCATCGACAAGGAGTGGCTGCGGCAAATCAAGCAATATGAGGTGCCGGTCATCGTGGTGCTCAACAAGATTGACCTATTCTCGCCAGCCCAGAACGTGGCCGAGCGCATCAAGCGGAAGATCGGTGTCATGCCCTTGCTGGTGAGTGCCCACACATGCCATGGCGTGAACGCCCTGCGCAAGGCCATAGCACAGGCTGTACAGCAGACCGCCGACGAGCGCTCAATCACCGGCGACTACGTCAAGCCTGGCGACTCGGTCGTGCTGGTCATGCCGCAAGATCGGCAGGCACCCAAGGGGCGGCTCATCTTGCCGCAGGTGCAGACCATCCGCGACTTGCTCGACAATGGCTGTACCGTGACTTGCTGCACGCCCGACCAACTGGAGCACACGCTGGCCGCGCTGCGGCGTCAGCCCAAGCTCATCATCACCGACTCACAAGTGTTCGACCAGGTGCATCGGCTCAAGCCCTACAGGAGCCGGCTGACATCGTTCTCCATCCTCATGGCAGCCTGGAAAGGCGACCTCAAGGCCATGATTGCGGGGGCGCGTGCCATCGACCAGCTCACCCCACAGTCGCGCGTGCTCATTGCCGAGGCGTGTGCCCATGCGCCATTGAGCGAGGACATCGGCCGCGAGAAGATTCCCGCTCTGCTGCGCAAGCGCGTGGGCCAGGAACTGATGGTCGACGTGGTGGCCGGACGCGACTTTCCTGCCGACTTGCGCTCCTATAGTCTGGTCATCCATTGTGGTGCTTGCATGTTCAACCGTCGGTATATGCTCTCGCGCATCCGTCAGGCAAAGAAGCAAGGCGTGCCCATCACCAACTATGGTGTGGCCATCGCTCACCTCAAGGGTATCCTCGACTCCATCAAACTTTAGCCTCCCATCCACGCAGGCCACTGTGTCGGCTGTGGCTTCAGGGGGGGCTACACACAAGACAGGTGCGCATCATGATGCGCACCTGTCTTGTGTTCTCTTCAGTGGGTGAGCTGCGGGCTATGAGCCGCTAGTCGATGTAGCCGAAGGCGCGCAGCTTGTTCTCCTGGTTGCGCCAGTCGCGCTCCACCTTGACATAGAGCTGCAAGAAAACTTTCTTCTCAAAGAAGCGCTCGATGTCCTTGCGGGCATCGATGCCCACGTGCTTGAGCTTGACACCCTGTCGGCCGATGATGATGCCCTTCTGGCTGTCGCGCTCCACATAGATTACCGCCATGATGTGGATGCTGCTCTCGCTCTCGTCAAACTTCTCGACGATGACCTGTGTGGCATAGGGTACCTCCTTGTCGTAGGTCAGCAAAATCTTCTCGCGGATAATCTCGGTGACAAAGAAGCGGCTGTTGCGGTCGGTGAGCGCGTCCTTGCCGAAGTAGGGAGGGCTCTCGGGCAGCAACTCCACGATGCGCGACATCAGGTTGTCGACGTTGAAGTTCTCGGTGGCGCTGGTAGGAAACACCTCGGCCCGAGGCAATAACTGCTTCCAGCGGTCGATGATTTGCAGCAGGTCGTCATTGCCGTGCAGCAGGTCTATCTTGTTGATTACCAGTAGTACAGGAATCTGCTCACGAGCCACCTTGTCCAGGAAGTCCTGGTTCTTGGTGGGCGACTCGATCACGTCGGTCACATACAGCAGGATGTCGGCATCGACCAGCGCGCCGGTCGAGAAGTCGAGCATGCTCTCCTGCAGCTTGAACTTGGGCTTGAGTACGCCCGGCGTGTCGCTGAACACAATCTGGTAGTCATCGCCGTTGACGATGCCCATGATGCGGTGGCGTGTGGTCTGTGCCTTGCTCGTGATGATGGACAGTCGTTCGCCCACCAGGCGGTTGCTCAGTGTCGACTTGCCCACATTGGGGTTGCCCACAATGTTGACAAAGCCGGCGCGATGTTTCTTCTCAGCTTCCATAAGCATAAAAAATAGAAGACATAAGAACAAAAGAACATAAGTTGAAACATGGCTTATGCTCTCTTGTTCTCATGTCTGGCATGGTGTGTGATGCTTTGATTAGAGATCCCAAATCACATACATGGCTCCCCAGGTGAAGCCGGCCCCGAAGGCAGTGAGGATGAGCTTGTCGCCCTTCTTCAGGCGGTCGCGATTCTCGTCCATGCACAGCGGAATGGTGGCCGCGCTGGTGTTGCCGCGCAGCTGGATGTTGACCATCACCTTGCTCTCGTCGATGCCCAGACGGTTGCCTACGGCCTCGATGATGCGCAGGTTGGCCTGATGGGGGATGAACCACTGGATGTCGTCGACGCTCAGGTTGTTGCGCTTCATCACGTCCTGGCTGCTGGTGAGCATGTCCATCACCGCGTGGCGATACACTGCGCGTCCTTCCTGATAGAGGTAGTGCAGGCGCGCCGCCACTGTCTCCTGGCTCGCGGGCATGGCCGAGCCGCCGGCTTTGTACACCAGATGCTCCAACCCACTGCCGTCGACGTGAAAGATGCCGTCCATGATGCCCACAGGCTCTTCGGTGGGCTCGATGAGCATCGCACCGGCGGCGTCGCCAAACAGCGGGCACGTCGTGCGGTCCTCATAGTTGGTCATGCTGGTCATCTTCTCGGCACTGACAACGACAACCTTCTTGTACATGCCGCTGCGCACATAGGCTGCGGCACTCTGAAGAGCCACCAGGAATCCGGCACAAGCACCCTGGATGTCGTAGGCGTAGGCCTTCTGCTCGATGCCGCACTGGTGCGCGATGATCGAGGCGGTCGACGGAAAGCGGTAGTCGGGATTGCTCGTGGCGCAGATGAGCAGGTCCACATCGGCCGGATGGGTTCCGGTCTGTTCAAGCAGACGCTTGACGGCGATGATGCCCATGTAGCTCGAGCCGACAGGCTTCTTGAGCACCCGGCGCTCCTTGATGCCGACGCGCGAGGTAATCCACTCGTCGTTGGTGTCGACCATCTGCGACAGTTGCTCGTTGTCCAGAATGTCATCGGGCACATACGAAGCCAGGCCCGATATTCTTGCATATAGCATTAGCTGATGTGTTTTTAAATGTCGCTATAAATAGCAAAATCCTAAATAATGTGTTTTGAGGACTCAATATTTAGGATAAGCGTTGCTTTACTCCAAAAAGTTTTCACTAGTGTGCTGCGAGCAAGGCTATCAGAGAGCTGCCTCGTCGCCCATCACCTTCTTGCCGCGGTAGTAGCCGCACTCGGGGCAAACAGTGTGATAAACATGCCATGCGCCGCAGTTGCTGCACTGTGCGATGGTAGGAGCCACAGCCACGTCGTGTGTGCGACGCTTGGCTGTACGAGTCTTGGATTGTCTACGTTTAGGATGTGCCATTTCGTTGTTATTGTTTTTTAGTTATTATCCTTGAGTTTGCGCAATGCTTCCCAACGTGGGTCGATTGCATCGTCCGATTCGTCGGTGCTGAGCGGAGATTCGGCGTCGCTTGATGGTCCGTCGGCTGTGGGCTCGGTGTCTGCCCAGTGCTCGCCGAGATGGGCCATCATCTCGGGGTCGCACTCGCCGTCGGCATGACAGTGCACGATGGGGATGGTCAGTAGCACCGTGTCACGCATCAGCTCGGTTAGGTCGAGCTCGGACCATGTCTCAGGGATCAGCAGCACGTCGTCGCCACGGTCGTCCCACTCGTCGCCTTCTTGCCTGACAGTGACCCGATAGTCGGTGTCCACATCCAGCCGCAAGTCGTCGAGGCAGCGGTCGCATGCTACGGTGAGCCATCCCTTGCAGTCCATCTGAAGCACATAGGTGTTGTCGGTCGTACGCGTGACCTGCACGGTGATGTCGACACTGCTACTCCGAACTTCGGTCTTCTCAACCTGGTTGAAAAAATCGCCGTCCAGATGATAGCTAAACACCTGAGTGTCAAATGGCAATGACCTGAGTCTGAGCTTCGTTCCAGCCATTATTTCCTCTCATTTTCAGATAAATCGCTGCAAAGGTAGTAAATCTTTGGCAATTAGCACCTAGAATTTAAGAATATTTTTCATTTGCACCACAATCTGTAACTGTTCAGCGATTATTTGATTGAAGTTCCCAATCAATGATTCATCTGTTGTTGCGAGCGCATTTTTTCAATGTCAACCGTCTGAGAATTGAATATTCAGCAAGGAGGTACGAGCGAGTTTCGTTTATGCGATTCTCA
>JAFUVK010000025.1 GCA_017477555.1 Muribaculaceae bacterium
ATTCTTAATTCTAAGACGTGCTAGAACAATATGATGTGGTGTTGGCCAGCAAGTCGCCGCGCCGCCAGCAACTGCTCAGAGATCTGGGTGTGAAATTCCGTGTCGAACTCATTGAGGGCATTCAGGAAGACTATCCTGCCGACATGCCTGCCGACGATGTGGCCCAGTTCCTGGCCAGGCAGAAGGCCAAGCCATACGATCTGCGCAATAACGAACTGCTCATCACCGCCGACACCATCGTGGTGCTGGATGGCCATGTACTGGGCAAGCCTGCCGATGAAGTTGACGCGCACCGCATGCTGCGCTCGCTCAGCGGCCGGGTGCATCATGTGGTCACCGGCGTGTGTGTCACTACACGAGACCGCCAGCTGGCCTTTGCCGACACCACTCAAGTTGAGTTTGCCCACCTCACCGACGATGAGATCGACTACTACATCAGTCACTATCACCCCCTGGACAAGGCCGGGGCCTACGGCATCCAAGAATGGATTGGCTATATGGGGGTAAAGCGCATCGACGGTTGCTTCTACAACGTCATGGGCCTTCCCGTCCCGCGCCTTTACGCACTGCTCAAGACCCTGTGACCACAGCGGTGAAATGAGCCGGGGGGGTCAATGGACGGTCGGCGGGGACGGTCGCATCGGCGATGCGGAAAGTGCCGCGAAGGCCATGACGGCTGCCCAGCGTGCAGCACACTAGCCCCATGGTGCATCGCAGATTGACCTCGATGCATGGATTCAGCCCGATGGAGCCATCAGTCTGCCGATAGAGCATCATGTCCACTCCCAGAAATCCGTCATATTCAGGCGCTATCAGAGTGCCGATGGCTTGCCGAAGGGGGGCAATAATCTGGTCAATGGCAGGGTACTGTGCGGCGAGACGCTCGTGCAATGCTTGGCTCGAATCGACCAGTCCTCCGGAATACTGATGATGAAAATCGCTCTCAAACACCGAATAACCCATAAATTGCACTGCGCCGTCGTGGCAGTGCCACTCGGTGGCAAAGTCCTGTATACGCTCCAGACCCTGCTCGCACAGTAGTGACCCTTGCCGACGCAGCGCGCCGTGGCACCACTGCCACAAGTGGGCATCATCCATGTCGAGCACATGATACACGCCTTGTCCACTGCCCGACCAAGGAAGCTTCACGTAGCATCCGGGATGCAGGGCAGCCCAGCGCTTCACGGCCTCGAGCGATGTCAATTCCACTGGGATAAGGCTAGACGACCCACCGGTGAGCTGGTGCAGCAAGCGGTGCATGGCGATGCTGGTGCGGCGGTGAGACAGCCGGTGCGCGGCCTCGATGTGCCGGGCATCGGGTAGCAGTCTTTCCGGGGCTCCCATGCGTTGCAGGGTGCGCCGTGTGGCGCGGCTCCAGCCCCAGGGCACAAACTCGGCTTCGGTCACCCCAGGCAATTCGTCGGGGGTTATGATTGCTACCCCCAACTCTTGCGCTTGCAGCCAGGCCTCGTCGGCGCGGTCGTGGCATAGCACGTGGTCGCCAGGCTGTGCCAGCCAGGCCGGAAGCAGACGCAGGTCGTGGCGCAGCTGTGCGGCGCGGGGTGGGGCGGTGTAGTTCAGCCCGCCATTGGCCAGTGCCAGGTCGTTCTCGGGGTTAAAGTACCAGATTCTCATCATCGAACAGGGTGGGTTCTTGTTGTGTGCCCGAGTCACGTGCCGGGCGGGGTGGGTGGCTCACTGTCAGACCCAGCAAGCGCACGGGGCGACTGCTGAAGTCCACCTCGCGCAGCAGCTGCATGGCCATGGGCATGAGCTGATCCTTGCTGCGTAGCACCTGCTCTTGCGTGAAGCTGCGGGTAATCTGCACAAAGTCGTGATACTTGACCTTCAACGTCAGTGTAGTGCCCTCAAAGCCACTGCGCTGCAGGCGGCCCAGCAGTTCATCGACGATGTGTGTCAGTTGGGTGATGGCTTCGGTGAGCGTGGTGATATCTTGGGCATAGGTGCGCTCGCACCCCACGCTCTTTCGCACCCATTGGGTGACCACTGGCCTCTCGTCGATGCCACGGGCAAAATTGTAGAACACCTCGCCCATCTTGCCAAAGTGTGCCGTGAGCAGGCTCAGGGGCTTGGCGCGCAAGTCGGCACCAGTGTGTATGCCCAACGTGTGCATGCGTGCGGCGGTCTTCTCGCCCACACCCCAGAACCGCTCAATCTTCAGCCCGGCGATGAAGTCCAGGGCACGATTGGGATGGATGGTGCACAGTCCGTCGGGCTTGCGGTAGTCGCTGCCCACCTTGGCCAGAAATTTGCAGTAGCTCACACCGGCCGATGCCGTGAGTCGCGTCTCGGCCAGGATGCGTCGCTTGATCTCGCGGGCAATGTCCACAGCCAGCTCGATGCCGGGCTTATTGTCGGTTACGTCCAGGTAGGCTTCGTCCAGGCTCAGCGGTTCGATGATGTCGGTGTAGTCGTGGAAGATGTCGCGAATCTGCATCGACACAGCCTTGTATTTGTCGAAGTGCGGCATCACCACCACCAGGTCAGGACATAGGCGGTGGGCGGTGCGGATGGCCTGGGCCGAATGCACACCATAGCGCCGGGCCACATAGTTGGCCGTCGACACCACACCGCGTGGCCCGTCGTAGCCCACTGCCACCGGTCGTCCCACCAGGCTTGGGTCATCGCGTTCTTCGACCGAGACAAAGAAGGCGTCCATGTCGATATGTATGATTTTGCGCATTTCCTGCTGCAAAGGTACAAAAAATCTAGAGACTCTGGTGCGTCTGGTCATTCTAGACCATCTAGAGCCTCTAGATTTTTGCGTCAATCAAGTCGGGCAAGTCGGCAACTTGCCGCAGGCAGGAATCACTTGACGATGAACTTGCGGCCGTTCTGGATGTAGATGCCGGCGGGCAGGTTGTGGCCGTCCATCTTCTGGCCCATCACGTTGTAGACAGGAGCATTGGTGTCAAGCTCAGCCTTAACGCTATCGATGGCACTGTAGCCCGGCAACTCCCAGTACACGATGTTCGACTTGTTGGCCACGGGTGCCTTCTTGGGAGCGCCGTAGCTCTCGGGCACATCGACAGTATAGGTCACCTGGATGCCGATGCGGCGGGTAAAGAGCGGCTCATATCCCTCAGCGTTGGTGCGATAGAAGTTGACGTAACCTTTGTGGAAGTCAGCTCCGCTTGCATAGATTGAGTAAGGTATCTCTGTCAGGTCTTCGGTGGTGTCGTAGAAGTAATCGTTCTGATCGAAGGTGAACAGTTGGTCATCATCGGTGAAGATGGCGTAGCTGAGGCACTCAGGATCGAGCATGTTGCCGTCCACGTCGGTCGTGGGCAGGTTGAATGAGAACGTGCTGAAACCGCCCTCGTTGCCGCAGTCATACCAAGCCTCCTCGGGCAGGGTGGGATCGGCGGGAACAGCGGGAACGCGGTTCACAATCTGACCCATGGCCTCGCCTTCGCCGGTAAACTCAAGATCACCGGCCCAGCTCAGGTCGTCGCTGTACATGGCGTACAGACCCGTGGCGTTGAAGTTCTCGGGGAATTCGGCGTTCATGTCGCCTTCGCTGCCCAGCAGATAAATCTTGTCGCCCACAATCTGGTAGTTGATGTAGGAGACCTCCTCATCGACCTCGGTGCCCAGGTAGTAGCTTTCCTCGCCGTTCTCGTCAACATCTTGATAGACGTAGGTCGAGCCCCACATCAGCTGCACGCCGTACTCGTTCTCCTCATCGTAGGTCACATACTGGCCCACGGGTACTTGGATTGTGCCGGTCTCGGGGTCGTATGAACCCTCAACCCAGGTGTTGTAGCTGTCGAACCACCACAGCGGGTTCTGGATGTAGGCCTTGCCGTCGGTGCCAAGCACAACGTTGAGCTTGCCGTCGACTGCCGTGACATCCAGTCCGAACCAGCCGCTGTAGATGCAAGCACCTGCGCGGTAGAACGACAGGAGCTCACCCTCGGGCTGCTCGGTAATCAAAGTGGGAGCTGTGGGAGGAACAACGGGGTCGCTCAGCACCTGCGAGAAGTTGCAGAAGCCGCTCCAGCTGGCGTCATCGGTCCAGATGGCCGACAGACCGGCACCCAGATAGTACTCGTTGGCCTGAGCGTCATCGCTGGTGGGAACTACGCCACCCTGCATGGTCAGGCTGCCGTCCTCGCCCAGGAGATAGGTGACCTCGGTCACGGTCTCGTCGGCGACAAACGCGAATTTCTCATCTTCGGTGAGCACAACCTCACCCCAAGTCAGCACCACGTCGGCCGAATACTGGTCGCTCCAGTAAATCGACTGACCCATGGGGATGGTCAGCGTGTTGCCTTCCAGTGTACCCTCAACCCAGTTGTTGCCGAAGTTGCTGCCCGAGTTATAGAGGATGTTGCGCACATACACGGTCTTGCCGTCCTCGGCAAACACGACGCGGGTGTTGCCCGACATCTCGCCGCCATAGAGGTAGCCGTTGCTGGCATAGTCGCAACGACCGGCGGTGGTGTAGTTGAAGGCTGTGCCCTCGGGCTGCTCGCTGATCACGCGAGCGGGAGCCTTCTTGGCGACGGCTTTCTTGGTCATCACTTGCTCTTTGTTCAGTTTGAGCTTGTTGACTTGACGGACGTTGGCTTTGAACTGTCCGGCGGCCGAAGCCGTGACGGCAGCGGCCAGCAAAACTACGAGTAAAGAAAATTTCTTCATAAGCGTAGGTTTTTTTGAAGGGTTAATAAATTCAATTCGCTGGCAAAATTAGGTAATTTTTTGAGGATAACAAAATTTTTGTAGCAAAAAGCGGGTATTTGACAGTTAAATAAAGTTAAGCCGCTTGCACAGGCGGTTTTTTCGTTGTACCTTTGTAGCTATATTTTGCTATATGCGACAACATGAACTACAAATTGACCATCACAAAGTCGCGCAACGCGCGCTGCTTCTACATCCAGACCTCCTACCGCAAGAGTGACGGCAGTATGTCGACGAAGACGGTGAGACGCCTGGGCAGCGAGAAGAAGATCAAGGAGCTGTATGGCGCTGACGATGCCGAGGCATGGGCGCGCGCGCAGCTGGCGCAGATGCGCGAGGCCGACCGCTCGGGCAGGCAGGGCGTGGTGCTGGAGCTGTTCACCGACAAGCTCGTCGGCTCTTCGGAACGCATCTTCAACGGCGGCGACGTGTTCATCGAGAAGGTGTGTTCCATGCTGGGGCTTAAGGATATTTGCGCCGGCATCAGCGCGTGCCGCGGCTTCAAGTTTGACCTGTGGCGGCACATCACGCGTATGATATGCTGCCGCATTCTCCATCCGGGCTCCAAGCTGTCGGACTATGCCAATAGTGCCCGTTTCATTGAACGCGACAAGTTGAGACTGGAGAACTTCTACCGCAGCCTTGACGTGTTGGCGGACAATTTTGACGGCATCCAAGGCGCGATTTACCGCAACACGGTCTCGGGCATGGGGCGCAGGACGGGTGTGATATACTACGACTGCACGAACGTGTTCTTCGAGACCGAGAGCGATGACGATTTCCGCAAGTACGGCCACTCGAAAGAGAACCGCCCCAATCCCATTGTGCAGATAGGGCTGTTCATGGACATGGACGGCCTTCCGCTGGCCCTGTGCGTCCACCCGGGCAACAAGTCGGAGCAGCAGACGCTGCAGCCCCTCGAGGAGATCCTAGCCGACAAGTTCGGGCTGAGCAAGTTCGTGGTGTGCACCGACGGCGGACTGGGCTCTCAAGACAACAGGCGCTACAATGTCACCGAGGACCGCAACTTCATCACGGTGCAGTCCATCAAGAAGCTGAAAGCGCACCACCAACAATGGGCGCTCAGCCCCGACGGGTGGCGCTTGCGGCCGCGACTGCGCGATGACGCGCATACCCGCTGCAAGCAAATATACGACCTCGGCGAGATTGACCTTGACGAGTATGCGGATGACACTTTTTACAAGGAGCGCCTGACCGACGAGAAAGCGTTTGAGGAGCACCTGATTGTCACCTACAGCCGCAAGTACGACCTGTACCAAAAGAAGATACGGCAGCGGCAGATCGAGCGGGCAATCAAGAAAATCAACCGCGGGGAGATCAACCGGCCAAAGTCGCCCAACGACTGCCGCCGGTTCATGAAGGACACGCACTTTGACGGCAAAGGCAACCCGCTGGAGGTCATCACAGCCGCCGCGCTCAACAATGAGCTGATAGAGCATGAGGCACAATTCGACGGGTTCAGCGCGCTGGCCACAGGACTCGACGACGACCCCTGCGAGATAATCAAGGTCAACTCCTGGCGCTGGGAAATCGAGGACTGCTTCCGCATCGGCAAGTCCGACCTGAAGATGCGGCCTGTGTTCGTGCGCAACGAGAACCGGATCAGGGCGCACCTGCTCATCTGCTTCATCGCCTTACTCGCCCTTAAAATCCTCCACAAGCAGCTGAATGAGAGTTTCCCGGTAGCGCAAATCAGAAAAACGCTGGCACAAATGAACCTGCTCCAGCTTGAAGGCTTCGGCTACGTGCCGGCTTTCAACAACGACACACTGGCGCAGGAAATTCAGAAAAACGCAAATATACACATCGACACGCAGATAATCACACCGGCAAAAATCAGGAACAACTACCGCCTCGCACGAAAATGTTAATCTAATGTTAAATCTTCAACCGACAAAAATATAGCTACATCAAATATGATGTAACTATGTGTATGCTAGCCATATACGATAGATACTGTCAAAAATGGGAAATTAGGTAATTTTTTGAGGATAACAAAATTTTTGTAGCAAAAAGTTAGCGTTTTTCGGATATTTTCTTTTTATTTTGCTTGATTGGTGGCTCCACGAAAATATGCACCAATCGGGGGATTGGTGCATATTGCGTTGTGGGGCAGCATGATTGAGGAGACCAATCAGCCGACAAGTCTAGCCTGTTGATGGGAGGCTACTCCACTTCCCAGGTGTCGCCGGCCATAACCACGTCGCGAAGGCAGGTAAAGCCATGCATCTGCTTGGCCTGCTCCACTTGTTCGGCGATTGCCGTCTCGTAGGTCGGGGCCTCGGTGTCACGAATCACGCCTACGGCCACGGGCAGGTCGGTGCCGTCCATCATGGCCAGCATCTGGTGAACAAACGAGCTCTCGCAGTGAGCGTCGTGCACCAGCACGTCGTCGAGCGTGTAGCCGTCCTCGCCTATGGTCACGGCCTTGAGGCCGAAGCCGTCTTGCACGATGCCGCGGTTGTGGTCACGACCGAAAATCATCTTCTGGCCATGCACCAGGTGGATGGTGCGGTCGGGGCGCACCTCGCGGTCGGTGATGTTGCTGTGGATGCCGTTGTTAAAGATCATGCAGTTGGTCAGGATCTCGACCACCGAGCAGCCTTTGTGGCGCGCGGCGGCTTCCATGACCTCCTGGCTGATGCCCAGTTCCACGTCGATGCTGCGCGCAAAGAATGTGCCACGCGCACCGAAGGTGAGCTCAGCAGGGATAAACGGGTCCTCGGTGGTGCCATAAGGCGATGACTTGCTCTTGAAGCCGCGAGCACTTGTGGGCGAGAACTGTCCCTTGGTCAGGCCGTAGATGCGGTTGTTGAGCAACAGCAGGTTCACGTCCAGATTGCGGCGCACCTCGTGGATAAAGTGGTTGCCGCCGATGGCCAGGCAGTCGCCGTCGCCAGCCACCTGCCACACGGTCATCTCGGGGTTGGCCGTCTTGAAGCCCGTGGCTACTGCGCCGCCACGGCCGTGGATGGTGTGGAAAGCGTAGGTGTGGGTGTAGTAGGGCAGGCGCGAGCTGCAGCCGATGCCCGAAATCACGGCGGTCATCTCGGGCGGTATGCCCAGGGCGGCCATGGCCTTGAGCAGCACGTTGAACACGGCGTGGTCGCCACAGCCAGGGCACCAGCGGATGGGCTGGTTGTTCTTGTAGTCAAGCGGCTTGCGAGCCGGTGCGGTCTCTATGTTTGTGTTCTGTTCCATTTACAATTCCTCCTCCATCATGATGTTCTTCACTCCGTCAACTATCTCTTGTACCATGAACGGCTGGCCTTGTACCTTATTTATATGGCAGATGTTCAGGTTGGGTATCTTGCTCTGCAGGTAGCTGGCCATCTGGCCGGTGTTGAGCTCGGCCACAATCACGGTCTTGAAGCGGCTCAGCAGCTCGGCGGTGTTCTTGGGCAGCGGGTTGATGTATCGCAGGTGGGTCATCGCTATCTTGTGCCCCTCGGCGTTGAGGCGGTTGACCGCGTCGAGGATGTGCCCATAGGTGCTGCCCCAGCCAAGGATGATGGTGTCGGCAGTGGGGTCGCCCTTGAGCTTAAGCTCGGGGATGTAGTTGGCAATGTTGGCAATCTTCATGCGGCGAGTCTCCACCATGTGGGCGTGGTTGATGGGGTCGTTGCTCAAGATGCCGGTGTTGTAGTCCTTCTCCAGGCCGCCCACCACATGCTCCAGCCCCGGTGTGCCGGGGATGGCCCAGTAGCGGATGCCCAGCGCGTTGCGCATGAATGGTGTCCAGCTGTCCTTGATGGCGGCGGGCACATAGTTGGGCTTGATGGTGGGATACTCGTCCTCATCGGGGATGCGCCAGGCCGACGAGCCGTTGGCGATAAACGCGTCGGTGAGCAGGATGACCGGGGTCATGTGCTCAATGGCGATGCGGGCTGCCTGGAAGGCCATCTTGAAGCAGTCGGTGGGCGACGCGGCGGCGAGCACCACCAGAGGGCTCTCGCCACTGCGGCCGTACAGCGCCTGCTGCAGGTCGGTCTGCTCGGTCTTGGTGGGCAGGCCTGTCGACGGGCCGCCACGCTGCACGTCCACGAGCACCAGCGGCAATTCGGCCATTACGGCCAGGCCCAGACCCTCGCTCTTCAATGCCAGACCGGGGCCCGATGTGGTGGTCACTGCCAGGTGGCCGGCAAAGGCCGCGCCGATGGCCGAGCAGATGCCGCCTATCTCGTCCTCCATCTGGATGGCCTTCACGCCCAGGTCGCGGCGCTTGGCCAGCTCATGCAGGATGTCGGTGGCCGGGGTGATGGGGTAGGAGCCCAGGAACAGCGGCCGACCGCTCTTCTCCGAGGCCAGAATCAGGCCCCACGCGGTGGCTTTGTTGCCGGTGACATCGGTGTAGGTGCCGGGACGCACGTCATCGCTCTGGATGCGGTAGGTCGACACGGTGGCGTGTATGTTGTGGCCATAGTTGTAGCCGCCCTTGATCACGCGCTCGTTGGCTTCGTACACGGCGGGCTTGTCGGCAAACTTGGCCTTGAGGAACTTCAGCGGAGCCTCCATCGGGCGGTTGAACAGCCAGCACACCAGTCCCAGGGCGAACATGTTACGGCACTTGAGCTGTGCCTTCAGGTCCATGCCGGTGTCCTTGAGTGCCTCCTTGACCATGGTGGTGATGGGGGCCTCGATGACCTGTGCGGTCAGTCCGAGCTCCTCGTAGGGCTCGGTGGTGGTGTACAGGGCTTTGTCAAGCCCGGCCTGGGTAAAGGTGTCGATGTCGACGATGGCGGCACCGTTCTTGCGCAGGTACTGCGCGTTCTGCTTCAGAGCCGCCGGGTTCATGGCCACCAGCACGTCGCATTCGTCGCCGGGGGTGTGTACGCCATGGCCGATGTGTACCTGGAAACCCGACACACCACCCAGTGAGCCTTGCGGGGCGCGCACTTCGGCGGGATAGTCGGGAAACGTCGAGATGCGGTCGCCCAGTCCGGCGCTCACATTCGAGAAGATGTTGCCAGCCAGCTGCATACCGTCACCGCTGTCGCCTGAAAAGCGCACCACGATGCTTTGCCTGAACTGGACTTTTGCTTTTTCTGCCATTGTTTATTCTGTTGGTTATGATATTCAGTAACGGCTGCAAAAGTACAACTTATTTTCTTGTGCCACAAACTTATCGGCCACATTTTTTGAACGCGTCGATGGGGCGGGTTTGCCCATTTTGACACCGTATTGTGCCCTAGTGTGACGTTTGGACGGCCAATGCCGACAATTCTTGCCAAAGCGACATCTTTTCAGGACAAAATAGCGCAAAAAAACATCAAAAATAATCGGAGCTATATACCAGTTGTCCCTTGATGTAAAGTAGTAGTGGCCCCACGGGGCCGCCTAAGAAATAAACAATGGTAGGGACGGCACAGGGGTGTCGTCCCTACAGCCTTGACACAGCAACATGAGCCATAAAGCCATTCACCGCCCTGAAGGGACGGCCGCAGCCACTATGATGCCGGCCTGGCTGCTGCTGTGCCAGTGGCGCAACCCTGCATTGCGGCTTTTGACAAAGAAAATCACCGCCTTTTCTCGATTGATGCGACCGATGTTTGGCCGTTTGGCGCAAATGTACTAACTTTGCACTGACAACTCCTTACGAACAGACACTCATGAAATTCAGCGATATTCTTGGCAATGAGCAGGTGGTGCAGCAGGTGAGGCAACTCATCGATGCCGACCGGCTCCCGCACGCGCTACTGCTGCATGGCGAGCCGGGTGTGCCCAAACTGGCTCTGGCTCGCGTCATGGCGCAATATCTGCACTGCACCAACCGCCACGACGGAGAGCCGTGCCAGCAGTGCCCGTCGTGCCGACAGCACGAGACTTTCAACCACACCGACACGTTCTTCTCATTCCCCTACTGGCGAAAGGACAAGAACGAGGAAGCCAACTGCGACGACTTCTTGCCCTACTGGCGTGAGTTTCTCACCGACTGCCCCGTTGTCGAGGACTACCAGCACTGGCTCGAGCTGCTCAAGAACGAGAACTCGCAGCCGCGCATACTGGTGCGCGAGAGCGCCAACATCCTGCGCAAGATGAGCATGTCGTCGTTCACCAGCAAGTACAAGGTGAGCATCATCTGGTTGCCCGAGAAGCTGCGCGATGATGCCGCCAACAAGCTGCTCAAAATCATCGAGGAACCCTACGACGACTGCAAGTTTATCCTGGTCAGCGACAATGCCAAGGACATACTGGGCACCATCTTCTCGCGCACGCAGCGCATCGAGATGCGGCGGCTGGGAGCGCAGCGTGTGGCACAATATCTGACGCAGCGCTACGGCATCGACCCACAGGACGCGCTGGCCGTGGCCGCTCCGGCCGACGGCAATGTGAACATGGCCATCCACAGTATGCAGCAGGGCAGCGAGCAGAGCGAGTTTCACCAGCTCTTTGTCGAGCTCATGCGACTGGCCTATATGCGCGACCTGGGCAAGCTGCGCTCATGGGCCGAGCGCGTGGCCGACCTCAAGCGCGAGAAGTCGCGCCGCTTCTTGAGCTACGCCGCACGTCAGGTGCGTGAGAACTTTATCTACAACTTGCACCAGCCCGAGCTGAACTACCTCACACGGCAGGAGCAGCAGTTCAGCACACGGTTCGCGCCCTACATCAACGAGGCCAATGTCGAGCGGATGTACGAGCAGTTCTGCCTGGCCGATCAGCAGATTGCAGGCAACGGCAACGCCAAAATCATCCTCTTCGACATGGCCGTACGCACCACCATCCTCATCAAGGTCTAATGCACGACAATGCTCATGCGACGTCACATATTGTTGCTGTTGGTCGTGGCTGCTGTGGTTGCGGTGGCGCAGGACGTTTCGCGCAACTACATCGTTCAGCAGACAGCATTCGATGCCAATGGACTGACGTGCAAGTATTATGACGGATTGGGCCGGCGCGTCGAGATGGTGCGTCGCAATGCTTCGGGTGCAAATAAGGACTTGGTGTCGATGGAGAAGAGATAATTGCCCACAACCAATTGTTAATGGTGTTGTTCAAATAGCCACAGGACGCGATTTGGTTCTTGGGGTTCATGAGATGGATCACATTGCACGTTATTTGAAAACAGGTGGCTTGAGTTTTAACAGTCAAGGATATTTGCTGCTGCCAAAGAATTATAGGTCTTCTGTATCACGTTATTCATCAGATGAGGTCCTGGCTTATCGTGCACAATTTGCATTTTCAAAACAAGGTTTCCCCATCCCTGGCATTGTTAAGATGACAGATATAACCGCAGAGAAAGTTGCTGATATAGTGTCAGATGATGGTAAACGAGTATATCAAAAGCTTTATGATTTGATAAAATGAAGTACTTTTTTATATTTTTGTTGTGTGCTGCCCTATCTAGCACAATTCATGCTGAATATAACATCAATGGTATTTATACATCTGATGATTATAAGCTAGTATTATCAAAAGACCGTTTTCAAATTATTCAATTTGGAAGTGGCCATGGTTCGTACGCGACTGATGAGATTATTTCAGAAGGATATTATTCTATGGTTGAAAGTAATTTGCTAGAATTCAATAGCGACATTTCTTCATCAGCGAAGGCAGTCGCATCCACCACAGCAATAGAGTTTGAATATCTCATGACTGTTTGCGATAGTGTTGAAATTGTTTTAAACATACCTTCAGATGAATCTATTGTGGTTGATATAATTTGTATTGACGGAATAGATTCTTACGAAGTGGAATTTGATTATATAAGACATAAGCACAATAGAATTATCGTACCCCGTTCAAGTGATATAAATTTATCTATAAAATCAAATAGAGGAACTATTCCTAATTGGATTCCCTCCCTTTGTTTTCAAGGAATACAAGAAGTTTTTATACCAATAAGCCATATTGAAAATAATTGTTCGACAATTCAAATAACTGTGCCAGGCATAAAAGGCAATTTTTTTGACAGGATGTTTTTGAAAGGTGAATATGCTCTCATTGAGGGCAAAACCATTCGGTTTAAAGGAGAAACATTTACAAAACAAAACTGAAGGAAACCCAAAATATCTTCTCATCACAAATTGCCGAATTTAATAGTTGCAAATTCAGTAAACAGAACTATATCAATCAATGCACAATTATCTAAATTGAGGGAAAAAGGCGTCGTGCAGAAGAAAAATATGGATTCTTTACTTCAGCCAGTTTTGTTTTATGAAGACTTTATAGCTCCCGCTATTCGTGTTATAAATCCAAGTTTCCATACAATAATTAATATAAACAAAAAAGTCAGAGAGAAAAAATGAAGATAGCACGAGGTTTTTGCATATTGCCAATACTGTTACTGATGATCTCTTGTGGTGGCCATACAGATTATGAGCGCCTGCAAGATACTATAAACAGATATAAAACAGAATCAAGAAATTATACCAATCAAGTGTATGTTGCTAATTTTGAGATTCTTACAGATGTTGCGTATCTACATCCATACAGAGATGAAGATAAGACAAGATATGCTGCAAGTTGTCAACAAATCATACAAGTTCCTCAAGATGTCTCAAAATTGCCCGAGACGCTTCAAGCTATCTTGCTTTCGTGTCGGTATAAAGGATGGATATATCAATTTCAATGTGATGCTTTTTGGGGCAACAAATACCCAGACAGTGTACTTTATGCTTGTTTGGATGACAAAGGGAGCATGAGGGTATTTTATATAAAACATAAGTCATGAGCAGAGAATTATTTGTACCTTTAGTATTGGCATCATTATTGATGTTCGGGGGATGTAACAATAGAGCATCTCACAATGAATTCTACTCCTTCTTGGAGACTAATAAAAAGGAGATGCTATTCAACTGCCCATACGGCAAATGCATAAATTTACTAGGATATCCCGACACAGTAATGATATCCCCATTTGATTATTATAGACCCCATGACATCTGTGCGGATGGGCATCCAGAAACTAATTGTGAGGGGGTGTTTGCTGAAGAAATATCATGTTTGAAAGAGCATATTCCAGGCTTTGTTTATATGTCGGCTGTTTGGCACTTAAGCAATCAACCCACGCAAGAACATTTGACAATATCCTTCTTGCCAAAAGGCAATGAGATGGTGTCATTTTATGTAAAATATTATGACTAACATCATATGTTTTGATGCATTAGGCCACACTGCCGGTGGCCAAAGGTGCTGAATTCGTGAGAGTCCATCAATAGTAAAAATCTAGTTGTCAACAAAGTGAATAAGATTTCATATGACAGATTGACTTTACCACTTTATTGATTAAGCTATGCAGAAGATTCTACTTATCATACTATGTTTTACCTTTAGTGTACTGACTGTCGGTTGTATTGGACCTGTCAAACCGACTCCAACAGCATCTGAGCACAAGCAGTCAGTGACAGAGAGTAAAACTATTAAAGATTATCTTACAGCCGGTTTCAAAGCATATCAGTCTTTTGATGAGCTGAATGTAATGGGTGTTGGTACTCATACTCATAGCCCTTTCGTTATGGTGAGATTGACCGACACTCTTGTTGAGGTGGTCAGAAGTAATGAACTCGGGACTGTTTTGCAATACAAAAAAATGCCTTGGGGGTGGTACAATCGCATCCAATGCAAATGCGACATTCAAGGGTATCAACTTGATTGCATATTCGACCGATATATTTATAAAGGGAAGCTTTTTGAGATTGAACGTTTGTATTATCCTGGAGGTCGCGAATTTAGTAGGTACGCCTTTCTAAAGGATTCGATTACATGCACTTCATCAGCGTTAAAAGAAGTCACAACTTGGGATGAGAATACCCTACCTGATGAGTCAATTATGGATCAGAAAACTTGTATTAAATACCTATTCAAGACTGGATTAAAAAAATCTTATTATGTTTATAAAGGTAGTGACAAAACAATCTGTTATAGCTACGCAAAGAATGACACAGATTTGTTTTCACGTGGCCCGGGAATGGCTTTGAGAAGCACTAGTCATGATATATATTCTTTTCAGAATGGGGCATTCACTGGAGCAGAATTTATGCCTATCGTTGAAGATGGGAAAGTTGCAGACTACATACTTGCTAAGTCTGGGTTAAAATTAAAATCCCATCTGGAGCACGATAAGGCCGTCTTTTGGCTGAAAGTGTCTGAGAAAGGCACTATTTCAGATGTTGTTTTACTGCGGCCAAAGGATGATGAATTAAAAAAGCAGATGATGCAGCATCTTCCTATCAAATGTGTTCCTGGAACCATTGCAGAAACGCCAGTGCCGGTATGGTACACAATTATTATTCCCCGTTTACCATGAGGCATGAGAATCCGTGAAGATGGCTGTGATGGTGTTTTTGTAGAAGAAGTCTCTTGTCGGCAAGACTGTGGCACAAGCGACGGCATACTGTGTCTTGCTTTCCACGCTTTCGCTCAGAAGTTTTGTTTTTTTTGAGTTATTGTTGTAATTTTGCAGCATTCAAACCATGTAACCTGGACAGCGAACAGTGGGCAGCGAACAGTGGACAGCGAACAGTGGGCAGCGAACAGCGGACAGCGGACAGTGGGCAGCGAACAGCCACCATCATGTATCGGCTGAACTACTGAACTCCTGAACTCCTGAACTCCTGAACTCCTTTAACTACCGAAAAGTAGCTACTTTCGAAAGTTGAATGTGTAATGCTTAAATTTTATTGATTTGAAATCGTTTTTGCAACAGGTGGCAGAATACTATGCCACTACACCACATCTCGAGGACCTGTGTTTTGTGTTCCCCAACCGCCGCAGTGGCAAGTTCTTCGAACAGCGCCTCACGCAAGCCATCAACGGCCCGGCGATGATGCCGCGCATCATCGCCATGGCCGACTTTATGGGCGACATCACCGGTTATAACCAGGTGGGCCAGCTTGAGGCCATACTTGTGCTCTACAATGCCTACAGGCAGGTCATGGGCGACAATGCCGCATCCATGGACACGTTTGTGTATTGGGCCAACCTGATCATCAATGACTTTAACGATGCCGACATGAATCTGGTGGACGTGGAGCAGCTCTACAGCAACCTGCGCGACCTGCGCAACATTGCCACCGACTACCTCGACCCGGACCTCAAGCGCGACATTGAGCGGGTGCTCAACGTGAATCTGCCGCGCGATGGCGGCGACCGCTTCTGGCGGGGACCGTGGCAGGGCGACGACGGCGACGGTGAGGTCAAGCAGGCTTACTTCGACTTGTGGCAGCGGCTGGCCGACATCTACACCGTCTATCACCACATGCTGGCCGACAAGGGGCTACACACCGTGGGACGCATCTATCGCGACGCGGCACAGCTGGTCAAGTCGATGCCCGAGGACCGCCTGCCGCAGCGGGTGGTGATGGTGGGCTTCTCGAGCCTGTCGGTGAGCGAGCTGGCGGTGTTCAAGGCGTTACGGCAGCGCGGTGTGGCCCACTTCTGGTGGGACAATGCGCTGCAGGAGCTGGCCGATGACTCGGCCAATCCTGCCGGGCGTATGGTAGGAGAGTATGCCCGGATGTTTCCCATGCCTGCGGCGCTTGAGCCGGTGACGCTGGCGGGCAAGCAGGTCGAGGCGGTGGCAGTGCCGTCGGCTGTGGGGCAGGCCAAGTGGGCCTTTGAGCGGGTGGACCGACTCATCGACCAGGGAGCCATTCCGCATCCCGACAATGCCATCGACACGGCCATTGTGCTGCCCGATGAGAGCCTGTTCATCCCACTGATGAACTCGGTGACCCCGCGCATAGGACGGCTCAATGTCACCATGGGCTACTCGTTGCGCCACTCCAACATCGTGTCGCTGATGCACCTGGTGGCCAGGGCGCACAAGCAGGCCACACGTCGGCAGGGCGAGTGGACGTATTATCGCGAGGATGTCAAGGACATCATGTCGCATCCCATCATCAAGGCGGTGTTTACGCGCCAGGCCATGGAGGTGAGCCGTGTGGTCGATGAGCAGAACATGTGGAGCGTGCCGGCCACTCTGCTTGAGCGGCAGGACTTCGGACTGCTGTTCAAGCCGTTGGACCGCGTGGACGATGCCACCCAGGTCATCGCCTACATCGACCGGCTCATGGCGTTCTGCAACCAGGTGAGCCAGCGCATCAGGGTCCAGGACGGGCCTGTGCCTGCCCGTGACGGGGGCGATGACCCCGACCGTGAGGAAATCCTGCCGTTGCAGAGTGCGTTTATCGCCCTGTATGTCGAGGCTCTCGAGCAACTCCAGCTGGCGTTTTCAGTACATGGTGTGCCGGTGACCAACGAGACGCTGTTCTATCTCATCGACCGCCTGACACAAGCCTATGTGGTGCCCTTCGAGGGCGAGCCGCTGCAGGGGCTGCAGGTGATGGGCTTGCAAGAGACGCGCTCGCTCGACTTCGACAACCTGATTGTGTTGTCGATGAATGAGCGCGTGTTTCCGCGCAAGCACGGCATCGCATCGCTCATTCCCGATGACCTGCGCGCGGCGTTCTATATGCTCACCGGCGCACGACAGGAGGCTATCGCGGCCTACGACTTCTACCGCCTCGTGAGCCGCGCACAGCGGGTGGTGCTGGTACACAACAGCGCCATGGGGGGCGTGGGCAGCAGTGCGCCGTCGCGTTTCATCCTCCAGCTGCAGCTGCTCTATGGCAACCTGGTGCAGTTTACCGACTACCGTGTTGACACACGTGTCACCTCGCCCGGCGAGACGGTCATCACCGTCGACAAGTCGCGCGCACCCATGCACGACTATGTCAACCCCAGCGCCAACGATGCTCAGCAGGAAGCCAAGTGCTTGTCGCACAGCTCGCTGGTCGAGTATCTCGACTGCCCGCTCAAGTTCTACTTCCATCATGTGCAGCACCTGAGCGACGATGTCGACAAGGGCGACTTTATGGACAGTGGCACTTTTGGCGACATCATCCACCACACGTTGCAGGAGCTTTACTATCCGATGAAGGGTGACGCACCACGCCATGCCACAAACACGGTGACCCGACAGCAAATCGAGCATTTCAAGGCCAAAACCATGCACGGCGAGGTGCAGCGCCAAATCAACCTACTCTATGCCCATCATGACAAGGATGCTGAGCTGGAGGGTGAGGCACTGATTCTGCAAGACACCATTGAGACGTTTGTGATGCGTGCGCTGACTTATGACCTGAATTTGCTTGATGAGAATAATGTCGATAGCCTGGAGGTGCTGGAGTGTGAGATGCCCCATCGGGTGCAGCTCGACTTCGACGGTGTGAAGTTCAACTTCACCTATATGCCCGACCGTGTCGACCGTGTGGGCGGCCAGCTGCGTATGGTTGACTATAAGACCGGTGGCGATGACACCGTCTTCGGCCGTGTCGATGATTTGTTTAGGCCCTCACAAGGCAGCTCATGGAAGCGCCACAAGGCCATCATGCAGCAGATGCTCTACTGCAATGCCTGGCATCTCCAGCATCCCGACGACCGCATCATCAAGCCTGTCATCTACAAGCTCAAGGACATGAGTCAGACGGGAGTGTGGTTCAAGGAAGGCAGGCGGCGACAGCCGTTTTTCTTCGATGTGGACAGCGACATGAACGCCCAGTTCATCTCTCGCATGGCCCAGGAGGTTGCCTCGCTGCTTGACCGCGCCGTGCCATTTACTCAGGCCGAGCCGGGCAGCAAGTGCTGCGAGTACTGCGCATTTGCCGAGTTCTGCCACCGTTGAACCGTGGTAACTTCGTGGGTAGTGAAGAGGGGGTGGCAGCAATGTTTCACACAGAATACACAGCACTCACTACCATGTAACACTTCCGCACAGTATTGATAATTAGATTACAGGGTCATCCCTGCGTCAAGGTAGGGACGGCACCCCTGTGCCGTCCGCCTCGGCAAAAGGTAATGTTGTTTGGATAAAATGCTCACGCTCGGCCTCAGCGAGCCAGCTCGCATGGCACTCGCTTAATCGCATTTTTGCAGCCCTGCTGGCGGACGGCACAGGGGTGCCGTCCCTACACAATCCTGCCACCCGTTGCCCTTACATGTTACCATTATTTATTTCTTAGGCACAGCCTAGGTGGGGGGCTGAATAATAATTTTTCTGTGCTTTCTGTGAGTTCTGTGAATTGCTGCGCTACGCTTGCCCTTCGGACTCCCGTTCGGTCGCGAGCACTTCGTGGTTCTGTGGTATTTTCTGCCAGACAGCCACCAGCGCATTATGCATTGAAAAAGGCTGTGGTTCATACCACCCCCAACCCCCTCCTATCTTAGGAGGGGAGCTGTTAGCTGTCCGCTGTCTGCTGTTTGCTTTTCTGGTAACCGTGGACCAGACGGTAGCGGCGGACGTCGCGGAACAGGTCGGTGGCGTAGACAAAGTTGTTCAGGTCGTCGTTGTCTTGGTTGTAAATCTCGTCCTTGTTACCTATCCAGCCCACATGGCCCTTGTTGATAAACACGATGTTCTCACCGATACCCATCACCGAGTTCATGTCGTGTGTGTTGATGATGGTGGTGATGCCAAACTCGTGGGTGATGTCGCTCAGCAGCTCGTCGATGACAATCGATGTCGTAGGGTCAAGCCCCGAGTTGGGCTCATCGCAGAAGAGGTATTTGGGGTTGAGCGAAATGGCCCTGGCGATGGCGGCGCGCTTCTGCATGCCGCCCGACAGCTCGCTGGGATACTTGTTCTCACTGCCGGTGAGGTTGACGCGGTCGATGCAGAACTGCGCTCGCTCGCGCTGCTCGTCCTGGCTCATGCTGGAGAACATCATCAGTGGGAACATCACGTTGCCCAGCACCGTCTCGCTGTCGAACAGTGCCGACCCCTGAAAGAGCATGCCTATCTCCTTGCGTAGCTCTTTGAGTTGCTTGCGGTCCATCATGGTGATGTCGCGGCCGTCGTACAATATCTGGCCTACGTCGGGGCGGAACAGCCCCACAATGTTCTTGACCAGCACGGTCTTGCCCGACCCGCTCTGGCCGATAATCAGGTTGGTCTTGCCGTCGTAGAACGTGGCATTGATGCCAAACAGCACCTGGCGGCGTCCGCCCACGTCATCAAACGATTTCTCTACTCCCTTGACTTCTATCATGTTTTGTTACGATTTACGATTTACGGGCATCCAAGCATTCGAGCCTTTGATTGTTCGACTGTTCGAGCATTAAAATGAATCACTGCAGCATCAGCTTGGTGAGAATCACGTCCACCACCAGAATCATGATGTTGCTCATCACCACGGCGTTGGTGCTGGCCTTGCCCACCTCGATCGAGCCGCCTTGCACCGTGTAGCCATAGTACGACGATATGCTCGAGATGATAAAGGCGAAGAACAGCGACTTAATCAGGGCAAACCACACATACCACTCGATGAACATCGTCTGGATGCCGAAGATGTAGGTCTTGGGGTCGACAATGCTTGTCAACACGCATATCAGGTAGCCGCCAAACAGGCTGGTGGCCATGCAGATGGTGACCAGAAACGGCATAATGGTAATCAGCCCTAGTACCTTGGGCATGACCAGGAAGTTGGCCGAGTTGATGCCCATGATGTCGATTGCGTCGATCTGCTCGGTGACGCGCATCGTTCCAATCTCGCTGGCGATGTTTGACCCAATCTTGCCCGAGAGAATCAGGCACAGAATCGACGACGAGAACTCCAGCAGGATAATCTCGCGGGTGGTCAAGCCCACCGTGTAGCGCGGCAGCAGGGGGTTGTTGATGTTGAGCTTGATGAGGATGGTGCACAGCGACCCGATGAACAGCGACACAATCAGAATCAGCGGAATCGAGTCGATGCCCAACTTGGCCATTTCGTCCATATAGCGGCGGAAAAACACCTTCCACTTCTCGGGCACACCGATGCTGCGCCACATGAACATGCAGTAGTTTCCAAACGAGTCCAACGATTTATTCAGAATCATTCTTTTAACTATAAACTTTTAACTATTAACTAAATAAGTGCACTCTCATCGATGAGATTGTTGAGGATGGCATAGACAGTGAGTCCTGCCACACTCTTAATGCCGGTCTTGTGCATGATGTTTTTGCGGTGAGAAATCACGGTGTGCACCGACACATTCAGCGAGTCGGCTATCTCCTTGTTGGTAAGGCCACGGGCCACCTGCACCAGCACATCGGTCTCGCGGCGCGACAGCTCGTAGCTGGCCGGACGGCCATGCTCGGCTTGCTCGTGCGACTGCACGATGCGGATGAGGGTGTCCACGATGGTGCCGCAGTTGTCGCGGATGTCAATCGCCGCGTCATAGCGCTTGAGCACCACAGGCTCGACATACTGGTAGACCAGCGCCACCACAGGCACAGCTGTATCGCCCGTCAACTGCCCGGGCTGGGAGGACAGCGTGGGATTGGCGATAATCACATCGGGCTTACCGCTGATCAGACGTTCGTCCAGGGCATCTAGCCCGTAGAGCGGTGGCAGGACCTTGAACCGGGTCTGCTGCTCGAGAAGGCTTTTGAGACCTTCGACAATCACCTCCGATGGCTCGATGATGAGGACGCGCGTTTTCATCGCACCCTCCTTTCCAGGTGCATCACGTAGGGCACCATCACCTTCTCCTCAACCAGGCTGTGGCGGTTCAGGTCCATCGACAGCATCAGAATGTCGTACACCATGTCGACCGTGTCGTCGCCGGTGACGCTCTCGGGCAGGTACTTGAAGATAATCTGCACCAGGTCGTTGAGCTTGTCTTCAAGATTGCCGTGATTGTCCACAAAGTCGGCCATGCGGTAGTTGGTGTCGCTCACGCCGGCCTGCAGGGCCTCGATGTGGCGGAACACCGTGTTGTCCTCGTGCCCGAAGTGTGCCAGCACCTCGGCCTTGTAGGCATCGAAAAACCGGTGCAGCACCAGGGACACGCGGACGGGCAGTTGCTCGGCGATGTGCAGCAGGTGATGCTCGATGTGGGGCAGTTGCCTCGACACATAGTAGTGGTGCGAGTTGCGCAGATAGGACACCAGCCCGGTCATGTTGGTCTGCAGGATGACCTCGCGGCTAGGCACATACTGTGCGTAGCTGTAGACGTTGCAGATGAGCAAGGAGAAGCCCGGATCCACACCATGACGCTGGCACACGTCGGCCACCGAGCGGTCGCCGAAGCCCAGGGCGATGCCCATGCGTTGCAATATCGTCATCAGCTCGGGATGGGCGGTTATCAGTTCGCCCATCTTGATGCTTGGGTCGTTGAGTTGTGCGGTCATTTCTTTTCTTTGCATTGAAACGACAAAGATAGTGTTTTTTGCGCAAATGACCCAACTAAATGCTCAAAATCGTCTGAATTGCAAAAATATTGTGTCATGACGGCACGGTTTTTGTGATTATTGTTGTATCTTTGTCGGTTGGAATGCAATGCAGCATCCCACAATTAATGTTTAGGACACTATGATTATCATCGGTATCGCTGGCGGAACCGGGTCGGGAAAGACCACGGTGGTGCGCAAAATCATGGAACGACTGCCCAAGGGCGAGGTCGGAATCATCTCGCAGGATAACTACTACAAGGACTCGAGCCACATACCGCTCGAGGAACGCAAGAAAATTAACTTCGACGAGCCGGCAGCCTTCGACTGGGACTTGCTGCTGTTGCACCTGCAGATGCTCAAGCAAGGTAAGTCGATCGAAATGCCCACCTACAGCTACATCACCAGCACCAGGCAGGCCGAGACCATACCCATGGGTCCCCACGAGGTGGTGGTCATTGAGGGCATTCTGGTGCTCAGCGATGAGCGACTGCGCGACATGATGGACATCAAGGTGTTTGTCGACGCCGATGCCGACGACCGACTCATTCGCGTCATTGCACGCGACTGCATCGAGCGAGGACGCACAGCGCAAGAAGTCATCGACCGCTATCAGGGCGTGCTCAAGCCCATGCACATGCTCCACATCGAGCCATGCAAGCGCTTTGCCAACATTATTGTGCCCGAGGGAGGCCACAACGAGGTGGCTATCAACATGATCACCGACTATATCAAGGCTAAGCTGCCGAAATAACCAACCACGCATGGCTATCAAACTACCGTGGAGCACCAAGGGGGCGGCTGGCAAGGCGCAGGCCAAGCCTGGAAGCAAGGAGGTGGCCGCCCGACTCCACCAGTCGGGCGAAGAGGGCACGCTGGTGCTCACCACCGATAAGCTGGTCAAGAAATATCGCCAGCGCACCGTGGCCAACCAGGTGTCGATTGAGGTGCGTCAAGGAGAGATTGTGGGACTGCTAGGACCCAACGGTGCAGGAAAGACGACCACCTTCTACATGACCACAGGGCTGGTGACACCCAACTCGGGGCGTGTCTTTCTCAATGATGTCGATATCACCGGACTGCCCGTCTACAAGCGGGCGCAGCTCGGCATTGGTTATCTGCCGCAGGAGGCATCGGTGTTCCGCACACTGAGTGTAGAGGACAACATACGCACCATCCTCGAGATGACCGACACCACGCCCGAGCAGCAGCGCGACCGCCTGGAGCAGCTCATCGCCGAGTTCCACTTGCAGAAGGTGCGGCGAAACCTGGGCAACCGACTGTCGGGAGGCGAGCGGCGAAGGTGCGAGATTGCGCGCTGTCTGGCCATCAATCCGCGCTTCATTATGCTCGACGAGCCGTTTGCCGGGGTCGACCCTATTGCCGTCGAGGACATTCAGAGCATTGTCTACAAGCTCAAGAGTAAAAACATCGGCATTCTCATCACCGACCACAACGCTCCCGAGACCCTCAGCATCACCGACAGGGCGTATTTGCTGTTCGAAGGCAAAATCCTCTTTGAGGGCACCAGCGAGGAGTTGGCGGTCAATCCCGTGGTGCGTGAAAAATACCTCGGCTCCAACTTCGTCTTCCGCCGCAAGCACTTCGACTGAAATATTAATATCTGAGTTTCTAAAGTAGTTAAGGAGTTAAGTAGTCCAATGGAGTTAAGACGTTACCTGATGGTTGCTTCTTAAAGTAACTGACGTATCTATTCAGCGATTGCGTCGGAGACGCTAAAATCGGGTCTTCGACCCGCTCTGCATCTTCGATGCATAGGGGTGTAAGAGAGGTTTTTCTAAATCGCTGAACAGTTACCAGTCATTGTGCATTTGTTAAAAATCGCATTGTCATAAAAATAATTGGGCTTTGCGCATTGTGCATTGTGCATTTTTTATTACCTTTGCCGCGCTTTTTTGAGGTTGATTCGCAACCTCTTGAAGTTTCCCGTGTGATGGGAGATTAAGATAAACTTAATTTTTAGTAACACAACAACTTAACTCAAATGAAGACATTCCAGCTGAATGCTGAGCCGAGAACTGACCTCGGCAAGAAGGCCGCTAAGGCCCTGCGCAAAGAGAACAAGATTCCCGTGGTGCTCAATGGGGGCAAGCTCGTTGAGCTCAAGGACGGAAAGTATGACGGCAAGCTCCTCGAGGGCGAGAAGGTCGTACCCGTGGGACGCGACGGTAAGGCCATCATCACCACCGACCTCTGGGTCAATGCTGCCGATGTGCGCAAACTCATCTACACCCCCGAGATTTATGTGATCGACCTCACTTTTGACGGACAGACCAAGAAGGCTGTGCTCAAGGACATCCAGTTCCATGCTGTGAGCGATGCCATCATGCACATCGACCTGCTTGAGGTCTATGAGGACAAGCCCGTGACCATGGAGGTGCCCGTGCATGTCGAGGGACACGCAGTGGGTGTCAAGGCCGGTGGTAAGCTCTACCTGTCGATGAAGAAGGTCAAGGTTCGCGGTCTCTATAGCAAGATGCCTGAGACCATTATGGTCGACGTCAGCAATCTGCAGATCGGTCATGCCATCAAGGTGCGCGACCTCCAGTTCGACGACTATGAGCTGGTCAGCGCCAAGGAGCTCGTCATCTGTGGCGTCAAGGCTACTCGTGCTTCGGCCAACGCTGCCGCTACCGAGGGCGACGAAGAGGCTGCCGAGTAACACTCAGCACAAACCGTCATACCGCGAATTTCTGCAAGCCGATACTGTGTTGGCCGTGGAAATTCGCGGTTTATCATAAACCCAATCAAGTGATGAACCGTTTGTTGAACAAGATTCTTGCACTGTTTGGCAAGAAGCACGAACAAACCGAACAAACTGAACCCGAACAAATGAAGTTTCTTGTAGTAGGCTTGGGAAACATCGGCGCCGAGTATCAGGGTACAAGGCACAATATAGGATTCACCGTGGTCGACACGCTGGTCGGCGAGGCTGGAGCGACATTCACCACACAACGCTATGGCGACGTGGCGCAGATGAGGGTCAAGAACCAGCAGCTTGTCGTGCTAAAGCCGTCCACCTACATGAACCTCAGCGGTGAGGCGGTGCGCTACTGGGCGCAGAAGGAGAAAATTGACCTGAACCACATTCTGGTTGTGGTCGACGACATCGCGCTCCCATTCGGTGCCATTCGCTTGCGCGGAAAGGGAGCCGATGGCGGGCACAACGGGCTCAAGAGCATCGACCAGCTCATGGCCAGTCAGGCCTATGCCAGGCTGCGCTTTGGGGTGGGCAACGACTTTCCGCGCGGAGCACAGGTCGACTATGTGCTGGGGCACCCCACCGCACAGGAGTTGGCCATTCTGCCCGAACGCGCTCAACTGGCCTGCGAGGCCATCAAGGCATTCTGCCTGTCGGGACTGGACTTTGCCATGACCCACTACAACAACAAATAGTCCTTGGCTCAAAGCATAATGCCCAAAGCCAATGCCTGCCAGGCAGACCTCCCCTTTCCGGAAAGGGGATGGGTAGGGGTGGGGTTTGAAAGCAACGCTCAAAGCCTGCCAGGCAGGCCTCCCCTCCCCTTTCCTAAGAGGCCGCTGAAAAAGTCATTTTTTAACATTTTGATGTTATAGTATGTTAATCCGAGCATTTTCAGCATCTCTTCAGCCCAGTATTTTCGTTGGGCGAGATCACAAATTTAACAATTCTAAACATTTGGCCGAAAAATCGGGTACTTTTTCAGTGGCCTCCCTAAAGGGGAGGGGTAGGGGTGGGGTTTGCAGCAATGCCCAATACCCAATTATAAATTATGAATTATAAATTATAAATTACAAATTATGAAAGCCTTATCGTTTGCGTGCGACTATATGGAAGGGGCGCATCCCGAGATTCTGCGCCGCCTGACCGAGATTAATTTGGAAAAAAACGTGGGCTATGGGTTGGACCCCTACAGCCAGCAAGCACGTGAACTCATCAGAGAGGCGTGCGGACGCGACGACGCGCAGGTGCATCTGCTGGTGGGAGGCACGCAGACCAACACCATCATCATCGATGCAATGCTGCGTCACAACGAGGGCATTCTGGCGGCTACCAGTGGACACATCAACGTCCACGAGGCCGGAGCTATCGAGGCATCGGGACACAAGGTGATTCCCATGCCGGCGCGGCTGGGCAAGATCGACATCAATGCCCTGGAGAGCCATATGGCCACTGTCACTGCCGAGTTCAATGCTGTCGGATGGGAGCATTATGTGATTCCTCGGGCACTGTACATCTCGCAGTCTACCGAGTATGGCACGGTGTATACACTCGACGAATTGCGACAACTGCGGGCCATCTGCGACAAGTACGACTTATATCTCTTTGTCGATGGAGCCAGACTGGGCTATGGCCTGATGTCGCCGGCTTGCGATGTGACGCTCAAGGACTTGGCCGGACTAGTCGATGTGTTCTACATAGGTGGCACCAAGGTCGGAGCGCTATTCGGCGAGGCAGTTGTCGTGCTCAACAAGGACATTCGCCTCACACGAGGACTCATCAAGAGCCACGGAGCCTTGCTGGCCAAGGGATGGCTGCTGGGTGTGCAGTTTGCCACACTCATGGCCGACGGGCTCTACTGGAGCATCGCTCGCAATGCCATCGACCAGGCCATGCGTCTGCGTCAGGGCATGGTCGACAAGGGCTACAAGCTGTATATCGACTCTCCCACCAACCAGCAGTTCTTTGTCATCGGCAACGACCGCCTGGCTCAGTTGCAGCAGCACATCGGCGTTGACATCATCGAGGCCGCCGACCAGCACCACACGGTCATCCGCCTATGCACCAGCTGGGCTACAACCACCGAACAAGTCGACCAACTGTTGGCCAGCGTGTAAATCAAGAAAGACTATGAACGAAGTAAGAATTGACAAGTGGCTGTGGGCCACACGCATCTTCAAGACACGCACCATCGCCACCGATGCATGCAAGCTGGGGCGGGTCACCATCGGCGGCATGAATGTCAAGCCGTCGCGGCTGGTCAAGCCAGGCGATGTCATCGCCGTGCGCAAGCCACCTGTGACCTACACCTTCGAGGTGCTAGCAGTGCTCAACAACCGCGTGGGGGCCAAACTGGTGCCCAACTACCTGCGCAACATCACCACACGCGACCAACTCGAACTGCTCGAGATGGTGAAGATCGACGGATTCGTCAACCGGCAGAAGGGTATGGGTCGACCCACCAAGAAGGATGGCCGCGAGATGAAGGAGTTTACCGACGAGGCTTTCTTCGGCTTCGATGATGCCTTCGACTGGGACGAGGACGACAATCCGCTGTGGACTGCCGAGGACGAGGCTAAACTTGAACAGAAGTGACGCAATATTTTTAGGGACTATATACCAGTTGTCCCTTGTGGTTAAGTAACAGTGGCCCCAACGGGGCCGCCAACTACAGGTGGGGTGCTGAAGAGCAAACAGGTGTGCTGCGTGATCAGCCAGGCTGTGTAGGGACGCCACCCGTCGCCCCCCCACAATGTGCAGTAGGGACGGCACCCCCGTGCCGTCCGCCCCGACAAAAGGTAATGTTGAAGGCAACCCGGCAGCGGCCATCCCCCCGACAACCCGGAGGCGGACGGCACAGGTGTGCCCTCCCAACCCAACGATAA
>JAFUVK010000057.1 GCA_017477555.1 Muribaculaceae bacterium
AGAATATCTAGAGAATCTAGAATATCTAGAATATCTAGAACCACAAAATAACCTGGACTATGACAGAAATCACCGCACGCGACTTCATGGAACGCCAGCCCACCTGGCCACTGGTGGCAACTACCGACCGTTATTACCTGGCCCTGGCGCGGCAGCTGGCCCATGCCTGGGACGAGAGCCTGCTGCTCGACGACATCGACGACGATAGTCGCCGCGATGGCGTACTGGCTGTGGTGGGCTATTTTCAGGACATTGTGGCCGACGCCGGGCTGTGGCGCACCTTCACACGGCTGCACAGCGAGCTACACGGCAACCCCCTGCCCCACTACCGCCGCAGCGATGACTATGTCGATGCCGAGCTCAACGTCGATGACCTGCGCACGGTACTGTACTACACACTGGCTCTGCACCACCACCTGGACCCACAAGATCCTCAGCTGCTGGCACTGGCACACGTGTTCCACACCCTGCTCGACGAGGTGTATGTCAGTGCTCCGGCACCCGTCGACCTACAGCTGCTGCTTGATGTCGACCCCGGCGACGAGAACGACGCCCGCCGCACCTACGACCTGGCCTACTGGCTATTCTGGAAGAGCTACCTGCTGCGCCCCTGGGCCGAAGCCGCCGCCGCGCAGGCTCATGCCGAAGCGCAGCGCATCATTGCCCGTTGCGGCGACAGCGACGCCACGCCGCTGCTTCACGACCTGAACGACCGCATCATGGCCCGCACGGCCGCCGGTCCGCTGCCCTTGAGTGTGGGCCGCTGGATTGAAGAGATAGTGAGGGACTGACACCTTACCGCAGGGTCATTCCACTGATTGCGCCGAACACATTTCCCGACAAGCAAACGATTGCATTATTTATTTGCTGAATTTTTGACCGTCTTCACCCGACACCTTATTATAAATAAGGAATTTTGCAGACAAAATAAACAGAAAAAGACAGTCATGAAACAAGTATTCAGCAAGAGCAAACTATTGCTCCTTTGTGCCTGCCTGTTCACCCTGTGGTGCACAGCGGAGGCATCAACGATGTTTGTCAAGGGTACAACAACACCCTACTACAAAATCGACAACGGCAGTTATGCCCAAATGACCCAGAACGTGACGTCGAGCGACAACGCGGTATGGTATTATGCCGATGTTGCCAGCGGCTCGACCGTGACCTTCGCCACCAATGGCAGCGGCAGCAACGCCTCGCCCGCCATCACCTTCGACAGCAGCGCCGACAGCTACTTCGAGTACAATGGCACAGGTTATGGTGTCAATTTGACTCGCATCAAAAATGCCACGTCTTATATATTATTGGAAATCTCCCGCGATGACTGGTTCATTACAGGAGCTCACTCCTATGTATATGCTTGGGGCAACTCGGGAGACAATGCAAATTGGCCAGGAGAGAAGGTCATTGAGCAGAACAACCGCTGGGGCGGAACCTACTACATCGGGGGCAACAACGGAGGTAGTTCCATGTTTCTCTGGACCTCGAACACGATGACCCCTACCCACCTGAAAGTTTTCAGGAGC
Source organism: Muribaculaceae bacterium (assembly GCA_017477555.1). GTDB lineage: Bacteria > Bacteroidota > Bacteroidia > Bacteroidales > Muribaculaceae > Sodaliphilus. The sequence goes on from JAFUVK010000057.1 coordinate 1,527, forward strand.
GACGGCAACAACAATGAATGGAATTCATCGGGTGAACAAACTTATTACAAAGGTGATTTATATAAATCGGGGGAGAATTGGTATCGCGACAACTATCAGATGTACAACAACATTGCTTGGCCGGTGTTGATCAATACGGGCAAGTTGTATCTGGTGGGTAATGCCAATGGTAACCCCTGGGAAGCGAATGTGGGCATCGAGATGACCGCCACCGATGACACGGGCATGAAGTTCAAGGCCGAGAACGTGCTGCTCACGCCGGGCAACAGCGGCTTTGCTTTCGCCACCATGCTGGGCAGCACCAGCAACGACTGGAGCACACTCAACGACCATCGCTACGGCTCCACCGCCAACAGCAGCACCTGGCTCATCACCGAGAGCCAGCTGGGCATGACACTGAACAACCTGCAAGTCGACAACCACAACGAAAAGAACTTCATCGTCGAGACCGCCGGCTACTATAACGTGGAGGTGGACCTGAGTGCCATGACCACAAAGGTGACACGCGTCTACGGCGCACTGTATATGCACTACGGCACCGATGCCGGCCTGGCTCCCGGCGTGGGCACGAGCATGATGACCAACGACGGCAACACCTATACCTTGAGCAACGTCGCCCTGGCCGAGAACGACGAGTTTGTGTTCACGACCCAGCTGACCAGCAACTGGAACGACAACTACCTGCTGGGTGCCAACACCAGCGCCAATTTCTGGCACATCACCGCCGGCGACCTCAACACTGAACTGAGCCAGTCGCTGCTGGCCGGCCAAGGCAAACGCTTCAGAATGGATGCCGGCACCGCCGGTACCTACCGTGTGGTGGTCAACCTGACCAACAACAGCGTGACGCTCTACAACATGGCCACGCTGCAGGGCAAGGTCATCATCCACCTGGAGCAGACCGCCAACGTGAGCGATCCCGTACTCTGGGCCTACGACAAGGAAGCACTGCCCAACGGGACCGAAATCCATGTAGACCGCCCCGACCGCAATGTGATTGCTACCAACCGCAAAAAGCTTAACGCCACCCGGCTGGATGATGTCACTGTGGGTGGCCGCACCTGGTGGAGCTGGGAGGTAGATGACGCGATGACCGACTTCTGGTTTACGCGCGGCAGCTATGACTATGCCAACCACACCAGCGACTTGACCCATACCGACATGACCGACATCGTGTGGCGCAAGTCGGGCGAGCTATACTACACGTGGCCCGGTACAAGCAACACTCTGGAGGACTACACGCGCGACTACTATACCGCGGCAGCCCAGGAGGCCGCCGTATGTGCCGTGATGATTGACGGCCATGAGTACGCCTACTTCACCAACACACCCGGCTGGGAGCACGTGTACTGCCACGCCTGGTATACCGACGCAAACGGCAACAACATCGACCTGCTGCAAAACGAGTACATCACCGAACCGACCGGCTGGTATCCCGGCGTGATGTGCGACATGGTAGGCTACGATAAGGATGGCTATGAGGTGTGGCGCATCGACCTCACCGCTCATGGCGTGACCGTCAAGCCCAGCGGCATCATCTTCAACAACGGTGTGTACAAGAACCACGACTACTACACCAACGCCGCCAACACCTATCCGGCGCAGCAGACCAGCGACTTTGTCTACAGCACCGGCACGTGCTATGACTACTGCGGCGTGATCACCCTGGGCAGCTCGCTGGCCAGCATCATCGCCAAGGGAGTGAGCGGCCCTCCCTACACCATCGCCGATGACATGGTGGGCGTGTATGTGGACCGCAACGCCACGACCACCATCACGGTCGACGGCATCGACCACACCGTCTATGGCGCGCTGTACTGCAAAGACCTCAACAACTTTATCACGACGAGCTACGTGGAGAAGTCGCAGCAGCAAAATGGCGAGATTGACTATGTGCTCGACTTGACCAACCTCATGGGCAGTCGCACGCGCTACGACCAAAGCAACTGGGTGAAGTTGACCCTGTCGCTCAACTATCCCGGCATCGATGGATTAAGCGCTACCGCACAAGCCGACTTGCTGGAACAGTATGTGGGCCGACTGCTGCCCGGTGGCAGTGTCACCGCCGTACTGATCGACAACCGCAACCCCGAGATGCGTCTGTCGAAGGAACTGCCCAAGCGGAGCAAGTGCACGGAGTCGGTCTATGAACCCAATGTGTTTGTCACCGACAACTTCGTTGGCACGCAGAACAGTGGCATCCCCGGCTCTACCCGCCGCTACTTCTTTGTCACCCCCAAGCCGCAGGAGTATGCCACGATCACCTGGGCGGTGTGGGGCGGCAACAACACGTTCTATGTGCCCACCATGCACTCCTACACGACCGAGGGCCATGAGTTCTCGTGGATGAACGAGGCCGACCTGGATGGCTACTTCCGCGTGCAGTGGGACATCATGAAAATGCCCGATTTCCTCCGCGATGAGAACAATGAACCCAATCCAGCCTATGCCGGACAAGCCACCGGTCAAGCCTATAAGTTCCACGCCATCATCCGCCTGGCCGACGAGAGTGCCGACGAGACCACTGGCGGCGCACAGCGCATGCCGTCGCAGCCCTACAAGGAGTATGACGACGTAACCACTGCCTACATCGTGTCGCCTATCGACATCAAAAACGAGGACGGCTGGGTGGTGACCGCGGTCAGCGACACACGCGCCACACGCCAGGTGCGGCAAGTGCGCTACTACAACGTGGCCGGACAGGAGAGTGCCGCACCATTCGACGGGATGAACATCATCGTCACCGACTACACCGACGGCACTCGCACTACCGCCAAAACAATCTTTTAAATAGTTTATAGTTAACAGTTAATAGTTAATGGTTACCGCCAGGCTGAATTTCAGCCTGGCGGTAATTGTGAACTGTACACTGGGAGGAAACCCCACCCCTACCCCTCCCCTTTGGGAAAGGGGAGGGGAACTGCCTGGATACCATTGAGCATTGTGCTGTAGACGAAACCCCACCCCTACCCCTCCCCTTTGGGAAGAGGCCGCTGAAAAAGTACCCTGTTTCCGGTGCCCTTTACCTTTTTTCACAT
>JAFUVK010000026.1 GCA_017477555.1 Muribaculaceae bacterium
GCATCAAGGCCATGGAAGTCCAAACCATGGTCACCATCTTTGTGCATAACATCAAGCTGATTTTGGGCAAATCCGCAAAATGAGCACACAAAATCCCGCTTCACAGACCGATGTCGCCAAAAATCTGAGAAAACAGCAAAATACAGTATGTTTGTTAGATAATTAATCATCAGAACTTAGATATATGGACTGCGATTGATGACTCTTAAAACATGAAGAGGTATCACAAAATAGCGCCTACAACCTCTTCACTTTTCTATCACCACTTTTTCAGTGGCTTCGGCACGCCGCGTCCCTACCTTGTCGCAACTCAACCTTTCATCTAGCCTCTCCCCTGCGCAGGGGAGAGGCTGTTGCGGTTTGCAGACGCAAACAGCCGTCAACCGTGCGACAATATCCATAAACAAGTTGCTTCGAGGGGGTTGTTAATAACTTTTCGAGAAAAATTTACAAAAACAAATTTGGAATCCCAAATTATCCAAAAAAAGTTAGTAACTTTACACCCTCAAAAGTCACTCCCCGTCGAATCGAGCAAACTGGAGGCCATAAACGAAGGATTCTATCGCCTCCAAGCACATGTCGAAGCGCGCCTCAACGGGCTGAATGCCGCCCAGTGAGCATTGGCTACGAAGGCAAGGTGGGTGACATAAACAATTGAATGACATAATTTTAACGAAAGATATGAAGAGATTAGTTGTATTAGGTGGTGGCGAGAGCGGTGCCGGAGCGGCCGTACTCGCCCAGAAAGTGGGCATGGATGTGCTGGTGAGCGACATGGGCACCATCAAGCCCAAGTATCGCGAGCTGCTCGACCGTCATGGCATCCGCTGGGAGGACGGCGGTCACAGCGAGGAGCTGATTCTCAATGCCGACGAGATTGTCAAGAGCCCGGGCATCCCGCTTGAGGCTCCACTCATCGTCCGTGCCGTGGAGCGCGGCATCCCCATCATCAGCGAGATTGAGTTTGCCGGCCGCTACACCGACTCCAAGATGGTGTGCATCACCGGCAGCAACGGCAAGACCACAACCACGATGCTCACCTACCACATCCTGCGCGAGGCCGGACTTGACGTGGGCCTGGCGGGCAACGTGGGCAACAGTCTGGCTCTGCAGGTGGCCGAAGACCCGCATGAGGTGTACGTCATCGAGCTGAGCAGTTTCCAGCTCGACAACATGTATCAATTCAAGGCCAACATAGCCGTTCTGCTCAACATCACGCCCGACCACCTGGACCGCTACGACCACAAGATGGAGAACTATGTAGCGGCCAAGTTCCGCATCATGCGCAATCAGGGGCCTGACGACGTGTTCATCTACTGGCAGGATGACCCCATCATCAGCGAGCAGCTGCGCCACATGCACACCGAGGCCCAGATGATGCCCTTCAGCGCACAGCACAGCGAGGGCTGCACGGCATGGGTCGATGACGGCATGATGCACGTCAACGCCGCAGGCGAGCAGTGGTCGATGCCTACGAGCGAGCTGGCCATCCAGGGCCTGCACAACCTGTACAACTCGATGGCCGCCAGCATCAGCGCCAGTGTGCTGAACATACGCAACGACATCATCCGCCGTGCCCTGAGCGACTTCCAGGCGGTGGAGCACCGTCTGGAATATGTGCGCACGCTCGACGGTGTGCGCTGGATCAACGACTCAAAAGCCACCAATGTCAACTCCACATGGTACGCGCTCGAGAGCATGACCACACCGGTGGTGCTGATACTGGGCGGCAAGGACAAGGGCAACGACTACAGCGAGATTGAGCCGTTTGTGCTTGAGAAGGTCAAAGCCATCGTGTGCCTGGGTGTGGACAACCGCAAGCTGCATGCGTTCTTCGACGGCAAGGTGCCTGTGGTGACCGATGCCGGTTCGATGGCTGAGTGCGTCGGGAAGTGCCGCGAACTGGCGCAGAACGGCGACACGGTGCTGCTATCGCCCTGTTGCGCCAGTTTCGACCTGTTCAAGAGCTATGAGGACCGCGGCACGCAGTTCAAGCAGTGTGTGAACAACCTATAAGTTTATATCTGATGTTCTAGAACAACTAGTTCGTCTAGTGCCTCTAGTCAAAAAAAGCCCTTGCAATGACCGAAGAGAAACGAACCAAATACACCGAGATTGCGCAGAAGCATGGCGACCCCTGGATATGGGGCATCTACTTCACGCTCATCATCATCTCGATTGTGGAGAGCTACAGCGCGTCGAGCCGTATGATATCCGGCGGCAGTGTCTATGCGCCCGTGATCAAGCAATGCCTCTTTCTAGGCCTGGGCGCAGCCTGCGTGTTTGTGCTGCACCGCTGGGACTACAACAACGGCAAGTTTCTGTATCTGATGATACCTGGCCTGGCCTTTGTCACTGTGTTCACCCTAATCTATGTGATGGCGGCTGGCGAGGTGATCAACGGCGCACAGCGCGTGATGAAGCTGCCTGGCGGTGTCACCCTACAGCCTGCCGAGCTAGCCAAGCTCTCGATAGTGACGGTGTTGAGCTATATCCTGGCCAAGAGCCAGCTCAACCGCGACATCTCCACCAAGGGCATGATAGCCGCCGGAGCAGCGGTGTCGCTCTATGGCGCACTGATGATTCGCAGTGGCATGACCAACACCTTGCTGCTGATGGCCATCAGCCTGACGATGCTCGTCATAGGCGGTGCCAAGCGCAAGAAGATAGCCATGCTGTTCGGGGCCTATATCATCGTGGGTGGCGCGTTTTTCCTGATCAAGCACCACAACGACAACACCGACAGCGTGGTGGCCGCCGGACAGGCCGAGCTGGTGGCGCATGCCCCCACCGACAGCGTGGCACGGGCCAGCGCCGACGATGCTCCCACGGCCACCTTCGGGCGCTCCGCCACCTGGGTCAACCGCCTGAAAGCCTGGTGGTACAGCGACTCGCTGGTGTATCGTCCCATCACCAATAAGAACCAGCAAGAGATGTTTTCGCGCATGGCTCAGGCTCATGGCGGCATCAAGGGTGTGGGCATAGGCAGCTCGCGCGAGTGCAGCCGTCTGCCGCTGGCCTTCAGCGACTATATCTACTCGATTATCATCGAGGAGACGGGATTCATCGGTGGCGTGCTGCTGCTGGTGCTGTACCTGTGGCTGCTGGCCCGCGCCGCGATGATAGTGCAGCGTTGTACGCGTGTGTTGCCCAGCCTGCTCATCATCGGTATGGCCTCGTTCATCACGCTGCAGGCACTGTTTCACATGGCCATCAATGTGGGTGTGTTCCCTGTGTCGGGCCAGCCTCTGCCCATGATTTCGGTGGGTGGCACCAGCATCGTTGTCATCAGCATCGCCTTCGGAGTGATGCTGAGCGTGAGCCGCACAGTGGCCAACTATAACAACAAGAACAACAAGGCCGACGAGGGCATCTTGCCCGACGGCCTCGACGCGGTGAACCCCACCCAGATTCTGCCCAAGAATGTGTGGAAATAGTGTAATTTCATCAGATGATCGAGTGATCAAGCAGTCGAACACTCGAATACTCGAACACTCGAATGAACGAGCAAGCGAATAACCAAACATCATAAAGTTATGAAGAGATTTATCATCAGCGGCGGTGGCACCGGTGGCCACATCTTTCCCGCACTGTCGATAGCCGGCGAAATCAGCCGGCGCATGCCCGAGGCGCAAATCCTGTTTGTGGGTGCCGAGGGACGCATGGAAATGGAGCGCGTGCCTGCGGCGGGTTATGCCATCAAGGGACTGCCCGTCATGGGCTTCGACCGTCGCAACATGCTGCGCAACGTGAAGGTGGTGTGGCACCTGCTCAAAAGCATGCGCATGGCACGCGACATCATCCGCGAGTTCAAGCCCGACATCGCCATCGGTGTGGGCGGCTATGCCAGCGGCCCCACACTCAAGGCGGCGCAGCGCATGGGCATCCCCACGCTGCTGCAAGAGCAGAACTCCTATGCCGGCGTGACCAACAAGCAGTTGGGTGCCGACGCCCGTTGCATCTGCGTGGCCTACGAGGGCATGGAGCGTTTCTTCCCGGCCGATCGCATCGTGCTCACCGGCAACCCCATCCGCCAGAACCTGCTTGAGTGCACAGCCAGCAAGCAGGATGCTCGCCGTGCCATGGGCGTGGACCCCGACAAGCGCACCATCCTCATCATCGGCGGCAGCCTGGGCGCACTGAGCGTGAACCGCGTCATTGGTGCCGGGCTCGCCCGCATCGGGCAGGCGGCCGAGAGGGTGCAGGTCATTTGGCAGACCGGCAAGACCAACCGCGGCACCAGCGAGGAAGACCTGGCCGCGTCGGGCGTGACCAACGTCTTGCGGACCGACTTTATCAGCAATATGGACATGGCCTATCGCGCCGCCGACCTGGTGGTGTCGCGTGCCGGTGCCAGCAGCATCAGTGAGATTCAGGCACTGGGACTGCCAGCCATACTGGTGCCCTCGCCCAACGTGGCCGAAGACCACCAGACCAAGAACGCGCAGGCTCTGTCGAGCCGCAATGCCGCCATCATGGTGCGCGACGTGGATGCTCCTAACGAGCTGGTCGACTGCATGTTGCGCACGGTAACCAACGACGGCGTGCTCAAGACACTGTCGGAGAACGCCGCCGCCATGGCCCAGCGCGACAGCGCCGCACGCATCGTGGACGAGATTTTCAAGATTATCAGAGGGTCTTAAAAAAGAACTATGAAGAGCAATATCTACTTTATCGGCGCAGGTGGCATAGGCATGGCCGCACTTGAGCGCTACTTCCTGGCCCGCGGCTGCCGCGTGGCCGGCTACGACCGCACCCCTAGCGACCTCACCCGCCAACTCGAGGCCGAGGGCGTACACATCGACTATAGCGACGACCCGTCGCTGATTCCCGACTACTGCCGTGACCGCGATCACACGCTGGTGGTCTACACCGCCGCCATGCCCGCCGACCACCCTGTTCTGCGATGGTTCGTCGACCGTGAGTTCGAGGTCATCAAGCGTGCCCGGGCCCTGGGCATCGTCACCGAGCACAGCCGCGGCCTGTGCTTTGCCGGCACGCACGGCAAGACCACCACATCGAGCATGGCGGCGCACATCCTGCATGACTCTGGGGTGGGCTGCAACGCGTTTCTGGGCGGCATCTTGCGCAACTATGGCACCAACTTCCTGCTCAGCGACACCAGCCCCTACTCGGTCATCGAGGCCGACGAGTTCGACCGCTCGTTTCACCAGCTCACACCTTGGGTGGCCGTGATCACCTCGACCGACCCCGACCATCTCGACATCTACGGCACCGAGGAGGCCTATCTGGAGAGTTTCGCCCACTTTACTAGCCTCATCCGTCCTGACGGCGCACTGATTGTGCACACCGGCCTCAAGCTCGTGCCACAGCCGCAGGCGGGTGTTCGTGTGTACACCTACAGCCGCCACGAGGGCGACTTCCACGCCCGCAACATCCGCAAGGCTCAGGGCGACATTACCTTCGACCTGGTTACGCCTTGGGAGGTGATCACCGACATCAGCCTGGGTGTGCCCGTCGACATCAACATCGACAACGCCATCGCCGCCATGGCCGCCTGCCGCCTCACCGAGGTTCCGGGCGATGCCATGCGCCGCGCCATAGCGTCGTTCCAGGGTCCCAAGCGCCGCTTTGAGTTCTGGCTCAAGGAGCCTGGTGAGCACGGCCGCGTGATGATTGACGACTACGCCCACCACCCCGATGAGCTTCGTGCGAGCATCACCAGCGTGCGCGACCTCTATCCCGGCCGCCGTCTGCGTGTCATCTTCCAGCCGCACCTCTACACCCGCACGCGCGACTTCGCCCCCGAGTTTGCCCAGGCGCTCTCTCTGGCCGACGAGGTGTATCTGCTTCCCATCTATCCTGCTCGCGAGGAACCCATAGCCGGTGTGACCAGCCAAATCATCCTTGACCGCATCAATTGTGCTAAAAAAAGTATAATTCCACGCGAAAAATTGGTGGAATCAATTAAAAGCCTTAACTTTGACGTTTTGCTTACGGTTGGGGCCGGCGACATCGACCGTCTGCTACCCGACATCCGCCGCGAACTGCTCTCACTCACCGACTAAGCCCAGCGTGAGACCACAGCCCGAAAGGCGGCAGACCACAGCCCCAAGGCAGCGGCAACAAAGCCCGAAGGGCTGACAGAACACAGGCCGGGGTGAAGCGACAGCAAAGCCCGAAGGGCTGGCAGAACACAGGCCGGGGTGAAGCGACAGCAATTCGGGCTTAACTAGATTGCACACAGGCTCGTGGGCTGACAGGAGTAAACCACTGCAATCAAGAATGGGCTCCACTACAACACTATTTCACTACATTACTTTTAAGATTAGTTGAAACGGATTATTCAAAATATCATCTTACTCATCATGGCGGCACTGCTGTTGTGGGGCATTTTTTGGGCCCGCGGCAAGGCGGCCGATGAGTTGTGCCAGCGCGTTGAGGTAACCATCGACAACGCAGACAGCACACAATTTGTCACCCCCCAAGGAGTCATCGCCGAGCTTGCGCGGCTGGGTTTCAGGGTCGTGGGTAAGCCCATGTGGCAGATTGATGCCAGCCGCATCGAGCAGGCGTTGCTGCGCTCCGACTATCTCGAGAAGGCCGAGTGCGTCAAGGCCACGGGCGGCGTGCTCATCATCCGGGCCAGCCAACTCGTGCCTGTGCTCAGGGTGTTTGACGGCGACCAGAGCTACTACATCAACGCCAGCGGCAAACGCATGATGGCCACAGCCAACTACCATGCCGACGTGCCGGTGGCGCAGGGGCATTTCACCGACCGCTACCCCGCCACCCGGCTGCTGCCCATGGTGCAGTATGTCGAGAGCGACTCGCTGTTGCGCTCGCTGGTCACGCTCTACACGATGCGCGACAGCGACAACATCTTCATCACGCCCGCCATTTACGGTCATGTGGTGAATATGGGCGACGCGACGAACTTCGAGGCCAAGTTCCGCAAGCTCAAGCTCTTCTATCGCAAGGTCATGCCAGCCAAGGGTTGGGAGAACTACGACACCATCTCGGTCAAGTGGGACCACCAGGTCGTGGCCACCCGCCGCCACAAGGCCGTGAAGGTCGAGATGACCTACGACTCGGCCTACGACGAGCCCGAACCCGACCTGCAGACCATCGCCGTCGACGACAACCGCCACACCCTGGCCGTCGACGACAAGAAGCAAGAAGCGAGAAACAAGAAGCAAGAAGCGAGAAACAAGAAGCAAGAAACCCGTAACCCGTAACAAAATATCATCATTATGGATAAGAACCAATATATTGTAGCATTCGAGATTGGGTCCAGCAAGATTGTCGGTGCTGTGGCCGAAAAGTCGCCCACAGGCATGGTGAGCGTGAGCCACCTGGTCGAGGAGCGGCTCAGCAACTGTGTGCGCTATGGCTGCGTGCAGAACGTGGAGAACGTCAAGGCTGCCATCAACCGCATCATCAAGAACATCGAGGACCAGGTGGGCGGCGACGTGACACAGGTGTACATCGGCGTGAGCGGACGGTCGCTGCACAGCGAGGTCAGCGAGGTGAACCGCGGCCTCGACTCCAGCCGTGCCATTACCACCGAGATCATCGCCGGCATCATACGCGACGCCAGCCGCAACCCCATCAAGAACTATGAGACCATAGCCGTGGTGCCCCGCACCTTCCTGGTGGACAAAAACGTCACTGCCGACCCAGTGGGGGTGGTAGGCTCAAGCATCAAAATCAAGGCCAACCTCATCGTGGCCAAGCCCGCCATCAAGCAGAACCTGACGCGCGTGATGAGCTTCGGCATCAATGTCAAGGACTACATCGTCACACCGCTGGCCGTGGGCGAATACGTGCTCACCGACAGCGAGCGGCTGGGCTGCATGCTTGTGGACCTGGGTGCCGAGACCACCACGGTGAGCATCTACAAGGACGGCTCGCTGGCCTACCTGTCGACCCTGCCGCTGGGCGGCCGCAACATCACCCGCGACATCAGCAACGGGCTGAGCGTGCTTGAGGACACCGCCGAGCGCGTGAAGAAGAACATCAACAACCCCCTCGAGGCCAACGTCGACAACATCGTCATCGAGGGTGTGAACAGCAGCGAGGCAGCCAACTTTATCGCCGCGCGCAACCGCGAAATCATCGCCAACATCAAGAACCAGCTCAACCTGGCCGGCATGACCACCGACGACATACGCACCATCGTCCTCATTGGCGGCGGAGCACAGCTGCAGGGTCTGGCCAAGAAGCTCGAGGAGAACACCAAGCTCAGCGTTCGCATGGGCCACTACCCACAGTCGCTCAACATACTCAACCACAGCTTCAACCGCGCCGAGTATATCGAGGCGTTCTGCCTGCTGGCCAAGGCCGCCGCCGACATCCTGCCCGGCGAGACCTGCATCGCGCGCCGCAACTACGACGACGGCTTCCAGGTGGCCACCACGCGTCCCGTGCAGCCCGAGCCGGAGCCCACCCCCGACGAGCCCCGCAAGCACGACAAGAAGGACAAGAAAGAGAGCCTGTGGATCCGCCTGAAAAAGAAAGCCGCCGACATGTTCTCGGAAGACGACGCCGACGACGAGTAGTTCAACAGCCAACTTGACAATAAAAACACTACGCAATATGAGACCAAACATTTATGACTCGGTTGACCAGAACCCCGGGTTCAACGAGGAGAAGAAAAACCCGACCATCATCAAGGTGGTGGGCGTGGGCGGCGGCGGCAACAACGCCATCAACCACATGTGGGCACAGAACGTGGAGGGCGTGTCGTTTGTCGTGATCAACACCGACCGCCAGGCGCTGAACATGTCGCCCGTGCCCAACCGCGTGCTCATCGGCCCGAAGACGACCAACGGCCTGGGAGCCGGCAATGTGCCCGAGCGCGCCAAAGCGGCCGCCGAGGAGAGCGAGGCCGAGATTGCCGCACTGTTTGACGACGAGACCAAGATGGTGTTTATCACCGCCGGCATGGGCGGCGGCACCGGCACGGGCGCAGCGCCTGTGGTGGCTCGCATCGCCCACGAGAAGGGTGTGCTCACAATAGGTATCGTCACCATCCCGTTCTTGTTCGAGGGACAGAAGAAGATTCTCAAAGCCCTGGCCGGTGCCGACGAGATGAGCAAGTATGTGGACGCACTGCTGATCATCAACAACCAGCGTCTGATCGACATCTATCCCGACCTGGACTTCAACAACGCCTTCGGCAAGGCCGACGACACCCTGTCGACGGCGGCACGCTCCATCAGCGAGCTGATCACGGCCGAGGGTCAGGTCAACGTCGACTTCATGGACGTGAACACCACCCTGCGCGACGGTGGCGTGGCCATCATCAGCAGCGGCTATGGCGAGGGCGAGCACCGCGTGACCAAGGCCATTGAGGATGCTCTGGAGTCGCCGCTGCTCAAGAACCGCGATGTCTACGGCTCACGCAAGATTCTGATTAATGTCTACTATAACCCCGACAGCAAGAATCCCTTCAAGACGCAGGAGCTGAGCGAGGTGGAGGAGTTCATGGCCAACTTCAGCCAGGAGGTGGACGTGATCACCGGGTATGCTCACGACCGCACTCTGGAGGACAAGATTAAGATTACCGTGCTGGCTGCGGGATTCAATGTCTCGCTCGACAAGGAGGCACCCGCTCCCGTGGTGCGCCACAAGCGCGCCGAGGTTGCTGCCAGCGAAGTGCCCGCCGCCCCCGCCGACGCCGACAAGCGATTGCAGGAGGAGTATGGCGCCGCGGCCATCGCCGAGATGCAGACCCGCAAAGATGAGGCACAGTTTATCCTGCTCACGCCCGAGGACATCGACAACGACGAGCTTGTGGACCTGCTTGAGCGCACTCCGGCCTACAAGCGCAAGCCCGACGACAAAACCGCCATCCGCGAGAAGCGCCAAGCCGCCGCCACCCAGGCCGCCAAGGCTGCCGAGCAGGCCGCCAAACCGGCCGCCAAGAGGCCCGGCACCACCGCCACCATTAACTTTGGCAGCGACTAAGCGATAAAGTTCCCTACCTGCCGATGGATTGAGGCTGGTCACGCGTCGCTACCTTGTCGCTACGGCGGCGCGAATCGGGATGCTGCAACAATGTAGGGCTGCGCCTGCGGCGCAGCCCTACAATTCGTTACCTAGCCTCTTCCCTGGACTGTGGCTGATCACGCGGCAGGCCGCATCGCTACGAGGTTTACTGCTTTTTGGGCGCTAGTGTGAGCTTGACATGGGTGACTCGGTGCAGCACGGCAATGGCGATGGCCTCGATGAGGTAGGCCACGAGGTAGCTATACCACAGCATGGCAGGCATGGTGCGTGCCATGACCCAGAGCACGGGTATCACCGTGAGCGACAAAGCAAACGAGATGAACAGTGCCATGCGGTGCTGGCCGTAGAGCTTGTAGACAATCATCAACACATAGATGTAGCAGAATGGGATAAAACTCAAGGCGAACACGCGCAGGGCATGGTTGCCCTCGGCAATGAGGTCGGGCTCATCGGCGCCAAACAGTCGCACGATGTATTCCGGCTCAACCCACACCAGCAAGCATGTCACCACCATGGCCACGGTGATGAAGCGGAATGCCTTGCGCAGCACCTGTCGCAGGCCTTCGGCATCGCCCTTGCCCACTTGTATGGCTCCCAACGACTGTAGTGTCTGGCAGGTGCCGGACACGAACAGGTTGTAGACTTGTAGCAGATTCATGACCACGGCAAAGGCAAAGATGCCTGTCCGGCCCAACGTAGACAGCACGATGGTGTTGGCCGATAGCAACAGTAACGTCAGACTGATGCTGGCGATGGCCAGCGGCGCTCCCTGCCCGATGATGCGTCGCCACGATGCCCACAGGCCATCGGTAGCCAGGTCGAGCCTGAGCCGCCGGTTCTCGGGCTTGCTCCAATGAGTGAGCAAGATGGCGATTCCCACCAGATGGCCTACCACCGTCGCGGCCGACGAGCCTGTGATGCCCCAGCCGAACCACTGGATGAACACGATGTCGAGGCACAAATTCACCACATTGTCAATAATCACCGCCAGCGACACCAGCCGCGGGCTTCCGTTGACACCCACCATGGTCGACAAGCCCCACATGCCGATAAATGCCGGGTTACCGAGCAGCAGCACCTGCATGTAGTCCTGTGCCAGCGGCAGAATCTGGTCGTTACTGCACAACAGACGCGCCGTCTGCGCGGGCAACAACAGTCCGCCCACCACAGCCAGCAGTACTCCCAGCCCCAGGCTTAACGCCAGGGCGCGCGTGAAGTATCGCCTGGCCGTGGCGGTGTCGCCCTTGCCCAGCGCATAGGCCACGAGCATACCCGCCCCGGCATTGATGAGCAGGTGCAGGGTGAAGATAAACTGGTTGATGGGCTTCGACAGATTGATGGCACTCACGCCATCCTCGCTGATGAGATTGCCCACGATGATGCCGTCCACCACGTTGCCCAGACAGCCCGAGAGGGCTACCAGGATATAGGCCCACAGGTAACGGTAAAATTGCGCGTTGATGTTATCGTTGTTTTGCATTTTCCTTAGCTATGCGTTAGGGGGGTCGAGTGATCGAGCATTCGAGTGATCGAACATTCGAACATTCGAGGAATCGAGCATTCGAGGAGGAGAGGTGCTGCCGGCAGGCCACGTGACAGTTGTGGCACTGCCGGCAGCGTCTCGATTTTAGTCGAAGAAGCCAAAGCCGCCTATAGCGGTGAGCATGCGTTCGACGTAGTCCCACGAAGTGGGCGACCAGGCGAAGTCCAGACGGTAGAGCACCTGGGTGGTATAGTCGTTGTCGCGCGCCACATCGGTGGTCTTCTGTCCGTGTGCCATGTCCTGATAGGCCAGCAGCGATGACATCTGCTTGGCCTTTACCGGGTCGTCCTTGGCGGTCTCCATGGCCTGTGCAAAGTCCTCCTGCTCGACAAAGCGCACCCCGTCGCCTACGGTGGTCAGCCCCGTGAGCACGTCGCCCAGGAACTGTCCGTGGATGTTGTAGGGGTGGAACACAGTACACTCCTTGGGTGTTGTGCTCAGCAACACGATGGCGCGTGCCACCTCGTTGATGGGCGAGAACTCCACCCGCTTGTTTCGCATGGCGTAGGGGCAGCATCCCAGCATATTATAGACCTTGATGCGTCCCATAAACGAGTTGGTGGCAAAGTTGGCCTGGAACTCGCCGTCGGTCGATCGCGCGGCCAGGTTGCCCACACGCATAATCTTTGCGCTGAGTCCGTGCAGCGCCACGGCATCGAGTATGAGCCGCTCGGCCATGAACTTGGAGTAGATGTACTTGTTGCCCAGATACTGTCCCATGTAGAGTCGCTGCTCGGTGAACGTCTCGTCGTGAGCCTCACCCGCCCAGAGTCCGCGTGTGCTGGCCGTGGATATGTGGACCAGCTTGGCACCTGTGGTGATGCAGAAGTCCACACACCGCCGTGCCCCTCCGATGTTCACATCCTCAATCTCAGTGCCCTCGCTGAAGTGCTTGACGATGGCGGCGCAGTTGAACACCGTGTCGATGGGCAGCGACGGGTCGATATCCTGGGTGACATCGCCCAAGATGACATGAATCCTGGTTCCAAACAACTGCTTGAACGAGTCGGCAAAGTAGTAGAACAGCAGCGTGCGCAAGCGGCTCTCGGCCTTGTCTTGCGCCTTGCCGCGCACTAGGCAGTAGATGCTGGGCGCATCACTGTCGATGAGTTCGCGCAAGATGTGTATGCCCAAGTATCCTGTGGCACCGGTGAGCAGCACATTGCCCAGTGTCTGTCGCTGGCCGCCACGGAAGCTGGCGAGCGTGTTGCGCTGCAGCAGGTTGTTGATGGCGGTGTAGTCGAAGCTTGCCACCTCGTCCTGTCCCTGGTCGGTGCTTTCGCCAGTGATCAGGCGTGCCAACTGGCGCGGTGTGGGATTGGCGAACACATCGCCATAGGCCACATGATGCCCGGCCTTATCGGCCTCGATGATGACTCGTGTCACCACCAGCGACGTTCCTCCCAGCTCAAAGAAGTTGTCGGTAGCTCCCACGCGGTCCATCTGCAGGATGTCGGCAAAGATGTTGCAGAAGGTGCGCTCCGTTTCGCCCACCGGCTCGACAAATGCCGATGTGATGGCCAATTGCGGCTCGGGGAGTGCCTTGACATCAGTCTTGCCGTTGGGTGTCATAGGCATCTCGGCCAGCTGCAGGTAGGCAGTGGGCACCATGTATTGCGTCAGGCTCTGCGAAATCTCGGCCTTGAGAGCATCGGGCGCAATCTCTCGGTCGGCGGTGTAATAGGCGCACAAGTGCTCCTTGTCATTGATTTTTCGGATGAGGATGACCACCTTCTTCATTCCCTCGACGCGGAGCATGACATTCTCAATCTCGCCCAGCTCGATGCGCAGTCCGCGCAGCTTGATTTGGTGGTCGGTGCGACCCAGGATCACCACATCGCCGTCGGGCAGCCAGCGTGCGTAGTCGCCCGAGCGGTAGACGCGCTCGCCGTGGTAGTCGACAAATCGCTCACGTGTCATCTCGTCGAGGTTGTTGTAGCCGTGCGCCACGCCTCGGCCGCCGATGTATAGCTCACCCACGACACCGACGGGCAGCTCGTTGCCGTCCTGATCCACGATAAACTCTTTGACATTGAGTTGTGGCTTGCCCACGGTGACCATCGTGGCATGAGTCAGCTCCTTGTTGTTCGACGCAACGGTAATCTCGGTGGGGCCGTAGCAGTTGAAGATGCGTGCCCGGGTGACACTGCGCAGCTGGCCCAGCAGCTGGTCGGAGAACTTCTCGCCACCGGCGCGGCAGATGTCCACGTGGCTGATGGCCTGGCAGAAGTCATCGCTGGTGAGCCATGTCTGCCAGCGCGAGGGGGTACCCGACACCATGTTCATGCCCTGCTCGGTGATGAGGTGTGCCAGGTCGAGCGGGTTATTGGCCTGCTCCTCGGTGGCCACGACAAGCGTCTTGCCATTGAAGTAGGCCGTGCCGATGTCTTGCAGTGCGGCATCGAACGAGATGGTGGTCACGCTCAGTATGCGCCGCGCATCGGTCATGACACCGTTGGCAAACACATTGGCCGGATGGCCATATAGGTAGTTGCAGATGCCTCGATGGTGCAGCATCACGCCCTTGGGCCGTCCTGTCGATCCGCTGGTGTAGATGAGGTAAGCCAGGTCGTTGGGTGTGATGTCGGGCTTGACATACTGGCTGGGGTCTCCCTCCAGCAGTTGCTCCACATCAATCGCCTTGTCGGCTTCGACGGCGTCCAGGCGGTCGGCCGTGGTGATGATGTATCGCGCTTCGCTGTCCTCAAGGATGAGTCGGATGCGGTCGGCCGGATAATCGGGGTCGCACGGGATATAGGCGGCTCCAGCCTTGAGCACGCCGAACAGTGCGAGCACCAGTCGGCTGGTGCGCGGCAGCAGCAATGCCACACGGTCGCGCTCTCGCACACCGCGCTGGCGCAACGCCGCTGCAATGCAATCGGTGGCCCGGTCCATCTCGGCATAGGTGTACTTGGCATCGGTCGCCACCAGTGCCTCGTGGTCGGGCTGCGTCTGGGCAAAGTGGTGGATGCACTCATGCATCAGAGCAAAGGGTGCCTCGCCGGTGGCCGTCTGGCGCAGCTGGCTCAGCTCCTGCTCTTGCCGCTCACTGACGATTGACAACTGTCGCACCCGAGCCTCGGGCTGCGCGGTCATGGCCTGTGCCACAGTGACGATGCTCTCGGCCAAGCGCTGTCCCAGCTCGTGGCTGTAGATGGCGTCGTCGTACTGCACCACCACGCCTCGCGACTCAATCTTGATGTTGATTTTGAACTTGGGCACATTCAGCTCAAGCAGCTCCTGCTCCACGGTGTTTCCGCCCACGGTGTACTGCGTGAGCACACCCACCTGGTAGGCATAGGCGATGGCCGGACGGAAGCCATAGTCGCTGGCTATGCGAGCGAAGGGATAATCCTCATGTCGCAGTGTCTGGTCGAAGGTGTCGCTCGCCTGGTGCAGGAATTGGGCCACGGTCACGTCGTCGATGGTCAGCCCCAAGGCCAGTGTGTTGACAAACATACCCACCGTGTCGCTGATTTTGAGGTTGGCCCGTCCGCTGCTGACGGTGCACAGATACACGTCGCGGTTGTTGGTGTATCGTGCCACAACATAGGCAGTTGCGGCAAGGAACAGGTGCGCCGGGGTGACCTCCTGCTGTCGGCAGAAGGCCGCCACATGCTCGTGGTCGACCGGGCATACGACCTCGCCGATAAGCCCCTGCTCATCGCTCTTGGGCAGGTCGGCAGGTATCTCGCTGGCTCCCTCGCAGGTGTGCAGCTTCTCGGCGAAGAATTTCTGCGCCTGTGCAAACTCCTCGCCCTGCTCGGCTTGCTGCTGGTCGGCCACATAGTCGAGATAGGTGTAGCTCTCGCTTGCAATCTCTTTGCCCTCGAGCACGTCGCTGATCTGGTGGAACAACAGGTCGGCCGAGCCACCGTCAAAGAGCAGGTGATGCACATCGATGAGCAAGTGCGCACCTTGCTCAGTCTCGACGACCTCGCAGCGGTACAATGGTGCCTTCTGCAGGTTGAAAGGCTGCACAAAGTCGTTTTTGTACTGCTCCAGCTCATCACGTGTCATGCGTGAGACAGTCACCAGTATAAGCATCGCACCGTCAAGGGTCTGGACGATGTTCTCGCCCTGGGTGGTGAAGTGCACATTCAGCTCGGGATGCGCCTTGAGCACACGTTCTACGGCCTGCGCCAGCTGCCGGGCATCGACGCCTGCAGGATAGCTGAGCAGATAGGGGATGTTGTAGATGGTGGAGGTGGGGTTCTTCAAGCACTCGTAGTAGACACCGGTCTGGGCATAGGACAGTGGCACACTGGTGGGCTTGCTGCGCGTCACCTGCTCAGCAGCAACAGCGGGTGTGGCCGTGGCACCGCCCTCGAGCAAGTGCTTCAGTATCTCGTTCTCAATGGTTTGCAAGGTACCTGTCTTGACCAGCGCGCGCGAGTCGAGTGTCACGCCATAGCGTTTGTTGACCTGCACGGCCAGTCGTATGGCCGATATAGACGTCAGTCCGGCATAGCCCAGTACTGTGGTCACACCAAAGTCGGTGTTATTGACAATCTCGGCGACAATCTGGTGCAGCTCCTGCTCCAGCACATTCATGGGCGCGGCCACGGCGTCGGGCACCGCAGCCTTCTTCTCGGGCTTGGGCAGGGCGCGCTTGTTCACCTTCTGGTTCTGGTTGAGCGGTATGGTGTCGATCTGCATCGTCACTGCAGGCACCATGTAGGGCGGTTTCTGGTCGAGTATGAAGTTGTTCAGGGCCTCGATGTCGACCTGCTGGTCACTGACGATGTAGGCGGCAATGAACTTGCCTCCTCCCTCCTCGTCGAAGGCCTGCACGGTGGCATCCTTGATGCCCGGGAACTCGCGGATGACACTTTCCACCTCTTTCAGCTCGATGCGGAAGCCGCGAATCTTGACCTGCCCATCGCGCCGCCCCACAAACTGGATGTCGCCCGAGGGCAGATAGCGCACGATGTCGCCCGTGCGGTAGACTCGGGCATACTTCTGCTCGGTGGTGAAGGGGTTGGCGATATAGACCTCGGCGGTCTTCTCCGGCCTGTTGAGGTAGCCGCGGCTCACCTGCGGTCCTGCCACCCACAGCTCGCCTGCTGCACCCACGGGCAGCCGATGCCCTTGCGGATCCACGATGTAGAGGCGCATGTTGTCCAGGGGCTTACCGATGGGAATCTCCCGCAACTTTCGTTCCACGAGGTAGGTGGTGGTGAAGATGGTACACTCGGTGGGACCATAGACGTTGTAGAATTTGTAGCCTTGCGGCGGAGTGATCGATGCCAGCTTCTCGCCGCCGGTCGACAGGTTGAGCAGCGAGTGGTTCTCGACACTGGTGGCAAACTGGTATCCCACCTGTGTGGTCATGAACGAGTGGGTGATGTGCTGCTGCTCGAAGTAGTCGTTGAGTGCAATCAGGTCGAGGCGGATTTCCTCGGGGATGATGTGTACGGCAGCACCACACGTCAGTGCCGGATACATGTCCATCATGCAGGCGTCGAAACCATAACTGGCGTAGGCTGCCACGCGATGCCCGTCGTTCAAGGCATAGAATCGCTGATACCAGTGGCAGAAAGCCACCAGGTTGGCGTGAGTGAGCTGGCACCCCTTGGGCACTCCTGTCGAGCCCGAGGTATAGAGCAGGATAAACAACTGCTCGGGGCGTATGTCAACCGTCGGCATTTCGGCCTCCGGCAGGGTGTCGATGTCCTTGGTCAGCAACACCTCGCCGTCATACTCATTGACCAGATCACGCAGCTGCTCGTCGGCAATGAGTAGCCGGGCGCTGGCATCCTTCATCATGAAGTTCAGTCGCTCCTGCGGATAGCTTGGATCTAGCGGCTGATAGGCGCATCCGGCCTTGAGCACACCCAGCGATGCGATGGCCATCCACTGGCAACGCGGAATGAGCACCGACACCACGTCCTCGGCCTTCAGCCCCTGGCCGATGAGGTAGGCTGCGATGCGGTCGCTGATGGTATCGACTTGCGCATAGGTGTAGGTGAGGTCGTTATAGACTACCGCCACATGGTCGGGTGTGGCCTGTGCCTGGTGGCGGAAGAGCGACACGATGGTCTGCGTGTCGTCGTAGTCCACATCGCCCTGGTTGAAACTATCGAGCAGGGTCACCTGCCCCTGCGATGCGATGTTGATGTCGGCCAGCCGCTCGTGTGCAAGGAATCCGTCGATTACGGCCTCGTAGCTTTCGAGCAGCTGTTCGATCAGCTCGCGCGAGTACTCGTTGCTGTTATATTCTGCCTTGACATGGCACTTGCCGTCGAAGATAAACACCTTGAGGTAGAGCGACGCCTCGAGTGTGCTGTTGCCCAGTCGCAGGGTCTGCATGGGCTTTCCTCCCATCGTCTCGTTGTCGAAGAGCTGCCCGTGCCAGGCAAACATGGCGTTGGTCTGCAGTTTGAGGTCGGTGACCACATCGCTGTAGCTGTATATCTCGTGCTCACGGCAGCCGCTCATCTGACGCTGGGCCTGCATCAGGTAGTCGAGCACAGGCGTGTCGGGTGTGAACTTGGCGTAGACGGGCAAAGTCTTCACCGTCATGCCCACGCTGCGTGAGAAACGCTTGTCGCTACGACCGTTATAGACGGTAGTGAACAGCGACTCGCCCTCGTTGTTGTACTTGGCCAACAGGAAGGCAAATGCCGTGGTGAACAGTGTGCTTTTGAACACCCCCTGCTGCTTGCAGAAGCCTTCGACCCGCTCCATGTCGGTGTCCAGAATGCGTAGCATACTGTCCTCACTGTGCACCGGTTCTTCGCGGTCGGGAATAATCTGTGTGAACGTGTCACTGCAGTTGAAGTTGTCGGCATACCACTGCCGGGCCTGCTCGAATGCCGGTGACTGTCGCTGCTCGGCCTCGTCGGTGGCCACCTGCGCCAAGGTCAGCGCTTCGGGTTCAATCGTCTGGCCGTGATAGGCCTTGTCGATGTCCTGCAACATGATTTGCATCGACGTACCGTCGACTATGATGTGGTGATAGTCGAGGAACAAGTAGATGTGCTGCTCGTCCTGCATCAGTCGGATGTGGAACAGGCGGTCGCCCACAATATTGAATGGGATAGTGAGGTGCGGCTTCACGGCCTCGATGTCATCGATGCGCTCGACCTGCAAGCTCCACTGCTCGTTGTCGAGGTCGATGACCTGCAGTGGTTCGCCATCGGCATCTAGTTCGATGCGTGTAAACAAAGTGGGGTGCGCCCACACGGCAGTCTCGACCGCCTGTCGCAGCCTCTCGATATCGAGACTCTTGTCGAGGACATAGACATAAGGAAGATTGTAGCAAGCTTCGCCAGCATGGTTCACACACTCGACGTAGAGGCCATACTGCGATTTGCTTAAGGGGGCTGATTGTTTCATCGTTTATTGATATTTAGGGGTTGCAAGTAATCGAGCTTTCGAGTGATCGAACATTCGAGCATTCGAGTGGGGTTACGGCTCCACTACTTAACTACTTGACTACTTATTAAATTACCACTTGAAATTCAGAATCCTTGGGTTGACGGTGAGCATGAGCCAAGCCCAGTGCATGTGCTTCTTGTTCTCGAGGCGCTGCAAGCGCTGGAGGGTGCTGCTGCCGTGCATGTAAGTGTAGCCGGCACTGATTTTGACAAACTTGACGGGGGTGTAGCTGGCCGTGAACTCTAGCTCATGCCCCAGCGTCCGGCTGGCTCCATTGATGCGCTCGGCAGTCATCAGGAAGTGATACATCGCCGAACAGTCGACGGAGGGAATGGGTCGGAAGCTCGCGCCACCATACAGGTTCTGCAATCCAGGCGTGTAACCGCCATAGTAGGCGCTCACATAGAAGAAGTCCATCGCTCCGTAGAACTTATGGTGCGAGCCATAGATGGTGCTGAAGCCGTGTACCTTGGTGTGTCGCGACAGCCCCAATATGCCGATTTGCGGCACAGTGGGGTTGGGGTCGCCACTGAGGTAATCGTATCCTCCGGTCACGCGCCACTGCCAGGTGGGGACGCAGTCGGCCTTGACGCTGGTCATCCATGCCTCGATGGGTATGTGAAACTCGTCGGTGCCCATCTGCCGATAGTAGGCCGCCTCGACATTCCATAGTCTTGGTGAGAACTTGACAAACCCACCGATCAACTGCTGGTGCTCAACCTTTGGGTCTTCTTCCTGGTCGTTCTGCAGTCCCATGTCCATGAACAGCAACGACGCTCCCAGCGGTATACGCTTGAAATCGTAGTGGTACCACCCTGAGACCATGTTGCGGTACACTTGCGAGCCGCTGGAGGTAGTGTAGGTTGTACCACCATACACGTTCCACGACCGCTGGTTGAACGCCAGGATGACATGTGCCTTGTGGCCATGCCCCTCGTAGCCCAGCTTGAGTGCATCGTGGGCATTGGCCGCCATGGCCCAGTCGTTACGGCCCAAGATGCGCTCATCGTCGTACGACAGTTCTTGCCGTCCGACGATGGTAAACAAGCCGTTGCGCGCCTGTAGCTTGGCCCACGCCTCCGATAGGTTGAACGCACCCTTTCCCTCTTGTCCCCACACGCCCGAATGCTGAGCCGTAATCTTCATCTCGAGAATCGATCGCTCGTAGCCCAACGACAGGCGTGTGCGTTCCATGACAAACTGCGCGTGGTCAACGTTATTCTCGACAGCCAAGGGGAATCCGCCATAACGCAACTCGCCACGCGCCATCAGGTTGGCATCAATCGTCAGGTGGTTCTGAGGCTCTTCTTGAGGCTCGGTCTGGGACGCATCTTGCGCCTGACACATGGCCGACCAGGCCAACACACCAACCAGCAGTGCCCGTCGGCCATTGTCCAAAATCCATCTCATGTCACTCGACATCGAACAGGTTGATCAGTCCTGTCATGGTGAACACGCTCTTGATATCGTCGTTCATGTGGCGCAGGGTCACACGGCTTCCGCTGGCCTTGGATGCCTTAAGGATGCCCAACAGGATGCGCAGCCCGCTCGATGCGATGTAGTCGAGTTTTTCGCACTCGATGACCACATCCCGGCCATTGGCCTGATACAGCGGTTCAAGAGCCTTCTCGGCCTCGAGAGCGGCCGCTGTGTCCATTTCTCCCTCCAGTATGGCAACTAATGCGCCATCAATCTCTTGAATGTCAGTTCTCATATTATCTGTTTTTAGTTCGTAATTTTATTATTTAATCGCGTTTCGAGTTTTCGAGCAATCGAACATTCGAGCTTTCGAACATTCGAGCTTTCGAGCGGGCGAACATTCGAGCGGTCGAGCTTTCGAACATTCGAGCGGTCGAGCGGGCGAGCATTCGAGCGGTCGAGTGTTCGAACAATCGAACAGGCGAGTTTTAGGGCAGTTGATAAGAACAACGGCTCAAATGCCCAGCTACTTCAACCGCTTGCGCAGGGTGAGCACATTCTTTCCGCCGATGCGCTCGTAGTTAATCGAATCCATCAGCTCACGCACCAGCAAGATGCCCAACCCTCCGATGGGGCGCTCCTCGACCGACAGGGTAGTGTCGGCACGCAGAGCTTGCGTTGGGTCGAAGGCTTTGCCGGCGTCGGCGATGATAAACCTCAATTCCTGGTCATCGGCCAGTGCCGAGACCTCGATGTTGCCCTTTGTGCCCATGGGATAGGCATATTGCATGACGTTGACCACCGCCTCCTCGAGGGCGAGCTTGAGCTGGCGGTTCAACGACTTGTCGAGCTGGAGCCTCTGCGACACATCGTCGACAAAGGCGTTGAGCTGCGGTGTCTGCCGCACATCGTTGGTCAGGGTGATGTGCTCATCAAGCGTGCTGTGCATTGTGGGTGGGGTATAGTGCACAGCCAGCAAGGTCAAGTCATCGCTCTGGTCGGCGCCATCGACAAAGTCACTCACACTCTGCGCCACACGCTCCACCATCTGGCAAGCATCCTGCGGGCAGTCGGTGAGGCACTCCATGAGGCGCTCCCTCCCATACTGTATGTGGCTGGCGTCCATGGCCTCTGTCACCCCGTCGGTGTAGAGCAGCAGCGTGGTGTCGGGCATCAGCATACACTCCTGCGCCTCGAAGTCAAACCCCTCGAGCACCCCCAACGGCAGGTTGGGCTTGACGTCGAGCCACTGTGGCCGGCCTTTGCTTATGAGCACTGGCGCGTCGTGCCCTGCGTTGCAGTAGCGCAGGCGACCTGTGGGCAAGTCCAGCACCCCGACAAACATGGTGACAAACATATTGCGGTCGTTGTTTTTACTGGCCGTCTGGTTGATGGTGCGCAAGATGTGCACCGGCAGGCTTGTGTGGCTGGCCACCGCCCAAAACAGTGCCTGCGACACAGCCATGACCAGCGACGAAGGCACCCCCTTGCCGCTCACATCTCCGATGCAGAAGTATAGCTTCTCGTCGCGCACAAAGTATTCGTACAAGTCTCCCCCCACCTCTCGGGCCGGGCGAAGCATGCCATGGACCTCGACATCGACGCGCGCGCCAATGTCGTCGGACGACTGCGGCAGCATCGCCTGCTGTATGCTGCTGGCCACCCGCAACTCGCTGCCCAGTCGCTCCTGCTCGATGTCAGACTCGTGCAGCCGCAACATGTTGCGACGGTAGTGCCTGATGATATATCCCATGACCAGCAGCGACAGCAGCATGAGCAGCGACACGTTGATTGTCATCTGGTTCAGTCGGCTGAACAGCTCGTCATCATAGCACACTGTCACCACCTGCCAGTGAGGCTTGCCGCGCATATTGGCATAGTAGACATATCCATCGGCCCCATCGGCCTCACTCTCGAAATCGATGGCTTGCGAGCGGGCCGTGTGGGTGGGTGAGCGGCGCACGGTACTGTCGTTAATCATCCTCACCACCTGGTCCACATCGTGGCTCTTGATGTGGTCGGCCGGCGGACGCACAATCACCTTGCCGTCCTCGGTGAGCAGCATGTCGAACGACGAGGGGTGGGCGTGGCGAGCGTTGAGCGTGTCGCTCAGCCAGTCGAGCGACACATCCAGGCAGAAGATGCCCACCAGCTGATTGCCGTCGTAGATGGGGTCGGAGTAGGTGCAGATGAGCGAAGAGTCGCCCACCGTGTCGATATACGGATCGCTCCAATGCGGAAGGTTACCGCTGATGGTGCCACGATAGAAATCCATCTGGGTGTAGTCGTGGTCCGGGCCGGCTATCTGCCTCACCACCACACTGTCGCCCACACGCCCGGCATATGGCTCAAATAGCCGACCTTTCTCGGGATAATAATCGGGCACAAAGCACATGGCACTGCCCTTAAGATGCTCGTGGTTCTTCACCAGCCAGTAGGCAGCCCCCACAATCGAGTCGGGATTGTGCAAGTTGCGCAAGATGTCCCACTCAAAGTCATGCAGAATCGACTCGGCCGAGTTGAGCATGCCCCTGGTCAATACAGCCTTGAGACGGAGGTCATTCTCGGCGTTGCGCTCCAGCTCATTGTTGAGCAGCCGGCGAGTGTAGATGTGCTGACCGGCAATTATCAGTTGCAGCAGCACGGCCGCTATCAGGATGACCCGCAGGTTGTTACGAGCATCCTTCATATTGAGAAATTGGCGCAAGCGGTTCATCTCAATCGGTGAAATTTAGTGGTTCGGTGACACGTTTGTTTTAGACTTGCAAATTTACAACAAATTTGCCCAATTCGCGTGCAAAACAATAAAGAAAAACATCGTTTTTCATATTTTTGCCTGAAACGAATGCACAATTCACAATTTCTGTCACACCTAAATACTAAAAACTACAGCCACAGTTGAGCGATTATTATTGTCTCTGGCCTCATCGCACTATGGGCCACGGATAGTGCTTGAGCTCTTGTTCAAGCTCCCGCTCCTGGCCACCGGTGTAGCGGTCGACCAGCGCATGGAACTCTGGCGAGTGGTTCATGTGGGTCAAATGTGCCAACTCGTGGCAGATAACGTAGCGCACCAGCCGCTCGGACAGGAACATCAGGTTGCGCGACAGCTGGATGGTGCGAGGCTCACGGGCCGTGCAGTGCCCAAGCTTGCTCATGCCACGCCCCACCTCCCAACGGGCGGGCGACACCCCCAGCTCGTCGGCCACCTGCCGGGCATAGGGAAGCAACCGAAGCTCGGCCTCCTGTTCAAGCAATACCTGCAGGCCATGGGTAACGCAACCCTTGCCGTAGTCCGAGGTCAGGTCGAGGCCGACAGGCAGCGCCAGGGTGAGCAGGTCGCCGTCACGGCCGAAGAGCATACGCCCCGGCATATGTCGCTGCTCGTCGAGACGCACACGGCATCGGAAGCAGTCAATCACCTGACCGAGGGTAAAGGTCACCGTGGGCTGGGTCGCATGCCGCTGGCGAAGTCGCTCACGCATCCGGTCGATGGCCTGTCCCAGCTGGGCAGCATCGATGCCCCACGGGGCGTTGACACACAGCGTGTCGCCTTTCCAGCGCGCGGTGACATTGCGCATGCCGCGCCGCGTGCTCACCATCACATGCCCAAACTCTTTATCGTCGTAGTAGTATTGCATTTAGTAAATTGAAAATAATCGAGCAGTCGAACAGTCGAGCAGTCGAACATTCGAACAATCGACTGCTCGCTGTGAGAAGCAAATTCTGAATGAGAAACTATGACTTAACTCACGAGCCCCAGTGAAGCTTGTGGCGCAGCGTCTGCGCAAAATTGTGCCCCATGCGCTGAATCACCTGCACCTCGACAGGCGCACGCTCGATGGTGACCCTCGACCCTGCCGGACAGATGATGCCCTCGCCGTCGAGGCTCAGCCGATAGGTGTCGGCCCTCGTGTGCGTCACGATGGTGATGACCGCCTCGTCGGGCACCACCAGCGGACGCATCGTCAGCGAGTGGGCACTCAGTGGCGAGAGCACCATGCACCGCGTGGTGGGCTCAAGGATGGGCCCACCTGCGCTCAGGTTATAGGCCGTGCTGCCCGTGGGCGTACACACCACCAGTCCGTCACCCTTGTAGGTGGTGAGCGGCCGTCCCTGCAGTGTGGTCTCCATCTCAATCATGCTGGACGTGTCCTGACGCAAGATGGCCACATCGTTCAGCGCCAGCGGGTGCTCAATGGCCACACCATCGCACTGCGCCCGTAGCATGGCCCGCCGCTCAGTAGCATAGTTGCCCGCCAGCAGGTCGTCGATGGCCTGCGGGGCCTCGTCTAGGCTGTAGGCGGCCAGATAGCCCAGATGTCCCAAGTTGATGCCCATGATGGGTATGCCCTGCTCGGCTACCCACATCACTGTGGTGAGGAATGTGCCGTCGCCGCCCAGGCTCAACGCCACATCGGCATCTACCCGCTGTCCACAGCACACCGTGCCAGTGTCCAACGGCCTGTCCCAGCGCCCCTGCAGGTATTGCCCGAAGTCGCGCTCCAGCCACACCTGCACTCCACGCCGGCGCAACTGCTCCACCAGCTGGACGATGGCCGCGATGTTCGCGTCTTGGTAGTTGTTGCCAAATATAACCAGTTTCATTGCTAGTTGTTTAGTCGTTTTGCCACAAAAATGGGGCATTCCCCCCAATTTGACGCACGAATATTTCGCCAATTCAAGAATTCCCACTACTTTTGCAGTCGCTCAATCGAGCGTGGCAAAGTTACGCAATAAATTTTACAACACAGCAAAGTTTCACACAAAATGACTAACCTGAGTGTCAATATCAACAAGATAGCCACCCTGCGCAACGCCCGGGGCGGCAATGTGCCCTGTGTCGAGACCGTGGCCGTCGACTGCCAGCGCTTCGGTGCCAACGGCATCACCGTGCATCCTCGCCCCGACGAGCGCCACATCCGCCGTAGCGACGTGTATAATCTTCGCCCGCTGGTCACCACCGAGTTTAACATCGAGGGCTACCCCGGCGACGACTTTATGCGCCTAGTGCTTGACGTGCGACCCGAGCAGGTGACCTTGGTGCCCGACGCACCAGGCGTGCTCACCAGCAATGCCGGATGGGACGTTGAAACACACTACCGCCAGCTTTGCGACATCATCGCCAAGCTGCACGAGGCCGGCATACGTACCAGCATATTTGTGGGCACCGACATCGACAACATCCACTGGGCCGCCAAGACCGGCACCGACCGCATTGAGCTATACACCGGTCCCTACGCTCACGACTTTGCCGCCGACCGCGAGAGCGCCATCCGCCCCTACGTTGCCGCCGCGCAGGCCGCTCTGGACCTGGGACTGGACATCAATGCCGGACACGACCTGAGCCTGGACAACCTGCCCTACTTCAAGCAGCGCATCCCTCAGCTGGCCGAGGTCTCCATTGGCCACCAACTGATCAGTGACGCCCTCTACCTGGGGCTCGAGGCCACCATCCAGGCCTACCAGAACTGCCTGCGGTAGCGCCCCCTACCTACTTTGTGAAATTGGGCGCAATTCATTTTGACACACCCTCATCAAATATAGCTGCTGCCCTTTTGGGTTGATGCGTCGCTGAAAGCCATAAACACAAGGGCGACAACTAGTATATAGTCCCATCAAAAAATATAGGGAGCTATATACCAGTTGTCCCTTGATGTAAAGTAGC
>JAFUVK010000058.1 GCA_017477555.1 Muribaculaceae bacterium
AGCAGAACAAAAGTGCCTCGTAGAGGAACTTTCATAGCCAAACAACTTGTATTGATCTGGTTAAAGTTCCTCTGCGAGGCACTTGGCTGCTCGAGTCTCAGGACCAAGCTGCGTGCATCTTCGATGCACAATGTTGAGGCGAGTATTGATGCCTTCGGCACCGTGCGCTGCACTTCGTGCAACACGCACTTCAATATCACCTCTAGCCCTTCGGGGTTGCATGGTCTTTCGAACAAAATCGGGTCTTCGACCCGCTCTGCATCTTCGATGCATAGGGGTTTAAGAGGAGGTTTTTCTGAATCGGTGAATAGATGCCGTGTCGTGGTCTCTCATCACCGATTGGGCTACATCATCATCTTGCTGTAGGTGATCTTGACCTTGGCCTTGTCGAGGCGCAGACGAGCAATGGCAGGCACCGACACTTGGGGAGAAATCTTGGTGACGATGGTCTGGGCGCTCGTGGAGTAGGTGGCCGCCGAGGTGTAGGTGATGACATCCACCGGTGTAACAGTCAGGTTGATGTCTTCCTCGCTGGCGATACCGTTCTGGTTGTTGATGATGTTGAGGATATAGTCGCGCAGACCTGTGAAGACGTAGGCGCGCTTGGCGCTACTGTAGGTGGCGTAGAACGAGTCCTTGTTGTTGGTCAGGCTGTCGCCGGCAATGAACTTGTCCTTCTGCGAGGTCTTGACCATGAGCAGGTTGGTCGGCGGGTCAATGTTATAGGCGGTGCCGGTTTCCTCCACCGGCAGGGTCAGTTCCAGCTTGTTGATCACGCCCAAGTCATCGCCCACGCTGCTGTAGAAGCTATCGATAATCTCCTGGATGGGGAAGCGAAGTTGCACCTCATAGCCGGCAGGTGCCACCACGATAGCCTCACCCTGGTCGATGCGTTGCTTCACGGCGGCATCCACCTCATAGCTGATGATGTTGTCCTGCAGGGTCTCGGGGGTGGCGGCAAGGTAGGTGCTACGGTTGTTGATGATGGTGTCGTTGCCATCGATGTCGGTCTGGGCTTTGCGGTAGAACACCTGCAGCTCGGTGCGGTTGAAGTTCATCACGCGGCCGCTGCCATAGCTGTTCTTGATGTAGATGCCCGGGAAGAACTTGGCAAACGCGCTGGGCGAGTTGAATGTCTCGGGGTTGCGGCGGAATTCGCTCTGCATCTCACGCGCCAGACTCACTGGCATGGGCACAAACACAGCCTTGTAAGTGATGGCGGCCGTCTGTTGCGTCTCCTTGTAGATGGTTGTGGCCGAGCTGGGCGAGTAGGCGGTGCTGCCCAGCAGGTCGCTCTCGTTGTAGTATTCGCTGGGGTCAAAGTCGCTGAATAGCGGCGACGGCAGCTGGCGGTTCAGCCGATAGACGTTCATGCGCATGGCAGGCAGCGAGTCGCCGGTGAAACCGCTGGGGGTGATGGCGAGCATCAGGCGGCACGAGTCAATCATGTCGACACTCACGCCAGTGGTGTCGATGGTTGAGGCGGGGATAAACTGTGTGACCACCTCGCTGCCGAGTGTGCCGTAGCCGTCGGCCTTGAGCAGACCCACCAACTGTGTGCTGGTGCGGGCCTGGACACGCTGGTTGGGCACGCTGTGTCCGGTCAGGACAAATGATGAGTCCTCGATGATGGCTGTGCGGGTGTCGGTCAGCGACGAACCGATGGTCTCGTCGGTGCACGAATGCAGGGCCAGTGCCAATACCACAGCGAGCAGAGTGTATAGAGTTGTTCTCATGATGTCGGGATGACAATGGAATTTAGAGAGTTTGGTAGAACTGCGACACGGCTTCGACGCGATTTTCTTCACCGGGATAGGGCAGGAAGGGAAGACCCGACTGCTCTACCAATGCCAGCACCTCGGGCTTGACATGCGGGCTGCACTGAATCACTGCGTCGCTGTGCTCCAGCGCCAGACGTGTCAGGGCGGTGTGGCTCACCGGGGCACCCAGGATGTCGTGCACCGACTTCTCGCTGATGCCGTCTTGCTGCAGCAGCTCGCCCAGTCGCTCGCTCCATGGCGTGTCGAAGTCATCGTCCCACAAGCCGTACACAATCTTGGCCTCACGGAACGAGGGGTCGTCGGGAAACAGCTCGCGCATATACAGCGGTGCCAATGCGGTGAGCCACCCGCTGCACTGAATCACGTCGGGCGACCAGCGCTGCTTGCGCAGGGCTTCGATGACGGCGCGCACATAGAAGATGCTGCGCTCGTCGTTGTTGTCGGGATATAGCACGGTCTCCAGCTCATGCGACATCGCCTGAGTGAAGTAGTCGTCGTTGTAGATGAAAAACACCGAGATGCGCGACGGCAACATCGTCGCGGTCTTGATGATGAGCGGGTGGTCGGTGTCGTCGATGATGATGTTCATGCCCGACAGGCGGAACACCTCGTGCAGCTGGTTGCGGCGTTCGTTGATGTAGCCGTACTTGGGCATGAACGCGCGTACCTCGGCACCGCGCTCCTTGATGCCCTGAGGCAGGTCGCGTCCCCAGCTTGCCATGGGAGTCTCCTCGAGATAAGGAGCTATCTCTTGCGAGATGAATAATGCTTTCTTTACCTCCATGATGCTTTTACGTTTAATGTATGCAAAGTTACTGAATTTTCTTCATTTAGCTGCTTTTTGCCCCGCTTTGACTGACTTTTTTAGCAAAAATGCCCCCATTTTAACATCTTGTAATTTTTCGGGACATCACACCACCATGGCTATCGGTAAGCCCCGGTTGCCCTCCTTAGGATAGGACGGGGCGTGGGGGGCGTGACCCTAGGTCGGGGCTTGGTCTACTGTTTTTACCTTTTGGTCAATGTTTCATGCCTGATGGTCACAAATAGCACTTAGGCCACTTGCACAGCTCAAAAATTGGCTATATCTTTGCAGTGTCAATCGATGACAAACTAACATTCATTTCTTAATTAAAAAACAAAACGACAATGAAAAGACTTTTTTTGATGATGCTGGTGGCCGTCTTAGCCATGGCCACGGTCAACGCGCAAACGCAAGCACGTAATGGACATCGCAAGGGGCACTTGAGCCCGACGCAGATGATTGAGAAGCGCATCGCCATGCTCGACAAGGAACTCTCGTTGACACCCGACCAGAAGACCGCAATCGCTGCCATCTATGCCGAGCAGGCGCAGCAGATGAAGGCTGAGATGGAGCAGATGCGTGCCAACAAAGACCAGCAGGTCCAGCCCAAACCCGAGGACATGAAGGCACGGCGCGAGGCCATGAAGGCCCGCCAGGACGAGGTCGATGCCAAGGTCGCAGCACAGCTCACGGCCGAGCAGAAGGTGAAGTTTGAGCAAATCAAGGCCAACATGGGCAAGCGGGGTCCCCGCCACCACAAGCGCGGTGACGGCAAGGCTCCTGAGGGAAAGCAGGACTGCTGCAAGGACAAGATGTTGCAGAAAGACTGCTGCAAGGACAAGCCGACTGTAAAGTGACCACCGGCTAGCCGATAAAGTAAAACAATAAACTGCAGGCATCAGTCTGCAGTTTTTTTATTACCTTTGCACGGTCATTGCATCTGACACACTGTATGGACGCTTTTGTGCAATTCTTTATCGACTGGGGATACTGGGGGATGTTTATCTCTGCAGTGATCGCGGGCAGCATCGTGCCGCTTAGCAGCGAGGCGGTGCTTGTGGCCTGTGTGGGGCCGCTGCACCTCAACCCGTGGCTGTGTCTGCTGGCTGCCACCGCCGGCAATGTGGCGGGGGGCATGACGTGTTATTGGCTGGGCACACTGGGCAACATGGAGTGGATTGAGCGATATGCGCATGTCAGTCGAGAGAAGCTTGACCGGGCCGAGCGCTTTATTCACGGGCGGGGAGCGTGGATGGCTTTCTTCGCTTTTGTGCCGGTGCTGGGCAGTGCGCTCACCGTGGTGCTGGGCATGATGCGGGCCAATATCCCCATCACTGTCACCGCCATGACCATTGGCAAGGTCATACGATATGGCTTGGTCATAGCAGGCACACTGGGTGTGGCCGCGCTGCTGTGACTTGCTGGCTCTTTCAATAAAACCGCGCATCGCACGATGTTGTTATCGTGCCATGCGCGGTTCTCATTTTTCTCGATTATTCAATTATTCGATTACTCGAATGTTCGATTACTCGAATGTTCGAATGCCCGATTACTTGAAGCTCGACTGGGCAGCTTTGCTGGCAATCAGAACTCGGCGTTGTTGGGTGTGCGCGGGAAGGGGATGACGTCGCGAATGTTGGTCATGCCCGTGACGAACAGAATCAGGCGCTCAAAGCCCAAGCCAAAGCCGGCGTGAGGCACTGTGCCAAACTTGCGCGTCTCGAGGTACCACCACATGTCTTTCATGGGGATGCCGCGGCGCTCAATCTCGCCGATGAGTTTGTCGTAGTTCTCCTCGCGCTCGCTGCCGCCGATAATCTCGCCAATCTGCGGAAACAGCACGTCCATGGCGCGCACCGTCTTGCCGTCGTCGTTCTGCTTCATGTAGAAGGCTTTGATCTCACGCGGATAGTCGGTGAGGATGACCGGGCGTTTGAAGTGCTCCTCCACCAGGTAGCGTTCGTGCTCGCTCTGCAGGTCCACGCCCCAGCTCACGGGGAACTCAAACTTCTTGTCGGCGGCCTCCAGGATCTTGATGCCCTCGGTGTAGGTCAGGCGCACAAAGTCCTGCTTGAGTACGCCGTGCAGTCGCTCGATGAGCGAGTTGTCGTACATCTGGTTGAGAAACTCGATGTCGTCCTTGCAGTGGTCCAGCGCATATTGCACGCAGTACTTGATGAAGTCCTCGGCAAGGTCCATGTTGTCGGTGATGTCGTTGAACGCCACCTCAGGCTCAACCATCCAGAACTCGGCCAAGTGGCGAGGCGTGTTGCTGTTCTCGGCACGGAATGTGGGGCCGAAGGTGTAGATGGCGCCCAGTGCCGTGGCACCCAGCTCGCCTTCGAGCTGGCCGCTGACGGTCAGGCTGGTGGGCTTGCCGAAGAAGTCCTTGCTGTAGTCGTTGCTGCCGTCTTCGTTCTTGGGCAGGTCGGCCAGGTTGAGCGTGGTCACCTGGAACATGTCGCCCGCTCCCTCGCAGTCGCTGGCGGTGATAAGCGGCGTGTTCATGTAGAAGAAGCCGCGGTCGTTGAAAAACTTATGGATGGCGAAAGCCAGGTGATGACGGATGCGGAACACGGCCCCAAAGGTGTTGGTGCGCATGCGCAGGTGAGCCTTCTCACGCAGGAACTCCAGCGTGTGACCTTTCTTCTGTAGCGGGTACTCCTCGGGGTCGGCTGTGCCGTAGACCTCGATGGTCTGCGCCTGCACCTCCACGGTCTGTCCCTTGCCCTGCGAGGCCACAAGCATGCCCTCGACATGCAGGCTCGAACCGGTGGTGATGGGCTTGAGCTGCTCCTCGTCAAACTTCTCCAGGTCGATGACAATCTGGAGGTTCTTGATTGTCGAGCCGTCGTTCAGTGCCACAAACTGCACATGCTTGTTGCCGCGGCGGGTGCGTACCCAACCCTTGACGCATACTTGCTCGCCCACCAGTTCGGGGGCGAAGATGTCGACAATCTTCGTTCTTTTCAATGCCATGATTTTTGTGTAGTATTTTGTTCGGTGAGTCAAGCTTCTGGCTTGACTATAAAAGTATTATTCAAACGAGCCTTGGCGCAGGTAGTTGACCTCTTCCTGGGTCAGATAGCGCCAGCGGCCACGGGCCAGATTCTTCTTGGTCAGACCGGCGAAATACACGCGGTCGAGCTTGACCACACGATAGCCCAACGTCTCGAAAATGCGGCGGACCACACGGTTGCGTCCCGAGTGAATCTCGATGCCGGCCTGCTTGCGGTCGGTGGTCGATACGTAGCTCACGGCGTCGGCGTGGATGGGACCATCGTCAAGCTCAACGCCGTCGGCGATGTGCTGCATGTCCTCCTCGCTGATGGGCTTGTCGGTCCACACTTGGTAGATTTTCTTTTTGACATACTTGGGATGGGTGAGCTTCGATGCCAGGTCGCCATCGTTGGTCAGCAGCAGCACGCCGGTGGTGTTGCGGTCCAGACGGCCCACCGGGTAGATGCGCTCCTCGCAGGCACCTTTCACCAGGTCCATCACCGTCTTGCGGCCATTGGGGTCGTCGCTGGTGGTGACGCAGTTCTTGGGCTTGTTGAGCAGGATGTAGCATTTCTTCTCGGTGGCCACAATGCTGCCGTTATATTCCACGATGTCCTTCGGGGTGATTTTCACACCCAGCTCGGTCACCACTTCGCCATTGACCTTCACCTGGCCACTCTGGATCAGTGCGTCGGCCTCGCGTCGCG
This sequence comes from Muribaculaceae bacterium, assembly GCA_017477555.1. Classification (GTDB taxonomy): domain Bacteria; phylum Bacteroidota; class Bacteroidia; order Bacteroidales; family Muribaculaceae; genus Sodaliphilus. The sequence goes on from JAFUVK010000058.1 coordinate 6,294, forward strand.
AGCATACGCCGGCGTTGGCCATAAACTTGTTGAGGCGAACCTCCATGTTGGGGTCGATGATGGGCTCTTCATACTCCACGGGCTTGGGACGCGGTACAAAGCGCATCTGCTGTCGCGGACCGCCCTGCTTGCGCTTGTTGGGGCGCTGCTTGCGGTAGCCGCCCTGCTGGTAGCCACCCTGCTGATAGCCGCCCTGCTGGTAGCCGCCCTGCTGGTAGCCGCCTTGCTGGCGATAACCGCCCTGCTGACGATAACCGCCCTGCTGGCGATAGCCGCCCTGCTGGCGATAGCCGCCCTGCTGGCGGTAACCACCCTGCTGACGGTAGCCACCCTGCTGGCGGTAGCCGCCCTGCTGGGGCTGGTAGCCGCCCTGCTGAGGCTGGTAGCCGCCCTGCTGGGGCTGGTAGCCGCCCTGCTGGGGCTGATGCTCGTCATCGCCCATGGGCTCGCTGGCTACGGGTTGCTCGTAGTTGGGTTGGTAGCCTTGCTGATAGCCTTGCTGCTGGTAGCCGCGGGAGTGATAACCGCGCTGCTGGTAGCCGCGTTGCTGGTAACCACGCTGCTGATAGCCGCGCTGCTGGTAGCCACGCTGCTGATAGCCTCCTTGGTAATGGGGTTGATATCCTTCGTCCGATTGTTCGCTATGGGCTTGTTGGGATGCGAGAGCCTCGCGTTGATAGTCAACCTTTTCGTAACGGCCACTCTCGCCAGTGCTCTCGGGGTTAGACTTTGCCTCACCGATACGGGGGCGCTTCGGTTTCTTCTCTAGATTGTCCTCCATAATGATTGAAATACGGTTAGTTTAGTGTTTTGTATATTTTGTATGATATAACTGGGCCTCGCGGCCTTCTTTTGTTTTGCTTTGGTTTGACATGCGGTGTCGTGTGCAGAATTTTCTTTGCAAATTTACGATAAAATGCCCACTAAATTGCATCGCATGCGCCTTTTTTAGTCTTTTTTAATATCTCAACATTGCTTTTTGTGCACACGGCTTGTATGCCTGAGTTTTTTTACGTATTTTTGTACGATGATTTTGTTGAACAATTAATCAAAAGCGCGATGAGTAATTATTTTATTACGGCATGCTTGGCACTGTTGATGTCACTGGCGGCAACAGCCGAGGAATTCTACGACTTCAAGGTCAACGGCATTGCCTACAAGATTAATGAGGAAGACGCTGCCACTGTCTCAGTAACCAAAGAACAAGATCCTAATATTCCAGAGACTAATTACACATCCTATGCCAATCTGACGGGCAAGCTCACTTTGCCCGAGCAAGTGACGCATGATGGGGTGACCTATACGGTCACAGCCATTGGGCTGGAGGCTTTTCAGGGTTGCAGTGGCCTGACCGGTGAGCTGCTGTTGCCAGGTACAATCAAGCAGATTGGCCACTGGGCATTCTATCAGTGCACTGGATTGACAGGACATGTCGTCATTCCAAATGGAGTGACAAGCATAGGATATGCTGCTTTCGGTGAGTGTGATGGATTGACTGGTTTTACCCTTCCGGCAACAGTGAGGTCTATCGATCCCGGGGCGCTGGATGGAGCAGGAGTTCAGATGGTGGTGTCGTTGATTGACAACTTTACGTCTTATGCAGCCTGTCTGAATAATAGGATGTTCCACTATACGGGGGCTGGAGTTGATATGACTACATGTCGTTTGGTCGTGCCTAACACAGCGCTGTCGCTCTATCGGAGTTTCATGCCTTGGAATGGGTTTGAGCACATCGATGTACTGGAAAATGCCGATGGAATGGATGCTGTAGATGTGGCTGATGTCAATCTTGTAATCAATGCGATGTTGGGCAAGGTCAGCGACACGCCAGTGCTGGCTAATGCCGATGTTAACCGCGATGGCGCGCCCGACGTGGGCGATGTGAACAGTATCATCAACGCCATGCTGGGCAAAGCTCCGTCGGTCTATGATGTGAGTGTGGCGGTTGATATGGCCGGGACCTATAATACTGACATGGAGGCGTCGACCTACATGGCCAGCACCTACGCCGAACGGGCTGAACAGTATGGTAAGACTACGCAGTGCACCGGCATCACTTTAGCCAACACTGTGCCTGGCATCTTTTATTGTCGCGACCTGTTTGCTGGATATTTCGACCAAATTAGAGGCTATAACTTCATGTATCGGATGGAAGGTTATCTGCGTGTCGACAATGATGGCAATGTCACGCTCTTGTCTAGCTACTGTCAGGGATGGGAAGATGGAATCGAGAGTCTGTCAAATGGACATTTCGACTCAGCAACGGGTACGCTGACCTATGACTTGCAATTTTCCGGAGTTTCCTTGCACGTCGTGTTGAAACGGCAGTAGTGAGGGAGTTGTCACAAGCGACAAGCGCGGGCCGAGAAGCTGCTTCAGGCCCGCGCTTGTCGTCTTCGGTCGCCGGCGGCTGTTTGGCTGTCGCCGGCGGCTTGCTGCCGAATCAGTATCCTGTGTAGTTGCTGGGGGTGATGCGCTTGAGCTCCTGCTTGATCGAGTCGGTCACGGCCAGGGTGTCGATAAAGCGGGCGATGGACTCGGCGTTGACCACTGCATTGGTGCGTGTCAGCTCTTTGAGCGTCTCGTAGGGCTTGGGATAGCCCTCGCGGCGCAGGATAGTCTGGATGGCTTCGGCCACGACGTTCCACTGGCTATCGAGGTCGGCATGGATGGCCTCCTCGTTGAGGATGAGCTTGTTCAGACCCTTGAGCGTGCTGGCCAGAGCGATGGCCATGTGTCCCAGAGGCACGCCCACGTTGCGTAGCACAGTCGAGTCGGTGAGGTCGCGCTGCAGACGTGAGATGGGCAGCTTGCGCGACAGGTGCTCGAGCACGGCGTTGGCGATGCCCAGGTTGCCCTCGCTGTTTTCAAAGTCGATGGGGTTGACCTTGTGGGGCATTGCGCTGCTGCCCACTTCACCGGCCTTGATTTTCTGCTTGAAGTAATTCATCGAGATGTACATCCATATGTCGCGATCCAAGTCGATGAGGATGGTGTTCAGGCGTTTCAGCGCGTCGAACAGTGCCGCCAGATTGTCGTAGTTGCTGATTTGGGTGGTCCACTGCTCGCGTTCGATGCCCAGATGACGCTTCAGGAACTCGTTGGCAAATGCGCGCCAGTCGTGCTCGGGATATGCCGCCAGGTGGGCGTTGAAGTTGCCCGTTGCACCTCCAAACTTGCCGCTGACGGGCACGGCCTTCAGTTGCTGCAGTTGCTCCTCCAGGCGGTAGGCCACCACGCGCATCTCCTTGCCCAGACGGGTGGGCGATGCAGGTTGGCCATGCGTCTTGGCCAGCATCGCCACGTCGTGCCATGCTTGAGCATGCTCGTTGAGCCAGTCGATGACTTGTTGCACTTGTGGTATGGTCTGCTCATGCAGGGCGTCGCGGATGCTCATGGGCACCGACGTGTTGTTGATGTCTTGAGAGGTCAGCCCGAAGTGGATGAACTCTTTGTACTGCTCCAGCCCCATCTGGTCGAACTTCTCTTTGAGCAGGTATTCCACCGCCTTGACATCGTGGTTGGTGATGCCCTCGATGTCCTTTACGCGCTGGGCATCGTCGAGGGTGAAGTTGCGGTAGAGGTCGCGCAGGCGCTCCGGCGTGCCGGCGGGCACACCCTGCAGTGCCGGCAGCGGCAGTTCGCACAGGGCTATGAAGTATTCCACCTCCACCTTAACACGGTAGCGGATCAGGGCGGCCTCCGAGAAGTATTGCGACAGTTGTTGGGTCTTGCTGTGGTAGCGTCCGTCGATGGGCGACACAGCCGTCAGTGCAGTCAGTTCGTTCATGTCTTTAGATAATAATAGGTAATAACGGCACAAAATTACAAAAAACTTCACAACCCGCCAAATCTGTCAGGCCGCACCCCTCTGCGAAAGGGGGAGGGGAAGCAGTCAGACTGCTGCTCCCCTAAGATAGGGGAGCTGTCGCGAAGCGACTGATGGGTATGACCACCCCACAACAACCGCGTTGCTCCACTCATACCACCCCCGACTGCTCCTTTCTTAGCCTGAATTATTCATAGCACTGCGTAGCGAAAATATCAAGCGGCTGGGGGGCGCACCCCTGTGCTAAGGCTGCCGTCCCTACCATTGTTTATTTCTTAGGCGGGGCTTAAGTGGGGGACTGAACAGAGCCTTCGACACCTCGGTATGTTAATGATTGTGAAATATTTGGTGCTACTGCTTGTCATGTCAAAAACTTGTTCTACCTTTGCACCGCCTTTCGAAAGAGAGGGGTGCTTAGCTCAGCTGGTTTAGAGCGCATCCTTGACAGGGATGAGGTCACCTGTTCGAATCAGGTAGCACCCACAAATAGGATAAGTAGTAATCGTTTCATAATTTTTAGTTGGGTGATTAGCTCAGTTGGTTCAGAGCATCTGCCTTACAAGCAGAGGGTCGGCGGTTCGAATCCGTCATCACCCACAGTCTCGGCCGCCAGCTGGGACTTTTTTTTATATATACCCCAACATTGATACGCCGCGATGTTGGCGGTTGTCAACTTTTTTACTACCTTTGTGGCATGAACCACTAAAACTCACCACAATGATGATAAAACGAGTACTCTTATTAGCTGCCGCCACACTTGCAGGCATGGCCGCGGTGGCGCAAATCAATGTCGATGGCACATCCTACAATGTCGATACCATCATCCACCGGCAGGTGGGGCCTGGTGTGGTCAACACCATCGTGCGCCTGCCCGAGTATCCACTTAATGTTTATATACTGGAGGCCGACCTGTCGAACACGGCACTCACAGCCGAGGCAACTATCGGACAGGGGATTGTGGGCAAGACCGAACTTCTGGTCAATGCGGCACAGCGACAGACCACGGCCACCAAGCGGCCTTTCGCGGCCTGCAACGCCAACTTCTGGGTGGTGGGAGGCAGTGGTGCTCCGCTCAACCAGTACGCGCTGGGAACACCGCTGGGCTGTGTGGTGCGAAACGACACCACGCTGGTCAACACCAACACCAGCGCCGACCAGTGGAACGGAGGCCCCGATCGAACGGGAGCCACTGCCATCACACACGACGGGCGCGCCTATGTGGGGCGATTCATGTGGTATGGACGTCTGTCATCCACCAAGATTGATGGAACACTCGACTTCTACAACATCAACCGGCGATGCTTGAACAACGACCTGGCACTGTGGAACGTGGCCTACACGCGCACGCGCCCCTTCGAGGATAACTGGGTGGCCCACAACGAGCGCGGCGACAATCAGTCCGACAACTATTATCTCACCTTTAAGCCTGGCAGTGGCTGGGCGGTGAATAAGCCCATGACGCTGGTGGTGGGTAAGATTGTGCGCGGCGCCGACAGCCAGACACTGGGCGACTATGACGCTTGTTTCACTGCTACCGGCACCTATAAGGAAAAACTTGCCGCGCTCCAGGTGGGCGACGAGCTTACTGTGACTTCGCAGTGGTGTACCAACGACCCCGACTGCGAGCAGGTGTTTCCCGACATTGCCAACATGGTCGAGGGCAATGCCTACGTCATGCACAAGGGCGAGCTAACCGGCAGAAACTACGACGAGACCTATAACTCGCAGGTGTATTCGCGCACCTGCTACGGCACCAGCGCCGACGGGCGACACCTCTACATGATGGTCATCGACAAGAGCGACAGCAAGGCTTATGGCCGATCGGCTGGATGCCCCACTGCTGCCGCGTGCCAGATTCTGAAGGCACTGTGCCCCGATGTCACTGAGATTGCCAACTACGATGCCGGCGGCTCGGCCGAGATGCTGGTCGATGGGGTCATCATCAACACCACCACTGAGGGAACACCGAGGCCTGTGGCAAGCGGCATGATGCTCGTGGCCAATGGTGAGGTCGACAACGAGATTGCGTCCATCGCGTTCGAGGACTATCGGGTGAGGATGCCCATCTATGCCTCGTATGTGCCTAAGGTGTGGGGCTACAATGCCCGCGGCGAGGTGGTGAGCAAGGATGTGAAGGGCTTTGAACTGACTTGTGAGGCCGCTATGGGCACCACCGACGGCGATGTGCTTACCGTGGGCGGTATGCCGGGGCAGGGATGGCTGACGGCCACTTACCGTGGGCTGACCGCCACCGTGCCGGTGACCACACTGGCCGCACAGCCGGCCATCAAGGTGCGTCCGTTGCTGGTTATCGACGACCGCGACTATGCCGTCGAGGTCACAGCCACGGTCGATGGCAAAACATTCGGCTATGACCCGGCAAGGCTGCAGTGGAGCGTCGATGACGAGACGGTGGCTACCATTGCACAAGGGGTGCTGCATGGCCGGGCTAACGGCACGACGCGGCTGCACTGCCACATAGGCGACATGGACGATGAGGTGGAGCTGAAGGTCGAAATCAGCGGCGAGCCTTACCGCTACGAGCCCTGGACCGAATGGACGCTGAAGGGCTCGGGAGCCAAGGACTTGTCGCTTGCCGACGATGGCACGTTGACCTTTACCTACAATGGTGGCCGCGCGCCCTATGTGCAGCTGCGCAAGGCGGTGGACTTCTACAGCCTGCCCGACACCATCGGGCTGACATTTGTCAGTACCATACCCATCGACTATGTGCAGACCGACGTGCGCAACAACTTCTTCACATCGGCGCACTACGTCAAGTATGGCGAAGACACGGGCTATCAAGCCAACACCGAGTATACAATCAAGCTTGACCTCGATGCGATGGGTGGAGCCGACCAGGTGAGCACCTATCCGCTGACGCTCAACGAAATCAAGTTTGTGCCAAACAAGTCGGGCCAGACGGGCGAGCAGACCATCTGGCTCAAGGCGTTGTATGCACACTATGCCACGCACCGTCCCGGTATGCCGGGCGATGTCGATCAGAGTGGCAGTGTGGGCATCGAGGATGTCAATGCGGTGATTAATGTCATGCTCGGCAGGGCCGAGAATCCTTTGGCCGATGTCGATGGTGGCGGATCGGTGGGCATCGAGGATGTCAACGCGGTCATCAACATCATGCTCGGACACTGACGGAAAGATTGGCTCAGTCGGTCATCCCTTCTAGGATGTTCTTGAGTTCGGTGTCGGTGGTGGTGAGGCGCCGGCGGCACAAGTCCAGCAACTCCTTGCTGCGCTTGGTGTATTGACTCAGGTTGTCGATGCTGCAGTCGGGAGCTTGCATCTTCTTTACCAGTTCTTCGAGTTCGTTGATGGCTTGGGTATAGGTGATTTCTTCCATTTCCTGTAGATGAGATTGATTATCAATGAATTTGTTGAGTAACTTTTTTGCGGTTACTTAATTGACTTGCGCGTTGACCGAGCCGTCGCGCATCTGGATGACGATGTGTTCGCCTGTGCCAAGATGCGCCGCATCGGTGACACATCGCTCGCCGCGCTTGACCAGTGCGTAGCCACGGCTCAGTGTGTTCTGTGGCGAGAGCAGTGTCACCTTGTCGGTGAGTGCGGCGAGGCGCAACTGCTGCCGCTCGATGTGGCCGGCAATGGCATTCTGCATCAGTTCGACGGTGTGGCCCAAACGGGTGTGCTCGCTGGCCAGACGGTTGCTCACGGCCTGGGGAATGGCCTGAGTCAGGTTGTCGAGACGCAGACGACCGGTGTCGACGATGCGCCGTGCGGCTGCGGGGATAAAGCTGGTGTAGTAGGCCAGCTGCTCGCGCGAGCGGGTCACCAAGTCGCGTGCAGTGGTGACTATGGCATGGCGCAGCTCGTTGAGGTGTGACAGGGCGTCGCTGCCTCGCCCTATGAGCCACTCGGCCGCGGCGGTAGGGGTCTTGACGCGCATGGCTGCCACATAGTCCAGCACGGTCACGTCGCGCTCATGACCGATGCCCACTATCACAGGCTTGGCAAACTCGGCGATGCGCCTGGCCAGCTCGTAGTTGTCAAACGAGTTGAGGTCGGTTGTGGCACCGCCGCCGCGTATGATGACCACGCAGTCAAACAAGTCAATCACTTCTTCGATGCGCTGCAGCGCGGCCAGTACGCTGGGCACAGTGTTGGCTCCTTGCATCATGGCCTGGAACAAGCAGGTGTAGAATTGCAGGCCATAGGGGTTGTTGCGCAGCTGGTTCATGAAGTCGCCATAGCCGGCTGCTCCGGCGGCCGACACTACGGCTATGCGCTGCGGCACGGTGGGCCAGGGGAGCTGGCGATTGCGCTCAATCAGGCCTTCGCGCTGCAAGCGAGTCAGGATCTCGCGGCGTTGCCGCTCCATATCGCCTATGGTGAACTCGGGATTGATGTCGGTGACCACCAACTTCAGACCATACTGCTCGTGGAAATTGGCGTTGACACGCACCATCACCTTCATGCCTGTGCCGAAGTTGGCACCGGTCACAGCCTGAAAACGGGCATTGAGTGAGGCAAACGTGTTGGCCCAAATCACGGCACCGACCTTGGCAACAGTGACACCGGTGTCGGCCTGTTTTTCCACCAGCTCGAGGTAGCAGTGTCCGCGGCGCACGCTCACGTCGCTGGTCTCGGCCAGTACCCACTGTCCCTGCAGGTCGGGGGCCACTGCCACCGCATTGCGGATGCGGGCGTTGTATTGGCTCAATGGAATCGCTTGGATCGATTGGCTGATCATTGTTCTGCTCTTGGTTTGAAATCGGAAATTACTGTCGTCTCACCAATTCATCCCCCGTCACTTGATTTTCCCGTTCTGGATGCGGTAGGTGAGGGTGGGGCGGAGGTAGGGCTTCAGCCGCGCCCACTCTTCCTGGCCTAGAAACTCGGCCAGACCGTGGCGGGCTGTCAGCTGCTCGAAGTCTGGCCCGCCGAAGGTCAGCTCAATCAGCGGGAAAGCTATCTGCTGCAGCAACTCCTTGCGCTGGTTCTTCTTGACCGTGGGCAAGATGAAGTCGTCCATGGTGGGCATCTTGAAGGGCTTGATTTCCTTCAGCGCATACCAGTGTTTGTTGTAGAACGTGATGCGGCTGTCCTTGACGGGAGTCTTAACGGTTTCAATCACCGCGATGATGGTGTCGCTCTTCCACTGCATCAGGCGCAGCTCCACGGTCTTGGCGTCGCTCACTTGTATGCGCAGATATTCGTTAGTGATAGTATCTATCTGTGATGTGCCGGCCATGTTGTTGCTGGCTGCGACCACGGTTCCGTTGTCGTAGTAGTCAATCATGTCGAGTCGTGTGGTCTTGGTCAATAGCGTGAACACATCGCCTGGCTCTGAGGCAAAGAAGTCTCTCACCGTGCGTGACTCGCCCGCCAGTATGGTCAGCATCACCGCCAACATCAATATCAATCGTTTAGTCATGTCATGAATCATTTGAGTGTGCAAAGTTACTCTTTTTCTCCCACAAATCCATCATCCCACCCCAAAAAATGAGATTTCGGGTGTTAGGCAAAAAACAAAGGCAAAAGCCATGCCTGACCTTTGTCCTTCGTCTATATCATCATGAGATTCTATTAAACACACGAATTCCCACAAATGATCATTATTTTTACTGGGTCATTATTAGCCATACTGCATCACTAATGATAATTCACAAATATTTATATAAATGCAACTATTCAGCGAAGATAACCAGTTGGGTGTCAACAATACGGACGTGCCGCCTGATCCGCCACAAAGGTAGGGACGCGGCGTGCCGCGTGATTAGCCACAATGTACGGAGGTGCCGCGTGATTACCTCGTTTTTTACGCCGATTTGTTCCGCTGAATGGATACGTGTGAATCAAAATCTCCGTGAGAAAAACTCATGCAGATCTTGCGGATTTGAGCAAACTAAAACATCTGCCGATCCGCACAATCTGCATGAGATTACGAATGTAGTAACCGCCCTTCAAGTTACCTCTTAAAGGGAATTTAGGAGGTATGAGGTCTTACTGAATTGTCTTGCGGGCTGTGCCGTCGCTCATCTTAATAATAACGATACCGGAAGTGTTGGTGTCAATGCGCTGGCCAGCCAGGTTGTAGCGTGCCACTTCGTGGACATTCGTGCTGCCCACATTTGCAACACTGGTGTAGGCCAGGTCATCGATGCAGAAGGCGGGACTGATAACCTGCTCCTGCCAGTTGCCGGCCGCATCGGTCAATTTCACCTTCAGGTCAAACCAGCCCTTCAATGCCTCGCCCGTCACACCAGCCAGCGACCCGCGGTAAAACCAACCCAGTAATGGCCAAAAATATTCAGGGACTTCCTCCACGTTCAGTTCATTCCAGTTGCTCTCGCCATAGGGAGAGTAACTTACCTCAACAGACTCAGGCATTTGGCGATTCCAGTATAAGCAATCATTGGGTGTCCTGTCTTCATTAAAATCTCCTGCAAGAAACTGCAACAGGCCATCATTGTTATCTTTAAACCGGTCGGTCACCAGACCATTGTTGTCTCTGAATTGCAGATTAGTCAATGTGGGTGCTTGATTGTCCTCAAAGGCTACACAATAATGTATCTTGCAATGATTGTTAGCAGGCATTTCATCAACTAAATAGTTATCAGAAACGAGCTCAATATCAACTACTCCGCTCAATGACTCTGTCAAGTCGACATATTGTAAGCATGCTCTTCCTTCGCCCAAGAAAAATTCATTTCCATTGTTTTTTGCACAAACCTTATAGTTATCATAACTATAAACCTTTTCACCATATCTGCCTATGCCGTAAGCGGTACCTTCAATATGATCGCTATAATGATGGAATTGGGTCAAGAGCATGGGACTATTGTTTCCTAACTCACCTGCTTTCTCGTCACTCGAAAAAGTAAAAGCAGGATGGGTGGGGTATAAGGGAATCTGGCGAGTGTCCTGACCGAATGCATCGAGTACATCACTCTGCTCTAAATGAAAAGTAATGCCATTATGTGTTAGGGCTGTGCCATTGTTTGCAAATACTACTTTACTATCAAGATTTATCAGTGGTGCAGTCATCAATGTGTTATCAAACACCTTTTCACCCCATGGTGTCTGTCCAGATGGAATACTGCGTCCAGCCTCTACCATTGGTACAAATGGATATTGGCTGATTTCTGGTGATGCGCCAATATAAAAGTTCTTTTTTTCTCCTTTTGCTAAAGGCTCAATCGAGTTGATGGTTATATGGAATTCTCCTGCTGAACCTGGTTTTAGGACATAGAAATTTAATGAAGAATGTGTTTCAGATCCTTCTATACAGCCTCTTTCAAAAGAATCGGAGTATAGTTTGTAATCAGATGGGTTGTTAGTCAATGTAGTGTCTCGGCAAACTCCCTGCACTTCATAATTTGAGGTATAACAATTAAGGTTCGCGTCAAGGGACATACGGTTTGCATTAAATATGATACGGTCACTGACATCGTTCACATAGTAGTCGCTTCGCATTTCTCCTAGTGGCTGATTATAGTCATCATTGTCGAGAAGTACACCAAATGTATAATACGGGTTGAATATGTCCATACCGTATATCACACCATAATCCTTGCAATAGATGAAGTTGAAGCTGAATACTTCTTCCATATTCCCTTCTTCAACGCAGGTCAATGTGCCGTCATCTTCTTGATGCCATTTGCCTGTGTTCACTGGTTTTCCGTCAATCGTGAGGGTTTGGATTCTGATATGGTTCTTTGCTTCATCAGCGGATAAAATGATTGTGGTATCTTTGTCGATGCAAACTTGTTCGTGGAAGACGTAGAGAGTGTGAAGCCAGGTCGATTGGGCATTCATTTGCTTGAAAGTGGCGGAGAAATCGTAGATGCCACCTTCTATTAAAAATGGAATGCTCGAAATCGTGTTAGGTAGTCCGCCCAAAATATATTGTATATTGGTATTCGTCACTCCCAACATATCGGGTTGTTGGGTCTCGGCATCATATTGAATCACTATTTCTACTTGAAAGGGTTCGCTTTCTTCATGTTTCAATACTTTTTTAACACGATTGTCATAGGTTACGACATTGGG
>JAFUVK010000027.1 GCA_017477555.1 Muribaculaceae bacterium
GGGGTATACCTATGGGTGGTCTCAAGGCGAAAAAACGCACAAAGTCGACCACGGCGGCAAGAAAAAGGAGCAGAAAGCCGACTTTGTGCGATTTTACAGGTGCGACTACCGAAAATCGGGTACTTTTTCAGTGGCCTCGCCATGGCATAGCCCTACATTGCGGCAGTCACAATTGGCGATAACCCCACCCCTAGCCTCTACCCGCCACAAAGCACAAACACTCAATACAAAGCATTGATAACAAGAAACTTGACCAAGTGATTGTGCACTTCTCCTTGCGGACTTTCCGGCTGCTGTGAGCTGTCCAGTGGACGGAGTGGACACTAATGGACAACTCGTCGGCGGAATCCATGTCAAGCAGCCAGACTGCGCCTCAACCCGCAATCCCTTCCATACGATTGCTCATGTGCCACACCCTCTCCCCCCTGCCAGGGGGGGAGGGACTCGATACCAAGGCTCATTGACACGAATCGCTGAGTCGTTACAGATTCACTGGATGGGTTCCCACTCTGCTTATGATGTGACGCGGAGGCGTAATTCGCTAAGCTACAGCAGCGTTGTTCGTTGCATCAGCGAAGTTGTCCTAGCGCGATATTCTTGGTGCTCAATACCACCAGCTGGAACGGTGATGCGATGTAAGCCTCATTAGGTGCAATGCTGAAGAACCTGCGGTAAGTATCACGCCACGACTTCTGCTCTTGCTCGCTCGCAGCATGAATCATCACATACTTCACATCGGCAGTGTGTGCTTCAATCTGCTGGATATGAGCAAACGGTGCCGATCGCTGGCTCATCGTACCCAGAATGCCCGACAATTCCTCCGGCTCTTTCAAGAACGGGAACGATACAGCCCGCGTAATATAACGCAGTAACGAGAAATCATGTAACAGCTTAAGCAAACTTGCCGCCAAGTTTTCCTCCAGGTTTGCTCGAAATGCTGTAATACCCCCCTCATCCATCTTATAGTCATCGAAGAACGAGGCCAAACGCACATCTTTAGTCACCGACGGAGCATTCTCATCAAAATACATGTCAAGTTGCTCATTGTCAAGCACAGAGATAAACGTTCGGATTTGCGCATGGCTGTCCATAGTGCCGAGTGCCTGCTTCAGCTCACCATACCAAGTGCTCAAATTGCCCAAAAACGAGCACATACAGCGATACTTGGCATTAAGCCTGTCACGCATCTGTTCAAACTGCTCAATGAAGATTCCCGCAAAATGCATTTTCATTTCGATGACATTGTGCTCACGCTGCAATTGAGTCTTCCTGTCAACCCACCGATTGATTTGTTCTTCATATTTGTGCTCAGTTTGTTTTCGCTTGCTGTGCATATTGCTGTAGTAAAGCCCCCCAACCGCCACAATCGCGACTGTCGCCATACCAAGCACGGGCCATATCGAGCTATGCCAATAGGCTAAAGTACCTGTGATTAAACCGCTCACTATTGCGACAATGGCAATCCACATCTGTGTTCTTAAGCAATTGCTATCGTGCGTTTTCAGTTCATCTGATCGAGCGTTTTGCAACCCTGCGATTTGCTGGTCCACAGCAGCTACCTGGGCGGCAAGTCTGTTACGAGCATTGTGAGCTATGGCCCTGCGATGATTGTTATTGCACAATTGATTAAGCAACGTACGATAGGCCGCATGAAGTCGCTTATAGTAATCCTCCATCCGCTTCAGACGCACTCTCTCCTCATCGAGCAAAATGCCAGTGACGGCAATATCAATCAGAGCATCGGTCTGGTCGAACTGAACATGCTTCTGTTTCTCATCGGGAGCGGTCGAGGTCCCGGTCGATCCGTCAGGAATCCGCACCTCCGTGATGATGCAGTGCTGAATGCTGAGTTTCTTGTCACCTACATAGGAATAGGGCAAGTAGCAATACCCCTTGTCGCCAAATCTTGTCCCCCACGAATTGCGGACAATAAAGATGCGCTGCTCGTCGCTATAGCCACAGATGACCATTGCATGATATTGCCGCTCGTCGCCATATTTTTCATAGTATTCGCTAACCTCATCGTCGGTGGGGCGACTGATAAATCCCCTCGACGAGTCGAACGATGCATCGAACGAGTCATAAATATTTAGAGCGAAGACAACAGGGAAGCCGTCAGCAACAGCCGACTTTATCGCATTGACATTACGATCGATATCATCGCCCAGTCGTATATTCTTGGCTGTAACCACCCTACGGGTAAGAGCATCCTCTAGGGCCTCGTCTGTTGGCGGCAAAGTGTAGCTATCGGCATCGTAGGGGTGCAAACTTTCGATGCAGATGCCCAGATCATGCATTGCCGTAATGGCATCATAAATCGTGGTTCCCGCATTTTCGTTCTCTATACCTCGTGATTTCCGTGCATTATAGAACACAAAAGCCTCACTCAAGTCAGACTCTTGCTTGTTCTTCTTCATGATGTATTCCATGGCCGCCACCGAGGCAAACGTCGAGCATGCTCCCAATGCGCCTTGATTGCGAATATCGGTGAATCCGTTTCTCAAGTCAACGGCCGGCGGCAGCTGGTCATGCCCCTGATAGTCCTCGTCGAAGGTTTTTTCACCTATTTCAGTAAGGAGCTTATAGGTCTGTCCTTCAAATAAGAACCCATTCTCAGTGAGTCGGCGCTTGCTTTCTTTCACATTTTCTATTTGCGCCTTGAGCGTATCGAGCCGTTGGGCTTGCTGACGTATGTAGCGCGTCGAGTCACGCATTTGCCCCTTGAGGCTTCTGATGGTGTCAGTGGGAATGAACAGCTTTCCATTTTCATCGGCCAGAGCCTGCAGTGATGGGCTTACATCCTCCTCTTGATTGTACTGATCAACAAACAGTTGCAGAGGCTCGACAACCACATCGTCGATATTCAATTGCTTGTCGTTGAAGATATTGCCCACCAACTGCTTGTCGTCAAGCCCTAAGACCAGCGACATAACACACTTGCGCTCGGGCAAAGAGAGTTGCTCATCCTTGATGCAATCCTGCAATGCATCGAACAGTTCGTGCTGAAACAGCTGGGTCAACTCGGGCGACAACCGAGCAATAATATCGGCATGACTGAATCGTCCTTCAATCAGTGGCTTAACCTTATTTTGCCAAAACGAGGAGAACAGACGCGTGAAATCGCGCTTCAGCTGGCCATCCTGCAAACACCTCCCAGCAATTGGCGCAATCTTGTTGACATCAACATCTTGCTGAGTGACATTATCGCGTTCCAAGACATGCACAAATGCTTTGGCCATCAGATATCTGACAAAATAGCTCTTGTCGAGATGCAATACTGAGAACCCTATAGCGGTCAGTTCATGATCTGGGTCAAAACTAGGTGGAAAGAACAAAGTGTAGCTCTCAGCACAAAGTAGACTCCACTGGACTAATATGCGTACCAGCCCATCTTGGTCGATCATGAGTGCCGCTTGTCCATTGTTGTCATGCAGGGGAATCAAGTGCTTGATATTTCCTTTCGCATTTGCCCGAGCTGCATCAGTCAACCTCTCCCAACCCTGCTTGTTAAGCGACTTGAACGCATCGGTCGACAATTCCTGCCCACCAACAGGCAACAGGCTGGCCAATTCAGCATCCAGCCCTATGACATCGACCTCATAATCAAGTTCAATCTTTGCCAGCCCTTGCAGCAAACACACAGCATCCTCAACCATCAATTCCTCCCACAAAGGCACAGTCAAGGTCAACAACAGGTTGGCCGGCTGGCCAGGATTGTCGATAGTTACCGTGTGGCGATACAAATCCTTGAAAAACCTTTCGATTGCTTCGTCCGATAGGTCATCAAGCACGACATGTTCGGTTTTAACCTGGCCAGCATCGCCAAGAAAGATATTGTCTGGGCTTCCGGCCAGAGACACCGATGTCACCTCAATACCAGCCTCATCGCTGTGGCTCCACAGCAGGGAGTGCACAAAAGGCCAAACCTCCCTCACCCCATTCGTCATTGCGTAACGAGGCACTTCATAAGCCGCCGCCTCCAGCGGTGAGCCCATGAACAGGTGAACGTGATGTCTCATTACAATTGCTTGGTTACATAATTGATTTCGTCGGTAATCAATCGAGCCACCGCTTCATTGCCTTTCTTCTTGATCTCGTCTTTGGGCATCATAATTTGTGAGTACTTGACCAAATAGTTGGCTTTGGCATCATCGATGATTGAGCGCAGATACGCATCACCCTTTTCACGCTGCAGGCCATTGAAATGTTGCTCATACTGGCTCTCGACCGACTTACATACACGACGGAACATACTATAAGAATCGTCGCGGTATGGGCTCAACTTAATCCAGAAGTCATCGAGTGCCGCATCGGAATTGTCCACGTCCTTATAATAATAGCACTCGCCATCGTTTCGTATTAACCCGAAAATGATGCCTTTGACCCAGAAGTCGAGCGTGTTGTCGGCTGCCCTGCTGGGCATCAAAGAGTACTCCTCACGCACCATGCGAGTGGTGAGCAACGCATCGATGTGACTGTCGGCCGTGCTATTATCATATTCAATCTTGCACGAAGGCACCGCACTGATGGCATAAGCCGGCACCACACCAATCTGTCGATAAATAATCACACGGTTTTTCATGCCGATGATCGACTCATCGACCTCGCTCACACCCTTGACCCGGCCTTTGACAAATGCCTTGTTGAAGCGGCAGTTCTTGCTGGGAATGCCCAAGAAGTAAATGTCAGTCGGTTGTTTAGTGGGCATATATCCCTGATGGTTATAAGTGAACAGCGGCATAGACTTGCGCAAGGCGATGTCGACCAAGTTGTTGAAGTCAGATTCTGACATTTCGTCAAATATCTGCTCAATGGTCATACCCGACCAGCGCCGTGAACCGTTCAGCCCCTTGGTGTAATCATAAATCGTCTGGGCCACCTCGTTGTTGTTCTTGCTGGCGATGGAGTAGAAGCGTTCACTACCGGGCATCGAGTTCAGCAGGTCGTTGATGTTGACCTCCTCAGTGTTAAGACGTATTTGCGTGACATAGTTCTGCGCCAGGTCGATCTGGAACAGCTGATTGTCACTGTCGATGCGGTTCTGGATAACGGACAGGCGCTCGGCATTGTCGCGATAGACGCCCTCAAGTTTCTGCCGCACTGCAGCCACATGGGCCATCGCGTCATTGATCATGACATTCATGAATGTGTAGAACTGTATGGCCATGTCGCGACGCTTTATCTCACGCCGGGTCACCACTAGGTCGTAAGCACAACTCATGGCCTGCTGTTTCTTCTCCTCGAGCGTTATGGTCCGCTTGAAGAAGCGGCTGTCATACTCTTTGACATCGTTGACCGCGGCCTTGATGGCTTCCACCTGTTGCGGCTCGCGTTGCAGCATCTGCTCACGCTCCTGGCGCATCTCGCGCATCATGATGTCGAACTGCGCTTTGAGTCTGACCAGAATCTTCTCGACCGAACCCACTCCGCAGGGCTTGTTGATCTCAGTCACCATCAACTTGTGGAACTCATTGCGCACGCGCTCCTGTAGTTCATTGCACCGCTCTGTCAAGTCATCGTCCTTGGGCATACTGCTGGCCACATATCCGTCAATCTCGGCCTGCGCATTCTGAGCTTCATTAATAGTGCCCATGCCAAACTTGGGATTTTTATCGAGCATGAAGTCAATCACATTGTCAAAGCCATTATTTTCCCTGATCTTGACCTCAGGACTGTCAATCCAGCTATTCACTATAGCATCGACGTCTTGGCCCGTGTTGAGCATATTGTCAATCACGAAGTTTGCCGCTTTTATGGCATAGATGTCGCTCAAATCCTCGCCACGGAACACAATCTCGCTGGCTCCCATGCCGCCGGCCCAAGCCATCTTTCCCTCAATGTCCATCTCACCGTCACGGATGCACTTTTCCAGATTGTCGTTTACACTGGCACTGGCCTGCGACAATTGACCGGCAGCTGTAACAAGCGCCAGACTGATCATTTCGGTCAACTTATCGACATGGTCATAAGAATCATTGTTACGATTCTTATTGTCGATGAAAACCACCGAGTTGAAAGGCCGCTGACTGGCTAGCTGGCTGCCACGAATATACAACAACTCGTGTGGCTCCGACCCCATGGTCAAGTGCATGAACCAGTCCAGATCTTCGATAGCGGCATAACCATTGGCCTTGACACGTCCCATCGTTGTACCCGACATGGCACGGAACACATCGGGCAAAACGGCATAGCCCATCAGCTTGCACCCTGGAGCCACTTCCTTGATGGTGTAAGCCATATTCAAGAAAATGCCGCTGCCTGTGCCGCCAGCCACCGAGAACACCATATGGATTTCAACATCGGCCACCCCCAGTAGCTCATAGTCGGTATTGCTGATATGACTGGCCGAGGTGATGCGATTGAGCACATCCATCAGTTTCACCTTCACGTCATCATAGTTCACTGTAAAGGCAAAACGGCCATTGGTTCTAATCTGTCCGGCACCAAGCTTCATAGATGTCAGAGCCTTCAGGTTTTTCTCGGGCAACCAGGCAAAGCGGTCTTGATGAACTTTGTAGATGGGTTGCGCATCCAACACCAGGATGGGCAGTTGTTCATTCGGCTCCAATATCACTCTGCCATATTTCGATACCAAGTCACGAGAATACCAGTCACCATCTGTGTCAATACCCAAGAAGCCCACCATCGGCGGAACCTCGCCGTATGTGTCGATAAACATACGTTTGGTGTGCAGCAGGGCGGTCATTCCTGTTCCGCCCAGGCCGATAAACAGACTGCGTTTGATTTTAGTAGCCATACATTTTATCTTTATTTGTTAATAGACTGTAAATACATGTTTCTCGTCATCGCCAGCAGTATACCGC
Source organism: Muribaculaceae bacterium (assembly GCA_017477555.1). Lineage (GTDB taxonomy): Bacteria > Bacteroidota > Bacteroidia > Bacteroidales > Muribaculaceae > Sodaliphilus. The sequence continues at coordinate 6,825 of JAFUVK010000027.1, forward strand.
AATGTGTAATCAACCTGCTTAACCAAAGCGAAAGCGGGAGGATCGAGCACGTAGGCCGGCGAGGGACGCAGCTTGACCTGATGCTTGCGGCTCTCAAGCACCACGGGAGTGGCCCAGGCCGGATTGACTTCATAGATGATTCGTCCGGTGAACACACGGTTGACCCACGATTGCTTGCACGGACGATTGGTCAGCACCACTCGCCGCGCCCCCTTTATGGTTCGTTGAGAATAATAAGGTTCGGTTATCCTTAGTTGCGCAACCCTTATTGCAGGGTAGAAGGTACGTTTCAAAACCGCGAACCACAAGAGCAACAACAGCACCGTAATAATAGCTAGCCACATCAGTATGTGCGCCAGAGGATTCCAATCGCGCTCAAACGCCGCCGTCATCACATAAGTGAACCTGTGGGCAGGCCTAGTATTCTGGATACAATCAAGATTTTTAGAGTCTACCGCTTGAAGCACCAGTTCGTAACGAGAATCGGCTGTGGATGGGTCGAACACGATACCAACCCGTACTGGCCGTGGGTTACGAGCATCAACCACCAAATGCCGGGTGGCTTCTCCATCAACAAAGATTTGACTCCCTTTAGTGGGTTGTGATAAGTCGAAATGCGCCACTGCACTCGCCAGGACGGCCTCAGGACTGAAAACAGGGGTTAATTCAAACCGGAGCGTGTCGATATCCTTTGCGGGCCAAAAGAGCAGGCGTGGGTAGTAATGCGCTGTTCCCAACGAGGGTCTCTGCTCATCAAGCATCTCAAACGACAGAGCGCGCTCGTTCTTATTTTCGATGTTTACACAACATTCATTCACTATCATCAAACCGGCATCACTGGCATCCAATTGACCATGAATTTGATAATGTTCTACACCTAGACTTTGATTCAATGATTTGACATCGCGATGCCGCGAGGTGATGCGCAATTTGACTTGCCCGTCATTGATGACTCCATCCACCATTTCCACCTTGAAGTTGGGGTCGTCACTCTCTACCTCCACATCTTTAAATGTTCCACCACAAGACACAGGCACAACAACCACCTGCGAGGTCTTATTGCCAACAAAGCGATAACTGGGAATGGGAGCAGTCGGGGCACAGGCGGCAAATGTGGGAATACTGCCCCCCGCATCAATAAAAAACAAATTGTCGCCATCGCCTCCGACACACGATTTGATGCTTTTGGCTTCGTCTGTGAGCATAACATAGAACGCATAGACATTGCCTGCATGATTGCGCTTCCATTCATTCAGTTTATCACACAACAGCTTGATTCCGTTCTCTCCGTCACCATTTTGCCCATCGGTCAACAAGATGATGTAGTTGTCACGTTCTTTGACCAGCTTGCCCTGTGCTGCATCCCACACGCGGCAGATGTCGGTATACCGCTGCTTGACATTCAGAGCATTCTCCAACTGCTGGTCGACATTGCCCCAAGTAAATTGTGGACGCATAAACGTAGAAACCGCAAACACAGTCTGCTTAAAAGGTATGACGGTTACCCGGCTATGTTTGTCCAACCGCTCAATCTCTTTGTTCAAGAATTTCTTTGCCGGTTCCCAAACTTTGTTTGTTACCATCGACCCCGTACAGTCAAATAGATAAATATAATTGCGGTCGTTGACTGCAAACAATTGAGCGACACAAGTCAAAAAAAGTATCGTAAAAGCTATTGTCCTGCGCATATAGTCTCATATTAGATTGATTCCCTTCAAAAATAACACTTTTAGAAAAAGGGAATGTGCAAAGTTATTGTTTTTTGCGGAATTTTGCAAATTTCTGCCGTTTTTTAGTGCTTTTTTTTAGACGTGTTGCGGTTTGCATCAGTTCGCTGAACTGATGCAGCTGGCAAAAGTAATCAAGGTTGTTGATGGATGGTAGTTTTTTAGGTGTGGGCACTCTGCCCCCACCCTACCCCTTCACTCGCCGGGGCAAGGGAACCGGTGGCAGCCACAAATAGGTAACGGCTCCACTACCCTACTACCCCACTACTCCGCTACCCTACTACTCCGCTACTCTACTACCTTACTTACCTTCCTTACTACTCTACTATCTCACTACTCTACTGCTGAGAAGTATGGAACAGGGGCTGGAGGACGAAGGTGAAGTCGCGGTCGGCATAGGGCAGCATGTACTGATCCAAGGGCCAGGCTCCCCAGGAGTTGACGCAGCCCAACCCCATCTGCCGCTGCTGGATGTGGAGCTGGGTGATGCCCTGCGGCACCAGGTCGCCACTGTGGTGGCCCCAGGCATGCTCCTTGACAGGGCCATCGTCGAGTTGCGCCACGGTGTAAGGCAGGGCACTGGCCTCGAACGGGGCATCGCTCCACACCCTGATGCCGCGCCCCTGGCCGTCACAGACCTGGAACCAGCGCACGTCGGTATGGTTGCCGCTCTCCTGCGGACGGATGTAGTCGTAATACTCATTAGCCACGTTGCTGGTGTAGATGCCCAGGTGCTGGCTGCTCTGGCGATCGACGTAACACTCCACCGGTCCTCGCCCGTGGTACTTCACCTGGCCGAATGCGGCGGGCAGCTGCAGCTGCATGCCGTAGCGGAACAGGTGTGGCACGTCGGCACCCGGTGTGGTGGTCATCTGCTGCCGCACCACCACCTGGCCGTCGGCGGTGAGCGTGTAGGTCATCGTCAGGTGGGCCTGCTGGTCGGGCAAGTCGAACTGCGCCACCACGCGACCACTGTCGCGCAGAGCGCACGAGAGTAGTACCATGCGCGGCTCGCGCCAGGTGCCAAAGCGACGTTGCAGGTTGGCACCATAGTCGTTGTCGGTTGGGGCGCGCCAGAATTCGGGCGTGATGCTGCGGCGGTTTGCCAGCAAGGGCGCACCGTCGAGGTCGAGATAGTCGATCCAACCCGTACGCTTGCCCACGGTCACTGTGGTGCCGGCGGCTTGCAGCCGGATGTAGGCATTGGTCTGCTCGACTGCCACAGCAGCCCGCTCGGGCGCAATGGCGGCAAACTCATAGGGACGCACCACCAGCTGCTCATGGGCCATGACCTGCCCCTCGTCGACCAGCGGCAGGCCCGCTCGGGCCAGAAACTCAAAGTCGACCACCACCTCGGCGTGCTCGGTGAGCAGCGCCTGGGCTATGGCATCGCGCAGCGCGGTGCTTTGCAGCACGCGACGCTCCTGTGGCCCGATGCCCGTGATGTCAATCATGTGGCTGCTGGAGCAGGCGGTCTGGCCCAGTGTGCGCACATGAGCCACCAGCCGCAGGTGGTCAAGCGTGCTGAAGAAGTACTCGTTGTAGACCTCTATCTTGCCCTGACGGATGTCGACGTCGCGCACCCAGGCGTTCTGGTAGCAGTAGGCCACCTCATGGGCATGCGGGTTGAGCCGACGGTCGGGGGCGATGATGCCATTGCAGTTGAAGTTGTAGTCGCTGGCAGGATAACGGCCATAATCGCCGCCGTAGGTAAAGATTTCGCGGCCTGTGACGGGGCTGACATCGCGCAGTCCCTGGTCGACAAAGTCCCAGATGTAGCCGCCCTGGTACTTGGGCCAGCGACGCACAAGGTCCCAGTACTCCTTGAGTCCGCCCATGGAGTTGCCCATGGCGTGCGCATACTCGCACTGGATGAGCGGCCGCGGGTCATCGCTCTGCGCATAGCGTTCGCAGTCGGGGTAATAGTAATACATCGGGCAGAAGATGTCGCTCTTGCCCTCAAGCTCAGCACGTTCATATTGCACCGGACGCGACGGGTCGCAGGCCTTGACCCAGGCATAGGCCTTCTCGAAGTTTGGCCCGTAGCCGCCCTCGTTGCCCAGCGACCACACGATGATGCAAGGATGGTTCTTGAGTGTGAGCACATTGGCCTGGTTGCGCTCCAGATGCATCTGCAAGAAGTCGTCGCGGCGGGCCAGCGTTGTCTCGCCATAGCCCATGCCGTGGCTCTCGAGGTTGGCCTCGGCGGTGACATAGAGTCCATATTCGTCGCACAGGTCATACCATCGTGGGTCATCGGGATAGTGACTGGTGCGCACAGCGTTGATGTTAAGGCGCTTCATGATGGCGATGTCCTCAATCATCCGGTCTACCGACACGATGTAGCCCCCGTCGGGGTCCAGCTCGTGGCGGTTGGCCCCCTTGATGAGCACGGGTTGCCCGTTGACCAGCAGCTGGCCTCCGTCTATGGCTATGTGGCGGAAGCCCACACGCTGGCGCACCACCTCCTGCACTGTCTCGCCCTGGCGCAAGGTCACCAGGAGGGTGTAGAGCGTGGGGGTCTCGGCCGTCCAACCATCCACTTGCGCGATGGTGGCATGCAACCCGCGCGCCACTTCGTGGCCGGCGGCATCGAGCAGACGGGCCTCGACGGTAGCCTTGCCCACGTGCGACACGTTCACATCGAGCACACCGGTGCCGTCCACCCAGTCCTGGCCGATGGTCAAGTCGGTGATGTGAGCCTTGGGGCGCGCATAGAGATACACCTCACGCGCTATGCCCGTCAGCCGCCAGAAGTCCTGGTCCTCGAGATAGGAGCCGTCGCACCATCGCATCACCTGCATGGCAATGAGGTTGCGGCCGCGCTTCACATAAGGCGTGATATCGAACTCGGCAGCTACTTTCGAGTCCTCGCTGTAGCCCACCTGTCGCCCGTTGACCCAAACCGTCAGGTTGCTCGTCGCCGAGCCCACGTGCAGGTAGACGCGCTGCCCGTGCCACGAGTCGGGAAGGTCGATGGTACGGCGGTACGAGCCGATATAGTTGTCGGTCGTTGGCACCACGGGTGGGTTGGAGTCGAAGGTTGTGGCCCACGCATAACCGATGTTCTTGTAGATGGGGGCGCCATAGCCCTCCAGTTCAAACAGCCCTGGCACCGGAAAATCGGTCCAACCCGAGTCGTCGAACCTCGGCGAATAGAACGTTGCTGGAGCCTGGTCGCGGTTGCGGGCAAAGTGGAATCGCCAGCGGCCCTCCAAGCTCATGAAGCGGCTCGACGCGGCCTTGTCGCCCTGCATGGCCAGAGCCTCGCTCTCGTAGGCAAAGAAGTTGGCACGACGGGCTTCACGGTTCACCTGGTTGATACTGGGGTCTTGCCAGGGCTGCGCGCCGACGGTGGCCCACACCATCGCCATCGCTACGGGCAGCAAGCGGCTGATAACAGTTAGATATTTCATGATTGAGTAACGAGTTTTCTTAATTGGGAATTAAAAGTGATACTGACAGCCAAGCTGCACCCCCACTGCCGTAGGAGATGCGGTGCGACGCCTGATCGGCCGCAGCCGAAGTCTAACATCTAAACACGACAGGCTGGAGGCACAGTAAAACGGAAGCAAAGCACAACGCCTTAAGATTTTGAATCAAAAAACATTGTGAATTGAATTTTGGGGTCAAAGTTACAACATTCAGCACAAACGGCCAAATTTTTTCCACATCCACATTGGTCAACCGAATAAATGTCCGTAAATTTGCACCCCGTTAGCAACCGTAAGAAAATAAGTGGGTATGATTTTAGTTCATTTTTGTTTTGTGAAGAAGGAGTTATGCGGGCATAACGACTGATGAGCAAAGCAAGAAGGGACAAAAAGATGAGCTGGAGACACCACCATAACAAATCTCGTGCCAACGAGCGCACTGCCGAGGTTGCTGCGCTGCGCTTGCCCTTCGGGCTCCCGTCCGGTCGCGAGCACTTCGTGGTTGCTCGAGCAATGCCGAGTGCAGCCGAGATTATCCAAATCGTACCAAGCTATTGTTTTACTGTTGCTTAGCAATCAGTGCCGACAAAGACCTATGACCAACGACAACAATTCACTTACTGCCCACACCATTTGTGCCATTGCCACTCCACCGGGCATGGGGGGCATCGCCATGGTACGGGTGAGCGGCCCCGAAGCCATAGACATCGTGGCTAGCCGATGGCGGGGAAAGCCACTCAACGACATGCGCAGCCACACCGTCCATCTGGGACAAATCATCGACTCGCAGGGAAGTCTGCTCGACCAGGTGGTACTCACACTCTACCGCGGGCCGCACTCGTTCACCGGCGAAGACGTGATTGAAATAGCTTGCCATGGCTCACGATGGATTCAGCAGCAATTGCTGGCCACGCTCATCGATGCCGGATGCCGCATGGCCACCGGCGGAGAATTCACGCGACGGGCAGTGGTGGCAGGACGCCTCGACCTGTCGCAGGCCGAGGCGGTGGCCGATGTCATCGCCGCACAGTCGCAGGCATCGGCGCGGCTGGCGCTGAACCAGATGCGTGGCGGACTCAGCCGCGAGCTGGCTGCACTGCGCGAGCGGCTGCTGCACTTCGTGGCACTGATGGAGCTGGAGCTGGATTTCAGCGAAGAGGATGTGGAGTTTGCCGACCGTACACAAGTCACCGCACTGGCCAGCGAGATTGAGCAGAAAATTGCCGGCCTGGCACAGTCGTTCCATGCCGGTAATGCCATTCGGGGAGGCGTGCCCGTGGCCATCGTGGGCCAGACCAACGCCGGCAAGTCGACACTGCTCAATGCCCTGCTGCACGACGACCGCGCGCTGGTGAGCGACATCCACGGCACCACACGCGATGTCATCGAGGACACCATCACCATGGGAGGCACGCTGTTCCGTCTGATCGACACCGCAGGCATCCGCCACAGCGACGACCTCGTCGAGACCATGGGAATAGAACGCTCCTTCCGCGCAATGGACCAGGCACAAATCGTGCTGTGGGTCATCGACGGCACAGCCGCTCTGCCACACATCGAGCAATTCAGCCACCAGATACTGCCACATTGCCACGACAAGCACCTCATCGCCGTGGTCAACAAGACCGACCTTGCCGACGGGCAACCCGTTACGGCCCTGCTGAACCGACTGCAGCCCCAGACACCCGTGGTGGCCATCAGTGCCCACAGCGAGGCCGACGTGGCACGCCTGGAGCACCACATCGTAGAGGCGGCGGCACTACCGCAAGTCGACGACGACACCGTCATCATCACCAATGCGCGCCACTACCAGGCCTTACGACGAGCCCACGAGGCCCTGCAGCGCACCCTTGTCGGCTTGCGCGACGGCCTGCCCGGCGACCTCGTCAGTCAAGACATCCGCCAGTGCCTCCACCACCTGGGCACCATCACCGGCCAGATCACCACCGACGAGATCCTCGGCGAAATCTTCGCCCACTTCTGCGTGGGCAAATGAATATTTATGCGAATACTGAGTATTTTAATGCGTTATCTTTTGGACATTAGAATAATAACTTAGTTCGTCCTTTTCGGGGTCATCAGTTCATTTCGGGCGAAATCTAACCAAAAAACGATAGATTTCGCCCGAAATGCCTTGGCTGTTTCAAAGGTTTGTTGGAGTCATATGATGCAAAAACATAATGCCAAATGACCAAACGAAATTAGGCCAAATAACCAAACAAATATTGATTTACCCTTTTATTTATGGAAATGAGAGGGCAGCGAAGAATCTGGAGAACCCCTTGAAGACACCCCTTAAACTGACACAAAACTCAAAACTGAACATTGCGCATGGTCAAAGTCAATGTCTCATCAACTCCTTCACTTCCTCATACAACTGTTTCAAATATAGTATAGAAATATCAACCAGCGGCTCGAACATGAAATTGTTCATGTGTATATTCTCCGAAGTAAGCATTAATACCTTGTTCATCAGCAGACACTGATCCTCCATATCATCGTAGTGATACTTCTTCAGCCTAAAATCCGCAGCATAATAGCTTAACATTTTTTATAATCACCTGGGCAACAAAAAGTTGCCCAGGATTTTGCCATGTCAGATTTTTCACTTACCTTAGTGCTGCATTCCAAAAGGCAAAAATCATCAATGACATGGCAA
>JAFUVK010000028.1 GCA_017477555.1 Muribaculaceae bacterium
CAGCCCTTCGGGCTTACTGTTGAGCAGTAATCATACATTGTTGTGTATTGAGAAACGAGAGGAGCTATCTGATTTGGATAATCTTGGCTGCACTCGGCAGAACTCGAGCAAGCTCGGTTCTGCGCTCGTTTGCACAAGATTTCGAACAAATAGCTTCTTCGAAGCATTTTTGCGTCTCCGACGTAATCGCTGAACAATTACAGTTAGGGGCTATATACCAGTTGTCCCCTGATGCAAAGTTGCAGTAGCCCCGATGGGGCGGTGTCTATCAAACGATTCGACACGGGGGCTTACGCCCCCGCCTGTAATCGGATAGCCCTTTCAGGGCACCAAGGGGACAATAGGTATATAGTTCCCATTAATTTTTGAGAGAAGTGCGTAACTTACTGGAGTACAACACCGTCTGCACCACACCTCGCATAGTGAGGTAGGTGACAAACGCCAGCCAGAGACGGTGGTTGCCCATCGAGGCCGGAAGGATGAAGTAGAGGACAAAGAAGAAGGCATCGGCCACAGCGACCGCCCATAGCATGCCGCGGCTGTAGGTCAGGCCGATAAACACACCGTCCCACACAAAGGCCGCCGCGCCGCACACCGGCAGCAGAGCGCACCACCAGCGATAGTCCATGGCCGCAAGCCGCACGGGCTGGTCGTCGGTGAGCAGCGCAAAGATGTGTTGCGGAAAGGCATAAACCAGTGTGAAAGCCCCGGTGAGTACGGCCGCCCACACAAACAGGCGACGCACACACAACCGCAGATGCCGCGAGTCGCGGCGACCATAGTACTTGCCCACCAGTGCCTCGCCGGCAAAAGCAATGCCATCCATAAAATAGGCGAAGAGCGAGTTGAGCTGCTGCATCAGGGCATTGACGGCCAGAATGAGGTCACCACTACGCGCCCCCACCGACACCAGAAACAGATTAGCCAACATGAGCAGCGTGCTGCGCACAAAGATATCGGCATTGACCCTGAAGAACCGTCCCGAGCCACGCAGATGCCAAGTCTTGCGCCAGTCAATCAGACGAAGCAAGCCACCATAGCCGCGACGCAGCAGCCACACCGCATAGGCCAGTCCCAGCCACTGTGCCAGCAGCGTGCCCACGGCAATGCCGACAAAGCCCATGCGCAGCACGTACACGGCCAGCAGGCTAGCCACGATGTTGATGACATTGACCACGATACTGACATACATCGCCCCCTTGGAGTCTTGCATGCCCAGCAGCCAGCCCTTGACGCTCATCATCATTAAGGTGGGAGGTGCCCCCCAGATCACAATATCAAAATAGGTATAAGCCAGGCTGCGCACCTCGGGCGATGGCCCAATGACCGAGAATCCCAGCCAGCGGATGGGCCACTGCAGCAACACAATGAGCAGCGCGATGGCCAGAGCCAGCACCGACGACTGCTGCAGCATGCGCGCCTGCGCCGCGTGGTCGCCCGCCCCATAGGCTTGCGCTGTCATGCCCGAAGTGCCCATGCGCAAGAATCCGAAGTTCCAGTAGACAAAGTTGAACAACATCGAACCGACGGCAATGGCCCCTATCATCGTGGCATCGCCCAGATGTCCGGCAATAGCTGTATCGAGCAGCCCCAGCACGGGGATGGTGATGTTGGCCACAATGGCCGGCAAAGCGATGCGCAATATTTCTCGGTTCATAACGTTCATTTCAGAAAACGGTGCAAAAGTAGTAGAATAATTGGAAAAAAGCAGTAAATTTGCCGCCTAAAATGTTTATACTAACATGAAGATAGGCAACATAGACTTGGGTGAACGCCCCGTGATGCTCGCTCCTATGGAGGACGTGACCGACGCGTCGTTTCGCCTGATATGCCGCGAGCAGGGTGCCGACATGGTGTACACCGAGTTTGTCAGTGCCGATGCTCTGATTCGCAACATCGAGTCGACATTGCGCAAGCTCACTATTCAACCCGGCGAGCGGCCAGCGGCCATCCAGATTTATGGCCGCACGGTAGAGTCGATGGTCGAAGCCGCCCGTGTTGCCGAGGCCGCTCGGCCCGATGTGCTGGACATCAATTTCGGCTGTCCGGTAAAGAAAGTGGCCGGCAAGGGTGCCGGTGCCGGGATGTTGCGTAACATTCCGCTGCTACTTGAGATTACGCGCGAAGTGGTCAAGGCCGTCAAGCTGCCCGTCACCGTCAAGACACGCCTGGGCTGGGACCACGACAACAAAATCATCGTCGAGCTGGCCGAACAGCTCCAAGACTGCGGCATCCAAGCACTGACCATCCACGGGCGAACGCGGTCGCAGATGTATAACGGCGAGGCCGACTGGACACTGATAGGACAAGTCAAGGCCAACCCTCGGATGCACATCCCCATTATCGGCAACGGCGACATCACCACGCCCCAGAAGTTGGCCGAGTACTACGACCGCTACGGGGTGGACGGCGTGATGGTGGGCCGCGCTTCGATTGGGGCACCCTGGATATTCCGCGAGATGAAGCAGTATCTTGCCGACGGCACATTGCCCACCATCAGCGACAGCGAGAAAATGTCGCTGCTGCGCCGACAGATTGCCGAGAGCATCGACCGCATCGACGAGCGCAGAGGCATCCTGCACATCCGCCGCCACCTGGCCGCCACGCCCGTGCTCAAGGGCATCTACGATTTTCGCTCCACACGCATCGCCATGCTTCAGGCCGGCACACGCGCCGAGCTCGAAGCCATTCTGGACCATATAGAAAACGATATATTACCCGATCAAAGCAGAAGAATCCTATGAAGAGAGCAATAACGACCGCGCTGTGCACACTGATCCTGCTGTGCGGCATAGCCCAAAGCAAGCACTACGACCTGAAGGTGGGTACCTTCGACCAACTGGTAGTCACCGACAACATCAATGTGGTGTATCACAGCGACACCCAGCGTGCCGGCACGGTGGTGTTCGACTGCCCGCAGAACATTGCCGACGGCCTGATTTTCAACAACAACACGCACGGCAAACTCACCATCCAGGTGGCCACCGAGGTGCTGGGCACGCCCAACCTACCCACCCTGCATGCCTATAGCGCCGATCTGTCGGTTGCCGAAAACGCCGGCGACAGCACACTCACCGTCATCAAGCCCGCGAGCAAGAAAGCGCTCAAGCTGCTGCTGAGCGACAACGGCAAAATCACTGCCAGCGACATTGAGGTGCCCGAGCTTGAGCTGCTGCTCATCACCGGCAAGGGACTGATTACGGCCAGCGGCTACTGCCAGAAGCTCAAGACCCAGGTGCTGGGCAAGGGCACCATCGACGCTATGGCCGTGAGCGCGCAGCAGATTAACTGCCGCATGATGGGTACCGGTGCCATCGACATCGACGCCGATGGAGCCGAGCTGAACGTGCGCGGCAGCGGCACGGGGCATATCAACTACCTGGGCACCCCCAGCAAAATCAAAGTGCGCAAGCTGGGGCCGCTCAAGGTTACCCAGATGGATCCCTAGAATGGCCCCACCTCGTCGCGGAGGATGCGGGTGAACTTCTCGGCCCCCTGTCGCGAGAGGTGGTCGCCATCGTAGAAGTCAGTACCCTGGAAGCGCGTGTCACGCATATAATCCTTGTAGACAGCTCCATAGCCGTCGACACACCGCTGCGCCAGGCCGTACATGGCATCTAACTGTTGCCGATCAATCTTGCTAGTGTATCCGTGCCACATGGGTGTGGTGACGAGCACCAGCCTGACATCATGCGCTTGACACCACTGGGCAATCTTAAACAGATAGTCGCTATTTTTTTCGACCATCGTCCAGTCCTTACAGCGATGTCGCTCGATGGCGATGTCGCTGTCGTGTTGCATGGCCAGCGAGTCAAACCGCTCGGGCGTGCCGAATGCCGTCCCAAATCCCAGCGAGTCGCAGTCGAGTGTCGCCTGGCCTGACACGGCATAACGCACCGCAGGCATGAGTTTGCGCCGAAATGTCGAATAGCTTGACAACTCGAAGCCATATTTTGAGTACAACGAGTGCTTGTCATATCCCATATACAACCTGTAGTAGATGCAGCGGTACCAGTCCTCAGGCAGTTGCTCCATCGGCGCATCGAACGGCGCGCAGTCATCGACGACGAGCACCAGGTTGCGCAGCCGGTCCAGCCGGTCGCTATAGTGGCTGAGCAGAAACCAGTCGTACTCATAGAGTTGCGAAACGTTCGAGAGGTTGAACGTGGCCGGTGCCAGCGAGTCGGGGATGACGGCATAGTAGATGTGCGACGCCCCCATGACCAACGTCTGCACACTGTGGGCATGGCGGTCCATCCACTGGCTCTTATAGCTGTAGGAGTTGGGATAATGGCGCACCAGCGCCTCGCCTGCAGCCAGGAGCAGCAGCAGCGGCAACGCAAAGATTATAAGATATTTGACAAATCGTGCCATGATGCCTAGAACTGGAAGTAGATGAATCGCTGTGTCTGTCCCTGGAAAAGCAGAATGCACAAGATGAGCACATAGTAGATGCTCCAACGCACCGCCCGCGAGCTGACGGCTGGCCCATGAATGAACTGCAGCGGGTGCTCGCGGTCGCGGCACAACCACTCGCAGCCCACAAGCATGGCCAGGCCCACATAGGTGAACACCGGCAGCCCCAGCGACGGCACACTCAGCAGCGACGGCCGCGCAAGGGCACACACATAGTGCCACAAGTGCGACACACTGGGTGCCTGAAAGATGAGTAGTCCGATGGCCACCAAGCAGTAAGTGCCCAGCATCTTGAGCAAGTCATGCCATTGCGGCATCCCGTTGGGGCGCGGTTTGAGCTTGCGGTTGCGGCCGAACGAGCCCGAGAACACCAGCGGAATGAACAACAAACCATGATACAGCCCGAACAACGCATAAGTCCAGTTGGCTCCATGCCACAGGCCGATGACCACAAGGTTGACCATCACCGCAAGGATGGTGCCCAGCCGCCCACGGTCGCGCATGGCGATGTTCAGTGGCATGAACACATAGTCGGTAATCCAGCTGGTGAGCGACATGTGCCAGCGCCGCCAGTATTCGGCCACATTCCGTGCCAGATAGGGGTGATTGAAATTTCGCTCGACCTTGAAACCCAGCACCTTGGCCACGCCAATCGCCATATCGCTGTAGCCGGCAAAGTCGGCATACATCTGCAGCGGGAACAACAAGGCCGACAGGGCCAGGCGCGATGCCGAGAAATCGTCAGGCGACTGCCATGAGCCCGAGGTGAGCAGGGCCAGGTTGTCGGCAATGCACATCTTGGTGAACAGCCCCCACAGCACCTGGCGGCAACCGTCCAGCGCCAGCGCATAGTCAAACGTGTGAGCACGCTGCAGCTGCGGGATGAACTTGCCGGGCCGATCGATGGGCCCTGACATGATGGTAGGGAAAAAGGCAATATAGGCCGCAAAATCCACCAGGCTATTGCAGGGTTCGATGTGCTCGCGATGGATCTCGACCACATAACTGATGAGCTTGAAGGTGAAAAAACTCACCCCCACCGGCACCAAGATGTGCAGTGTGGTCCACGACACATGCAGCCCCATCGTGGTGAGCATAGCAGCAATCGACTGCCCAAAGAAATCGAGGTACTTGAAGTAGAGCAACAGCCCCACGCCCAATGCGGCAGCCAGTGTGGTCACCCACGAGGCCGCCCGCCACTGCTCGCGGTCGATGGCACGCTTGACTGCAATGCCCAACCCATAGTAGACCAGCGTCGTGCCCATAAGCAGCGGCACCATGCGCCAGTCGGCCATGCCGTAGAACACATAGCTCACCAGAAGCAACCATGCGTTCTGCCACATCGCCCGGCCGCGCAACATGGGCGCGAAATAGACGATGAGCACCACCGCGAAAAAGGCAAGGAAAGGCAATGAGTTGATCAGCATCGGCGACTATCGTGGATTTATCCGACCTTGGCGGCTATGGCATCGGCCATCTCGCCCACATTCTGCCACTTCATGATCTCGCGTGAGCTGAACTTGATGTTCCAGTGCTTCTCGATAGCGACAACAAGCTGAATGTGGCTCAACGAATCCCACTCCTCCACATCTTCGGCTGTGAGTTGGGGTGTCGCCACCAGTTCATCATTGTCCAGAATGTCACGAAAAATCGCCGTGAGCTCATTCAGAATTTGTTCGTTCATACCCGTGTTATTGTTGTTTCCAATTGTTGATACTCATCCAGGTCCAAGCTCCAGCGAGCCGGCTCGCCGGCGATAGGCCGAAAGCCCAACTCGGGATAGTGCCGAGCGACCATGCCGTTTTTCACCGTAGGCACATACTCGCCCACGATGCGCCGGTAACCCCGTGCGCGTGCCGCCTCCACCATCTGGTTGAGGGTGAACCGTTCCATGCCGCGCTTGAGCACTCGGCAACTCATCAGCCAGGTGTCGACCATCAGCGACTCGTTGTCAAGGGGTCGCATGACCACCACAGCAATGAGCCCGTGGTCGCCAAAGCGGTCGCTCAACGACAGCGCCATGTCAATGACCTCCGGATCGCTGGCCAACTGTCGCACATCGTCCTCGCTATATCGGACGGTGCGCAGGTTGAACTGGTTGCTGCGCTGGGTCAGCTGCGCCACCCGCGGGATGCTGAAAGGGGTGAACGGCTCGACTTTCGCCACCATGCCAAGCGAGGCCAGGAACTCCTGCTCGTTGGCAAAAGTGCGCTTAAGCTCAACGCGTTGCGCCTCCTGCTGGTATTGTCGCGTACGCTTGCTGTCGACCTCGCTGGCCGAGGCGGTCTCAAACAGGTTCAGGCCATAGAGGTATTCGAGATAGTCGGCCGGGTCATCGGGCAGTTCGGGCACAGTGATGCCCAGTATGTGCTCGCGCACCATGGCTCGCTCAAAGGGGTTGTCGTCGAGAAACACCATCGCGTCAAACCCGATGTTGAGCACCTGCTGCACGGCGCGTATGTTGTCGACCTTGGTCTCCCAGTTGGCGACGAACACGGCGATATCGTCCAGCCGCAGCACCATGTCGGGGTGATGGACAAACGGCTCCTTGGCCACCTGCTCGTCGTTCTTCGACACCACACACAGGATCACGCCACGCTGTTGCAGCTTCTTGGCCCATTGCTGCAGCTCGGTGAAGGCACGTCCTATGCCCAAACCATGCCCCAACTGTATGCCCTCGAGTCCATCATCGCCGATTACCCCACCCCACAGGGTGTTGTCGAGGTCGAGGATGAGGCACTTGTTGAACGTGCCGCGCTGGGCGGCTATGGCCTGAGCGATACGGTAGGCCACAGCAGGCAGTGCGTCGATTGAGAGTACCATCTCGGTCGACACATAGACGCTGGGGGCGAACATTTGGTTGCGGCCCATTTGGCTCTGAACAGCCGCGACATCTACAATCGTCAAGTTGTCATACCGCTGGGCTAGCTGCATCAGGCCCACATTGAGCAGGCGTGTTTGCCACAGCAGCGACTGAGGCACCTGGTTGGCGTAGTTGCCATAGACCGTGTCGTCAATCTCGGGATAGTTCAGGCACATGATGCGGCATCCCTTCCATGCCGGGTCATTAACAATGCCCTCAATGAAGTTAAGCCTCTGCTGCGCCAAAGTGGCCCTTTGGTCGTGCGGCATAGCGGCATGCTCTGCTGCCAGCTGGTGGGTTGCCTGGAAGATGATGATGTAGTGTGGGTCGCTATGGCGAAGCTCACTGTCGGGATCCACAAACTGTCGCTCCACCTGATTATAATCGGCCTCGTAGAGGTCAATAGCAAAGCCCAAGTCAATGGCTGCACCACGCACAGCCGTGGCCAGCAACTGGGTGGCTGTGTCGCCCACCAGTGCCGCCTTGACGCTGGGCAAGTGACTGTTGTCCTGCTTAAGCAGTCGTTTGAGTTGTTTCAGGTCGAGCATAGTCTTCGTTTTAACGGGCAAAATTACTAAAAAAAGTACAATTCAACAGCACATGCATCCAAAAATCCGCCCATTGCTCCATTTTTCAGCTTCGTTTCACCCTTGAAGTAAAAGTTTTTTATTATTTTTGCAATTTATCTATCCGTGCTTCATGTCGCAGAAGTCCCAAATACTAAACAGTGACGAGTGCCAGGCCCTGAAAGGACTGGCTATTTTGGGCATTGTCATGCACAACTTCTGCCACTACTTGCCCCAGGCGACACTGGAAAACGAATTTGAGTTTGATTTGTCCCGCACACAATACTTTGCCGGGGCGATGACCGACGGTGTTGACCATTGGTTGCTCAATTTGTTCTCCTTTTTCGGGCACTATGGTGTCGTGGCATTCATCTTCTGCACGGGCTATGGTCTGGCCATAAAATATGAGTCCAAGCCAGAGCGCGTCGCGCTGCCGCATTTCGCTGCAAGCCACTATGCCAAGCTGGTCAAGCTGTTGCTGCCCGCATTTGTCCTCACTATTGCGGTCATCTCGTTGTTCATACACAGTGCCTACGTCAGTTTGGCCAACTTCTGCTGGCAATCGCTGCTGCTGATCAACTTTCTTCCCGATGCTCCGCAACTCATCAAACCCGGCCCATACTGGTACTTCGGTTTCGCCATGCAACTCTATTTGCTCTATTACCTTGCCATCTATCGCCGCCACTGGGCATGGATGGTGGCGATGGTGCTTGGCTGCTGGCTGGTGCAGTCGGTCCAACAGGCCGATGGCGCGACCCTGACCTGGTTGCGCTACAACTTTGTGTCAGGCGCCCTGCCACTGTCGCTCGGCGTTTGCGCGGCGCGCTATGGCCGTGATATAGACATGTCACGCTGGTGGTGGGCTGTGTTGACCATCGGCTGTGCTGTGGGCGCATGGCTCGGCAACTACTGGTTTCAGGCTTGGCTTTGGGCACACGTTCCGGTAATCGGTGCCTTTGTGGGCATGACGAAACTGCTGCGCGGCGCAGCTTCACGACCATTGATGTGGATGGGCGGCATCTCGGCCGCGTTGTTTGCGATTCACCCACTGGTGCGCGCACTCATTGTCTATCGTGCCTTCAATGGGCATCAATACGCCTGGCTGCTCGTCTACCTGCTCTGCTCGGTAGCTGCAGCCCTGTGCTACAAACAATTGCTGCGTCTGATCACCCTAAAACGCTGGTTCAATGGCTTCAATCGATAGAGTAATCAAATCCTTGGCTCTTCCGGTGCTGCGTCAGCCGGTATTGTTTGTGCTGTTGCTGATTATGTGGGGGCCGTACACCTGGCTCGTGCTGGCCGACTGCGCACGGTCGCTGACGTGGCAATGGCCCTACTACAACCGGCTGATCTACTTTGCCTGCTACAACTTCTTGTGGTCCTATCTGTGCACCGCGGCGGTGACCGCCACCCGCTGGCGATGGCTCAAGGTCGCCATCTATGCCGTCAGTGTGGCAGATTGGGGGCTGTACTTGTTTCTGAAATTCAACTTCCACACCACACTCACCCCCGACGTGCTACAAGCCACGCTAGAGACCAACCCTGCCGAAATATCCAACTTCTGGCAACAATATGCCACCAGCCGCGGCAGCCTCTTGGCCTACCTAGGCACAGCCCTGATGGTCATCATCATCGCCGTGGCCGAGCACCGGTGGCATGGCCGTCGCCGCGCCGTCACTCCACCGCGTTGGTCGGGCGCCTTGGTGGGCGTAGCCCTGCTGGCTTGCTGTTGCAGCCTGCGTCCGTTTGTGGACATGCTGCGCTGCCACACCATCGAGCAGCTAGAAGCCTGCGAGATTTACGGTTCCGACTTGTGGGGCGGCGACAACCTCACCACTGGCATCTACTCGGTGCACACCCTGCTGGTGGGCATAGACGATATCCATCAGGCCGTCGGCATGACCCTCGACGAGCTGCGACATGGGCAAGCGAGCCGACTGGCCCCCGGCGACTCGCTCACCGTGGTGCTGGTCATCGGCGAGACCTACATCAAGCGCCACTGCGGCCTCTATGGCTACACGCTCAACACCACGCCGGGGCTGAGCCGCGAGCGCGACCGGGGCAGGCTGTGGGTGTTTGACGATGTCGTCTCGCCCTACAACTACACCAGCTCAAGCCTCAAGAACGCCTTGTTCTGCAACAGCATCGGGCATGGCGAGCGGTGGAGCCAGACACCATCGCTCTATGCCGTGATGCGACGCGCCGGCTTTGAGGTGATAATGTGGGACAACCAGCTCAACTACTTCAAGGGTGCCCTGTTCAGCTTTGCACTCAACGGCTTGCTCTACAACGACACCATGCGCCGTGCTTGCTACACGGCGGTTGCCGACTCATGCTTTGACTATGACGAGCAGCTGGTCGACGACTATCTATCCAACCCTTGGCACCGCCGTCCTTCGGCAGCCAGGCTGGTCACTTTCCACCTCATGGGCCAGCACTTCAAGGCATCAGAGCGCTATCCGCATGGCGGCCAGTGGGACCACTTCACAGCCGACAGTGTGAGGGCTCAGCATCCGTGGCTCACCCCAGAGCGACGTGCCGAGATTGCCGAGTATGACAATGCCACACGCTACAACGACCATGTGCTGGGCCGCATCATCGATGCCTACCGCGACCAGAATGCCGTGGTGATTTACTTTGCCGACCATGGCGAGGAGGTCTACGACTGGCGCGACTTTGCAGGCCGCGACGAGTCGTCGAACAAACCCGCAGGGGCCATCGTCCACCAGAACAGTGTGCCGATGATGGTGTGGTGCAGCGACCGCTATGTAGCACTGCACCCCGACGTGCCGGCACGCCTCGAGCGTGGCCGCCACCACCGTTTCATGCACGACAACCTGTGCCAGGTCATCTTCACGCTGGCCGGAGTCCAGACACCATGGTATCATGCCGAGCGCGACCCGCTGAGTCCTGATTTTCGCCCCGAGCGCCGCATCGTTTACGACCACATCGACTACGACCAACTGCCCAAATGACACCAGCACAACCCACCCCCGACAAACCGCGTCTGCATTACATAGACTTCATGAAGGGTCTGTGCATCATTCTCATTGTCATCCATCACGAGAATGAGCACATCTTCGACCTGCTGGGCAATCATTTCAACTACACGCTGGAGTCGTTCAGGATGCCGATGTACTATTTCATATCGGGCATCTTTTTCAAGCGTTATGACGGGCTGGGCGACTTTGTGCGCCGCAAGGTCAACAACATCGTTGTGCCGCTATGCTTCTTCTATCTGCTGTCGTGCCTGGTTGTGGGCGTTGTGTCGGTCGTTCCGGTGCTGCAGCGCGGGTTTCCGGAATTTGAGTGGTCGTTCCTGTCCGACCCCCTCACGAGTCGCCTGTGGCGCGCCAACGTGCCGATGTGGTTCCTGCTGAGCCTGATGGAGGTCAACCTGCTGTGCTATGCGCTGCAATGGGTGAGCCGCCGCCGATGGTGGCTTGTTATGGCCTCGCTGGCGCTGTCGCTGGGTGGCTACTGGCTGTCGTGGCATCACATCAAGCCGCCTTTGCTGCTCGATACCGCCCTGCTGGGGGTGCCTTACTTTTTGCTGGGTACGCTAGTTAGGCGACAAGGGTGGCTCACACCCTCGCCGGCCGACCGTTGGGGCTGGGTGGTGCTGGTGGCTGTGCTTGCGGCCATCTATCCGCTGGCACAGGAGTTGAGCCTATGGAAACAGGTAATGCCCAATTACCTATATCTATATCTTGCTCCGGCGTGCGCCATGGTGTCGCTGACCTGGGCGTGCAAGCGGTTGAGCTATGTGCCCATCATCTGCTACATTGGGCACTACTCGCTGGTGGTGCTGTGTACGCACATCGTGGTGATGACACTGGTGGAGCGCGCGGTGTGGCACTTCACCGTCCCATCGGTAGGAGCATCGGCTGTGATCATCATCTTCATCCTGCTGATTGAGCTGCCGCTGATCAAGGCTTTCACCACATTGTTGCCCCGTTTTACCGCTCAAGCTCCCTTGTTTGACAAGGGCTGGCGGTTGCGATGCACATTTTTTGGTGACCGTGGCCGAAATATTGCGAAAAAATAGTTATCTTTGCAGCACAAAAGCGACAATTGTCATGGCAAACAAACAAGGACTGACACAGAAAACCGAGCAGCGGCAACGGCAACTGATGCTTCAGCGACAGCTGGGCAGCATGGTCGAGAAAAATACGCTGGAGATGGAGGACGAAGTGCGCAAGGAGCTGGACGACAATCCCGCCCTGGAGCAGGTGGTGCAGAACGACGAAGAGCTGAACACGACCGACGAGGAGGGACGCCAGTTTAAGGAAAGCAGCGAGGACTTGCAGCGAAACGACGAGTGGACCGAGGGAGAGATGCCACGCCGCCAGCGCGGCGGCACGATCAACGACAGCGAGCGCAGCTACGAGCCTGTGATTGTTAGCGACGAGAGTCTGATGGATGTGCTGATGCAGCAGTTGGGCGAGCAGGAACTGAACGAGCAAGACGAGGTGATAGCACGCCACATTATCGGCAACATCGACAGTACGGGTTACCTGCGGCGCCCCACCCGCTCGATAGCCGACGACGTGACATTCAAGGAAGGGTTTGTGGTCGAAACGAGCGATGTTGAGCGCGTGCTGGAGCTTGTCAAGCAACTAGACCCGGCCGGCATAGCCGCACAGAGCCTGCAGGAGTGCCTGATGTTGCAGCTACAACGCCGCAACGACCCCATTGGCCGGTTGGCACTACGGGTGATGCGCGACCACTTCGACGACCTGACGCATCACAACTATAGCCATATCATGCAGAGCCTGAACATCGACAAGGCTACTTTCGAACAGGTGGAGCATGTGATTCGTCACCTCGACCCCAAGCCCGGCACCCCCTATGCCTCGTCGATGCAGGAGCAGCACGGCCAGCAAATCACACCCGACTTTGTGGTGGAGCAGAACGGTGAGCAACTGACACTGTCGCTGTACAACAACATCCCCGAGCTGCAAATCTCGCAGTCCTATGCCCAGTTGCTCGAGAGTTACGAGCGGCAAAAACCCGTAACCACCACCGACCGAGGCCTGCAGCGAGTGGCCAAGCAGAAAGTTGAGAAGGCCACAAGCTATATCAATATGCTGAAGATGCGGCAGAACACACTCTACCGCATCATGCGAGCCATCATGGTCAGGCAGAGCGACTACTTCCACTCGGGCGGCGACGAGCTGCTGCTCAAGCCCATGGTGCTGCGCGACATCTCGCAGGACACTGGCGTGGACGTGTCGGTCATATCGCGAGCCACCAACAACAAGTATGTGGACACGCCCTGGGGCATACGATCGCTCAAGTCGTTCTTCAGCGAGGGACTGAAACAGACCGATGCCGAGGGCAATGAGGTGGAAGTGGCTACACTGGCCGTGAAACGCGCCTTGAGGAAGCTGGTCGACGAGGAGGACCCGGCCAACCCACTGAGCGACGACCGGTTGTGCGCACTGCTTGGCGAACAAGGCTTCAAGATTGCTCGCCGCACTGTGGCCAAGTATCGCGACCAGATGATGATCGACACTGCGCAGAAGCGCCGCAAACGCCATAACCGCTGACGACATGGGACGACTGACAACCGGACGACTGCTGGTGGCCGGAGCACGGTTTTTCTCGACTGTGCTCAGTCCACTGCTCATGCCCACCTATGGTGCCTTGCTGGTGCTGTGGACATCGGTGTTGTGCCTGCTGCCCAACGGCACGCGTGTGATGGTCCTGATTATGGTGCTGGGCATCACCTGCGTGCTGCCGATGATCATGATAGGCATCCTGCACCACTATGGCATCATCCGCGACAAGCGTCTTGAGGACCCGCGCGAGCGAACCATCCCCTATGCCACTGCCGTGGTATGCTATCTGGGCGCAGCAGCCTACCTGTACCACATCCACTCGCCGCAGTGGTTTGTCATGTCGCAGCTGGGCGGGGCGCTGGGATGCCTGATTATCCTGGTGGTGAACCGCTGGTGGAAAATCAGTGCACATGCCACGGGCATCGGCGGTGTGGTAGCACTGCTGTTTCAGATTCACGTGCAGGGACTTAGCGCATTCAACCTCTATTGGGTATTCATCGCCACCATCTTGCTGGCGGGCATAGTGGGCACATCACGCCTGCTGCTCAAGCGACACACGGTGCTGCAAGTGCTGGCAGGATTTGCCGTGGGCTTTGTCTGCGTCGACCTGATGATGAAGCACTTCGGATAATGCCCCACCCCCAATCATCCCCTCCCTCAACCATCAACCAGCTTCCACAAACTGTTAACTATAAACTGTTAACTATAAACTGTCAACTGTTAACTATCAACCATAAACTGTTAACTATCAACTATCATGACCCCTCTAGTTAGCATTATCATGGGCAGCACGAGCGACCTGCCCATCATGGAAAAAGCATGCAAGTGGCTCGATGAGCAAGAAATTCCTTTTGAGGTCAACGCGTTGTCGGCTCACCGAACACCGCAAGCCGTCGAGGAGTTTGCCCGTGGTGCAGCCGACCGCGGCATCCGTGTCATCATCGCCGGCGCCGGCATGGCCGCCGCCTTGCCGGGTGTGATTGCCGCCAGCACGACGTTGCCCGTCATCGGCGTGCCCATCAAGGGCATGCTCGACGGCCTGGATGCCATGTTAAGCATCATCCAGATGCCACCGGGCATACCCGTGGCCACTGTGGGTGTGAACGGTGCAATGAACGCCGCCATCCTGGCCGCAGAGATGCTGGCTCTGACCGACCCGGTGATTGCCCTGCGCGTGCGCAACTATAAGGCCGGACTAGGCAAGAAAATTGAGAAGGCCAACCAGGAATTGGCCACACTCGAGTATAAGTTCAAAGTTTAGCGAACAGCGAAAAAGCCCTGAAAGGGCGGCAGACCACAGGCCAGGGTGAAGCGCCAGCGAAACCCCGGTGAAGGCAGACCACAGGCCGGGGTGAAGCGCAAGCGGAACCCCGGTGACAACGGCTGTAGGGACGGCATCCCTATGCCGTCCGCCTCGATGTTTCATGCCATAGTCATGTAACGGCCCCACTACCCCACTACTCTACCACTTTACTACTCAAAAAAGTTAACCCCCTTAAATAAAGAAAGGTGTTCAATTACCATCGCAGAAAGACCATCACCGTCGATGTGGGCGGCGTGAAACTGGGCAGCGAGTGGCCCGTGAGAGTACAGTCGATGACCAACACCGACACCAACGACATTGAGCGCAGCGCCGAGCAGTGCCAGCGCATAGCCGATGCCGGTGGCGAGCTGGTGCGACTGACGGCGCAAGGAGTGCGCGAGGCCGAGGGCATCGGCATGATTCACAACCTGCTGCGCAAGCAAGGCTGCCAGGTGCCCCTGGTGGCCGACATCCACTTCAACCCGCGTGCGGCCTTTGCAGCGGCCGCCCTGTGCGAGAAAGTGCGCATCAACCCCGGCAACTTCGTTGACCCGGCACGCACATTCAAGAGCCTGGAATACACCGACGAAGAGTACCGAGCCGAGTTGCAGAAGATCCACGACACACTGCTGCCGTTCATCCAGATTTGCCGCGACCACCACACGGCAGTGCGTCTGGGCGTGAATCACGGCAGCCTGAGCGACCGCATCATGTCGCGCTATGGCAACACCGCGGCCGGCATGGTGGAGAGCGTGATGGAATTTCTGCGGGTGTTTGTCGCCGAAGGCTTCACCGATGTGGTCATCTCGATGAAGGCCAGCAATGTGGTGGTAATGATTGAGGCCGTGCGCCGTCTGGTGGCTGCCATGGACCGCGAGGACATGCACTTCCCGCTGCACTTGGGTGTGACCGAGGCCGGCTTCGGAGAGGACGGGCGCATAAAGAGCGCCGTGGGCATCGGCACACTGCTCGGCGAGGGGCTGGGCGACACCATCCGCGTCTCGCTCAGCGAAGACCCGGAGCTGGAGATTCCCGTAGCGCAAAAGCTGGTGCAATACATCACCTCACGCGAGGGACACGACCCCATAGCAGGAGCCATGTGTGCGGGCTACGACCCGCTGTGCCCGCCACGCCGCGAGCCTCGCCTGCTGGGCGGTAAGCGCACACCGCTGGTCATCGCCTCCTGCGACCGAAGCGAGCTGAAGGGCACCATGCAACCCGACTATACCGACGACGAGCTGGTTGACGTGCTAGAACAAGTGCTGGTCATCACCCCCGAGGGTGACAACATCCCGGGGTCGCTGCTACAACAGTTGCATGAGCTGGAGGCCAGTGGCAACCAGTTGCCTGTCATCGCGCGCGCACACTATAACGACACCGACAGCGAGTGGCTGCAGGTGAAGGCCGGTGCCGACCTGGGTGCCGTGATGCTGAGCGGGCTGTGCGACGGCATTTGGATTGATGCGCCTCAGTACCCCGACCAGGACGAGGTGGTGCGCATCGCATTCGGCATCCTGCAGGCTTGCCGCGTGCGCATGAGCAAGACGGAGTTCATCTCCTGCCCGTCGTGCGGACGCACCCTGTTCGACCTGCAGACCACCGTACACCGCGTGCAACAGGCCACTGCCCACCTGACCCATCTCAAGATCGGAGTAATGGGCTGTATCGTCAATGGCCCCGGCGAAATGGCCGACGCCGACTATGGCTACGTGGGAGCCGCCAGAGGAAAAATCAGCCTCTACAAGGGCAAACAGTGCATCGAGATGAACATCCCCGAAGCCGATGCCATCGACCGTCTGGTGGCTCTAATCAAGCAACACGGCGACTGGCGCGAACCTTAGGGGGAGGTTATAGTTAATAGTTTATAGTTAATAGTTTAAAGTTGGTGGCAGCAAGTCCCTCTCCCCTGGCAGGAGACCAATGGTGCAAGCCGAATACAATGCTGAGCTAGCTCGAGCATTGTTGAGGCGCAGCCCATTGACGCTGGAAGAGAGGCTATGGGAGGGGGCTATGTAGGGCTGCGCCGGATAGCTTTGATGGACTTTGATGGGTTTTGATGGCTTTGGTGGCCTTTGGTGTGAAGTTTCGGCTGCGGGTTGGAGCCACGCTGGCGCGTGGGAAATCTCAGAAAATCTTTCACAAAATCTCTCATCAGCAGCAATTTGTTTTTTATCAACCTTTGTGAGATTTTGAATAAGATTTTGAAAGATTTCACGCCCTCGGGCGTGTCTTTTTGATGGTCTTTGATGGTTTTGATGTCTTTGGCGGTAATCATTCTCCGCCAAACTC
>JAFUVK010000029.1 GCA_017477555.1 Muribaculaceae bacterium
CCGATGGGGTCCTCGACTACAGGCGGGGGCGTAAGCCCCCGTAACAAGAGCCATAAAGCCATTCACCGCCACGCGTGGGAAATCTCAGAAAATCTTTCACAAAATCTCTCATCGGCAGCAATTTGTTTTTTATCAGCCTTTGTGAGATTTTGAATAAGATTTTGAAAGATTTCACGCCCTCGGGCGTGTCTTTTTGATGGGCTTTGATGGGTTTGGTGGTTGTATGACCCCTCCCCTCACCCCTCCCCTGCCAGGGGAGGGGGATATATGGGGACGGCTGTGCCACAGTCAGAGAATCAGAGATTACATTCTGCTTGCCACACAAAGCCCCATGCGAGCTACTTGATCAGCGCCAAGATGGCCTGGGCATCGGTGTCGCCAGCGGCAGCTTCCTCACGCAGCTTGGCCAGAATCTGCTTGCCGTCTTTCTCGTTCTTCACAGCCTTTTTGCACCATGACTTGGCTTTAGCCTTGTCGGCGGTCACACCCTTGCCCTTGAGGTAGCACTTGCCTAAGGCCAGCTGTGCGTCGGCATTGTCCTGCTTAGCGGCCTTGGAATAGTAGTCAATGGCCTTGGCCAGGTTCTTCTCTACTCCCTCGCCGTTCTTGTAGCACTTGCCCAGCTGGTACTGCGCCTTAGCATAGCCTTGTGCGGCCGATTGGGTATACCACTGTACAGCCATCTGGTCGTTCTCGGCCACACCATTGCCCTTGTCGTAGCAGCGGCCCAGACGGTATTGAGCCTTCTTGTGCCCCTTGTCGGCTGCAGCGCGCAGCTTTACCACGGCCTGTGCATATTGCTTGTTGTCATACAGTTTCTTCCCCTCTTGGTATAGCTTGTCGGCACTTTGTGCCCCGCACACCAGTGCCAGGCACATCATCATTGTCATAATCAGATGTCTCATTGTTCTTTGGTTTTAGTGCTGCGTTAGTGTGATAGGTCAGCATTGTTTGTGGTGCAAAAATACGATTTTTTCACAAATCACACCACATTCTCCAACAAAATTCAATCAAGCGGCTCTATTATTTAGCGAACAGCGAACAGGTTTGTCTGTTCGCTGCTCGCTATTTGACTGTTCGTAGATCAGTGCTTATTTC
This sequence comes from Muribaculaceae bacterium, assembly GCA_017477555.1. Taxonomy (GTDB): domain Bacteria; phylum Bacteroidota; class Bacteroidia; order Bacteroidales; family Muribaculaceae; genus Sodaliphilus. Next base: position 1,099 of record JAFUVK010000029.1, read on the forward strand.
ATGCCCCGCTTCACCATCTCCTGGACCACAAACGAGGCCACGTCGTCGGCATAGGTGTTCATGCCGAAGCCCGCGTCGAAGCCCAGCTCCTTGGCCAGCTCGTGGGTGATGCGCGCCCCGCCGCAGCAGCAAATCATCCGCTCGCGCAGTCCCTCGGCCTCCATCAGCTCGATGAAGTTGGTCAGGTTCTTGATGTGAACGTCCTTCTGCGTCACGGTTTGCGAGATGATCAGTGCGTCGGCCTTCAGTTCCAGGCCGCGGGCAATGAACTCCTCGTTGGGCACCTGTGAGCCCAGGTTATAGGCCTCGATCATCTCGTAGCGCTCCAGGCCGTAGTGGCCGGCATAGCCCTTCATGTTCATGATGGCGTCGATGCCCACGGTGTGTGCGTCGGTGCCCGTCGAGGCTCCCACGATGACAATCTTGCGGCCGATGTTCTCCTTGATATACTCGTCGGTCTCGTACATGTCCATTGTGTTCGACTCTACCTTGGGCACATAGATGGTCGAATAGTCGACCGTGTGTGTGCAGCTGCCGTAGCAGTTAAAGAAGGTGAAACCCGGAGTCAGTTCCTGGTAGAACACCACACTGGGGTTCTCCAGCCCCATCTTGCGCAGCATCTGCTTGGCGGCCTCCACCGCCTCCGCTCCGCAGGGCACGGGCAGCGTGAAACTCAGCTGCACCTTGCCGTCGTTCATCGTATCGCCGTATGGCTTAATCTTCGTCAGGTCTAAGGTTTTGTCGTAGTCCTTAGCCTCCATGCTATATAGTCCTTCGCTCATTGTGTTCTATAATTGAATGTTGAGAATTGCACTTGATTGTCCGAGACTGCGTCTCGGAATACGCAGACAAACTGTTCGCTGCCGGCTGTTAGTGGTCATCGCTTGCCCTTCATCAGTTCGACAAACGGGTTGAGGTAGTTCTCGCCCTTCATTGTCACGCCCTCCAGGCCCTTTCCGCCGTTCTTGGGTCGCTTCACGTCGCCGAAGATGCCCTTCTCCAGTGCGGTGAACAGGCCCTCCTTGGTGATGTCCTCCAGCAGCTTGATGGTGTTGCCCAGCACCTCCTTGACGCGGGCCCGGCAAATGCCGCCCTCGGCAAACTCCATCTCATCGCCTATGCTCTTCATGTTGTTGAAGATGTACTTCGCGTTCTCGATCGACAGGTAGCGGTCGCTCATAAACGGCGTGTGGATGGCCTCGGTGGGCATTCCCAACAACTGGATGCCCTGATGCGTCCAGATGCCAATCATGTTGAACAATGCGTCCTGTATGTGCCCGCGGAAGATGTTGCCGGTCATGAACTTGGTTGGTGGCATGTACTTCAGCGTGGCTTTGGGGAAGATCTCGCGCGTCATCTGGGCCTGTGCCAGCTCCAGCAGGAAGCCGTTCTCCAGCATCGGGTCCATCTCGAAGGCGTGCCCCAGTCCCATCTGCTCCTCGGGCAAGCCTGCCATCAGTGCCAGCTGCTCATTGATCAGGTCTGAGGCAAGCACTGTGTGAGCAGCCTCCACGGCATCGGCCGTGGTCAGATAGTTGTCCTCGCCGGTGTTGATAATCACCCCGGCAAAACCATTGATGATGCGGCTCATGTACTGGTCGACCAGCGTGCGCTGCATGTTGATGTCGCGGAACAGGATGCCGTAGAGCGCGTCGTTCAGCATCACGTCCAGCCCCTCAAATGCGCCCATGATGGCTATCTCGGGCATGCACAGGCCTGAGCAATAGTTGCACAGGCGGATGTAGCGGCCTTGCTCCTCGCCCACCTCGTCCAGGGCCTTGCGCATGATGCGGAAGTTCTCCTGGGTGGCAAACGTGCCGCCGAAGCCCTCGGTAGTGGCCCCATAGGGAACATAGTCCAGCAGGCTCTGCCCCGTGGTGCGGATCACGGCAATCACGTCGGCACCCTGGCGGGCACCGGCCTGGGCCTGCACCACGTCCTCATAGATGTTGCCTGTGGCCACGATGATGTACAGATAAGGCTTCGGGCCCTCACCGATGGTCTCGAGATAGTGCTCGCGTCGTGCACGGCGCGAGCGGATGCGCTCCATGCTTTCGTCGATGACGGGCTGCAGTGCCTGTGCAATCTGCCGCTGGTCACGAGTCACCACCTCGGTGATGTCCAGCTCGCCGCGTGCCACGCGCTCGGCAATCTCCTGGGGCTTGAGCCCGGTGCGAATCATCGTGTTGGCAATGAAGAACAGCGCTCCTTCGCTCAGCACCCCCTTGTCCTTGAGTGCCTCGACAATCACATTGGGCAGGGGCACCTCGTTGTCGTCGATGCCATCGATGCCCATCAGGCGGCACAGCGTGCGCTCGACAGCCACCGTGGTGTACTGCTCCACAAACGCCTGCACGTCCTGGGCAATGCCCTTGGCCAGGCCACGGGCATATTCAACTTTCTCAAAATCTAGTCCTAACTTGCTCTTTTGCATATTATTGATATTTGTTTAAGTGTCAACGGTATAATCAGTTGGATCACAGCAACATACCAGCATTGCGACCCATATATGCACCCAGCTGGGCGCACCCTGTGGGGCGCGTCCTGTGCCGTTAGTGCTGAATTGTGGCCACAAAATTACTGAAAATTTGCGCAAGTTGAGTGCAAAACAAAAAGAAAAACAGTCGTTTTTCGTTTTTTTTGCCGAGACGAAGCAAAAAATGCGATTAAGCGAGAGCCATGCAAGCTTGCTTGCTGATGGCCGAGTGTGAGCATTTTATCAAAATTTATCCAAAATTTGCGCAAGTTGAGTGCAAAACGAAAAGCTTTGCGCCATGCGTGGCAAAAAAGACAGAAGAACATAAGAACAAGAGCTTTGCGCCATGCGCGGCTATCATTCGGCCGGCATTACCCCTCACTTTCCCCTGAGAGGGGAGAGGAACTCGATGCCATTCTGACTCGTTGAGACGAATCGTTGAGTCACGATTGGGTGTTGAATTGTTAAAAATGCCCCATAACAATCATTTTCGCCACAATAACCTAGCATGAAATATAGAAAAGGCATTAACTTTGTACTCGTAATCAAGATTATACCACTATATGAACAAAACGACAATGGGCAATAAGCTGCCCCAAAATCTGATACAAGAATTTAGAGATTATATGGCGACGGGCCAGCCCGTTGAGGCTGGCTCGCCTGTGCACATAATGTTTCACAAGCTGTCGCAGGAGGCCCTGCAGATAACGGCCGAGATCAACGGCAAGTATCACACGCCCGACGAGCTGCACGCGCTGCTTGAGCAGCTGTGGGGGCGCGAGGTGCCCGCGTCGGTGGGCATGTTCCCACCGTTCTACACCGACTGCGGCAAGAACACCGTTGTGGGCGAGCGAGTGTTCATCAACATGGGCTGCAAGTTCCAGGACCAGGGCGGCATCACCATCGACGAGGGGGCGCTCATCGGCCACAACGTTGTGCTGGCCACACTCAACCACCTGCTCGACCCGGCCAAACGGGCAGGCATGACCCACGCCCCCATCCACATCGGCAAGAACGTGTGGATCGGGGCCAATGCCACTGTGCTGGCGGGCGTAACCATCGGTGACGGTGCCGTCGTTGCCGCCGGGGCCGTGGTCACAAAAGATGTCGAGCCCAACACCATCGTTGGCGGCATCCCGGCAAAGGTCATCAAAAAGATTGACCTGTAAACAGACAAATCTCGTGCCAACGAGCGCAGAGCCGAGGTTGCTGCGCTGCGCTTGCTCTTCGGGCTCCCGTTCGGTCGCGAGCACTTCGTGGTTGCTCGAGCTATGCCGAGTGCAGCCGAGATTATCCAAATCGCAATTTATGGAAGAAAACAAGATAGTTTTATATCAGACAGAGGACGGGCAGACACTGATAGATGTCCGCCTGGAAAATGATACGGTGTGGCTGACTCAGGCGCAGATGGCAGCATTGTTTGATAAGACCCCTCAAAATATCACCATGCACATACGCAATGCATATAATGAAGGTGAACTCGACAAATCGGCAACCTGTAAGGAATTCTTACAAGTTCAAACGGAGGGTCATAGAACAGTGAAACGAATTCAGAAGTTTTATGATCTCGATGTCATCATCTCTGTTGGATACCGTGTTAAGAGTAAGCGAGGCACTGCTTTTCGTATTTGGGCCCGTAATGTCTTGAAGGACTACCTTATCAAGGGTTATGCTGTCAACGAGCGTATGCGCAAGGAGCAGATTGGCGAGTTGCGCCAGCTGGTAGGTATGCTTGGGCGCACCATCCAAAACCAACCGCTGTTGTCTAATGACGAGACTAATGCCCTGTTCGACGTGGTGACGGACTACACCTATGCGCTCGATACGCTCGACGACTACGACTACCAACGCATTACGGTGAAGGACACCACGCAGGAAGAGAGATTCCACGCTACGTATGAGAACGCAATGGAGACCATCCATGCACTGCGCAGTAAGTTTGGCGGCAGCAGCCTCTTCGGCAACGAGAAAGACGATTCCTTCAAAAGCAGTATCGGTCAGATATACCAAACCTTCGCTGGCGAGGAACTATATCCCAGTGTCGAAGAGAAAGCCGCCATGTTGCTCTATCTCGTTACAAAGAACCATTCCTTCAGCGACGGCAACAAACGCATTGCTGCTACACTGTTCCTCTGGTTCCTCAACAACAACGGCATTCTCTATCGTGCCGACGGCAGCAAACGATTATCGGACAACACCCTCGTAGCTCTCACGCTGATGATTGCCGAGAGTCGGACGGAAGAAAAGGACGTGATGGTGAAGGTGGTGGTGAATCTTATCAATCAGAACAACTAAATCGGATGTTACATTATGACTAGAGAAGAATCAAGAGCGCGCAATGCGTTGGAGAAAGTCTCAAATAAGTGTCGAAAACAAGTAGCAAAGGGGTTTGGCTGGAAACAAAACGACTATCTTAACTGGAAAATAGCTTCTGGCTACTATTTCAGTTTGTGTCATTTGGTCTTGGAGCAGGTTAAACTTTCTGTGAAGCCATACTTTATTGATGACTTATGGTGGGATATATTTGAGATGCCAGAAAACAAACAAGCACCTAAAAGTTTAAGAGGCAATGGAGCTTTTGCAGTTCCAGATGTACACTTAAAGGAGTACGTTGTTTTTGAAACAGGCAAGATTCCAGTTTACACAGAAGATGATGTGGTCGCCCAATGGGAGAACACGTTCAATCATGTTGAAGCAGACATAGCTCATTTCCTCAGCGAGAATCCCAATCCCGATAGTTTTTGCCCATCGGGGCGAACTAACCGCCTTTATGATCTGATGATGGACATTCGCTCAGGTAATCTTGATCAAGTTCAAGCAAGGATTGAATTATCCAAAACAAACCGCATTGGAAGTTTCTTCCAGGGACCAAAAGGCTATGATTATGAGTACATTGAGAGATGGATGAGCGATCATAAACGGTAACTTCCAATTTATCGGCAAGGTCTTTTAAGGCATCAGGCGGTTGGTTTACTTTTGAATAAAATTCTAGTGCTCGGCAAAATGAAAGTGAACTTTCTTTTGCGCTCGCTAAACCGAAATTTTTCAGTAAATCAACCGCTTTCGTCGTGTGCGGCAGCGGTCACTAATCACTCATCTCTCATCACTAATCCACGCCAAAGGCGCATAAAATATATGGCTTTATCACCGACAATAGACGGTGCGCAGGTCACTCTGAAGAAAGGCTCGTCAATCGAACTTCGAAACAAGCGCAGGACGATTACCTGCGGCTGATGAATAACAAATGTCACCAAAAAGCGAAAATGAGGGAATTTAAGACCAAACTTAATTTTTAAGTTAATTTGTTTGGTACATTGAATTCTTTAGATTACCTTTGCTGCGAGATAACTTAAAAGTTAAGAAGTGAAACAGCATTATTACATAGATTTGGTTGAAGAATATTCCAACATGAATTTCTACAGCATACATTTAGAGGGGGAGGAACTCTCTGAATTAGAGCGTTTCTTTGAGAAATTCCCCGTTGGAAGCGAATATGACGAAGATATAGATGTCGTCATTTCTTGGCTCGACAATATTGCCGAGCGAGGTGCGCTAGAACGCTATTTCCGTCCCGAAGGTCGCTATGGCGACGGCGTGGGCGTGATTCCGATTGACATTGGCAACAAAATGCGGCTTTACTGCCTGCGATTGTCAAATAAAATTTTGGTCTTTGGCAACGGTGGAGTGAAAGATGCACCCACTTGGGAAGAAAGCGAACAACTTGCACCATACGTCAAACTATTGATTGATACAAGCCGCTTTATCTCATCAAGGATTAAAGACGGCACAATAGTTTTGGTGGATAAAGTAATTGTCGGAAACTTAAACTTTAGCAGAGATGAAACGGAGTAAGATAATAGAAGAACGTCGCCGTCACGTAAATCCCGAAGTGAGAAAACGCGTAAGCCTTTCATTTCAGATTGTTGACCGCATTCATGAGATTCTTGTAGAGCGTAACCTGCGGCAAAAAGACCTCGCGCTCATGCTTGGCAAGAGCGAGGCAGAGATAAGTAAATGGATGCGTGGGACTCACAATTTCACGATTGACACGGTTGTTGCTATCGAAGAAGCATTGCAAGCTCCTGTGCTTCAAGTATATCACGAAGTGGCAACGGTGTGAAACTTAGTTATAATATCGTTTTTTGCTAAAACAAAAAATGTAATGAACATGAAGATGATTATTACCATCGTTCTACTTGCATTTGTTGGAATTGCAGCGCAAACACAGACCATAGTCAAAGGCCACGTCATCAACGAGCAAGGTGCCGGTGTGGGGTACGTCAGCATTGGCATCGAGGAAGATAGCGTGGGCGTTATCTCTGATGCAGAGGGGTATTTCACGCTAACGGTACCCTCAGGGCGCAAGGATGAACTGACTGTTACTCACGTTTCCTATCAGACGGCGACGATTCCCTATGCGTCTTACGCCGATGGACGGGAACTGACCGTAACGCTACGAGACAAGTCCGTCGAACTTGCAGAAGTCATAGTTGACGGCAAAAAAAACAAGCCGCAAACGTTGTCTGGTAAGTCATGGATAAGTGTGGGTAAGGCCGCTTTCGAAGGCGATAGCAAGGGTGACTTGGAGTGGGGGCCAATCTTTAAGAAAAAGAAAGACTATCTGCTGACTGACATCATTGTAAGTATCGATAAGTGCGAGTATGAGGAATGCTTGTTGAGTTTCAACTGCTACGAGGTTCGAGACAAAGAATTTGTCAATGTACTAAACAAACCCATCTACAAGTGTGTCACACCTGCCGACAATGGAAAACAAATATATGTCAGACCAGAGGAACTCATAGTGCTTAAAGGGAAAAACAAATATTGTATCACAATAAGCGTTGTTGACATCAAGGGAAAAGGTAGGCTCTCTTTCCCTGTCAACTTCAAAAGCTACTATGCCCGCAACAATGTGAAAGGGAAGATGAAAAAAATCCCTGCCGGTCCTATGATTGTTGTGAAAGGCTATGCTTTAGAGTAACTTCCAATTTAGCGAATTGAAATAACTATGGATTTCAAAGATAAAATAGTCATTGTGACAGGAGGTGCACAAGGCATCGGGCGATGCATCGCAGAGGAGTTCCAGAAGGCTGGAACCACGGTGTGTGTGATAGACAAGCAGCAGGGCAACCATTTTGTTGGCGATATTGCCGACAAGAGGACGTTGGAGCGATTTGCCAATGAAGTGATTGGGCAATATAGTCATGTGGATTATCTCATCAACAATGCCCTGCCGTTGATGAAGGGCATCGACGAGTGCAGCTACGAGGAGTTCCAGTATGCCCTGAGTGTAGGTGTGACGGCTCCGTTCTATCTTGCCAAGCTCTTTGCTCCACACTTCGCCGAGGGTGCAGCCATTGTGAATATCTCATCCTCACGCGATCGCATGAGCCAGCCGCAGACAGAGAGTTACACAGCAGCCAAGGGAGGCATTGCCGCCTTGACTCACGCCTTGGCCGTCAGCCTGGCAGGTAAAGTGCGGGTAAACAGTATTTCCCCAGGTTGGATTGACACGAATTATAAGGTCTATGAAGGTCCCGATGCCATTCAGCAACCTGCCGGTCGTGTAGGCAATCCGTTAGACATCGCCAACATGGTGCTCTATCTCTGCTCTGACAAGGCTGGTTTCATCACGGGCGAGAACATCTGCATCGATGGCGGCATGACCCGCCAGATGATTTATCATGGAGATAACGGTTGGACTCTTGAACAATAACATATCACTACAATGACCAAAAAGAAAATAGACGTCCGCGACTATGCCGGAGAGATTGTCCGGGCCATGCAGCCCGGCATCCTGCTGACCACCAAGGTGGGCGACAAGGTCAACTCAATGACCATCGGCTGGGGCACACTCGGCATCATCTGGGAGAAGCCCGTGTTTGTGGCCTACGTGCGCCAGCAGCGTTACTCACGCCAGATGCTGGACCAGTGCCGTGAGTTTACCATCAATGTGCCCCTGGGCGACTATGACCGCAAGATATTGGGCATCTGTGGCAGCAAGAGTGGGCGCGACATCGACAAGATTGAGGCAGCCGGGCTGACGCTCGTCGCCCCTGAGGTCATCGGCGTGCCCGGCCTCAAGGAATTGCCGCTGACCCTGGAGTGCCGCGTGCTCTACCGGCAGGAGCAGGAGTCGCACCTGTTCAACGACGAGATTACCCGCAAGTTTTACACCATCGAGACGGGCGACCACATCTGCTACTATGGCGAAATCGTCTCGGCATATATCATCGAAGATTAATAGCAACATGAAGAAAATCATCATCATCGACGGAGGCCCGCGCAAGACGTTCAACACCGCCTCCATGCTCCAGAAGATTGCTGAGGGAGCAACATCGGTCAGCGACCAGATTGAGGTCAAGACCGTCCGTCTCTATGACCTCCAGTATCGCGGCTGCATGTCGTGCATGGCCTGCAAGCTCAAGGGACGCGCATCGAACATCTGCAAGTTCCGGGACGCACTCACACCCGTGCTCGACGAGGTGGCACAGGCCGACGGACTGGTACTGGGTTCGCCCATCTACTTCAGCGAGGTCACGGCCCAGCTCCGCGCCATGCTCGAGCGCCTCATCTTCCCCTGGCTGTCCTACAACGACTACAGCCTGACGGCACCCAAGCAGATGCCCGTCATCCTCACCTACACCATGAACGCCAACCAGCAGCAGGCACAGATGGTCTACCAGAGCATGGCCATCATCGAGAACTGCCTAGAGCGCGCAATGGGCGACGTGGAGCATGTCGATGCACACAACACCTATCAGGTGCTCAACTACGACCGATATGAACTGGCAGGCTTCCCCGAGCCGATGAAGCGGCAATATCGCGACGAGCATTGGGAGCAGGACTTGCAGCGAGCCTACGATGCCGGACGACGCATGGCACAGAAAATCATTGCCAGTTAACTTTTTAACTTGTTAGTTATCGTAGTTAAGGGAGTTAAGGGAGTTAAGACGAATGCTCTTGTTGCTCTTAATTCCCCATCATTTCAGCATCTGCCAGCCAGTCTGGATCATACTACCACGAAAGTGTGACGTCTTAACTCCATTTGACTACATAACTACTTAACTACTTTAAAAACTTGAGTATAAGAACAACTATATGACACTAAAAGAAGCTATTAAGGCCCGACACAGCGTCAGGCATTACAACGAACAGCCTTTGGACCACGATGTGGTGGGTGTGCTCAAAGCCGAGATTGACCGGCTCAACACCGAGGGACAGCTACACATCCAGCTGGTGCGCGATGAGCCTGAGGCTTTTCGGGGGCCACTGGCTCGATATGGCAAGTTTGGGGGTGTTCGCAACTATCTGGTCATGGCCGGTGTCAAGGCACCCGACCTGGACGAGCGCATCGGGTACTATGGCGAGCAGCTGGTGCTGCTGGCACAGACGCTGGGACTCAACACCTGCTGGGTGGGACTCAGCTACAGGAAGATTCCCGGCACCTACGTGCTGCGCGAGGGCGAGGTCATCAAGGCCTACATCGCCATCGGATATGGACTGACTCAAGGGGTAGACCATAAAATCAAGACAGTGCGGCAAGTGAGCAATGCCAGCGATGCGACCCCCGCCTGGTTCAAGCTCGGCGTCGAGGCTGCACTGCTGGCACCCACGGCCATCAATCAGCAGAAATTCTCGTTTGAGTATGTGGGCGTTGTCGACGGGCGGCATCGGGTGCAGGCCCATAGGGGCTTCTCGCTGGTGGGTTACACGCACATGGACCTGGGCATCGCCAAGTATCACTTTGAGATTGGTGCCGGAAAGGAAAATTTCGACTGGGCATGAACATCGAGCAAGTCAGAGAGTACGCGTTGTCACTCCCTGGAGTGACCGAGGACCAAGCGTTTGGCGAAGATATCCTTAACTTCCGCTTGGAAGGAAAGATATTCGTCTGCCTGTGGTTAGGAGGTGGCAGGTATGACATGAAGGACGGAGTATCAAGAATTGCCCTGAAGCTATCACCAGACAGGAACATCGAACTTAGAGAACAATTCTCGGCCGTGACACCAGCCTATCATTGGAACAAGACGCACTGGAGCGACGTGTATTATGAAGAAATGGGCGATGCAATGGTAGAGGGGCTGATCAGAGAGTCCTATCAGCTCATTGCATCGAAGCTCCCTAAAGCGCTTCGGTCAAAGTATTTATCAGAAACAGATTAATCTAGATTGTGGTGAAATGAAACTGAAGAAAAGAAAAATCAAGTACGCAGCCATCTTCATCCTCTGCTGGTTTGCCCTCCTGGTTTTCCTGGTGGATGGAATTCTTGGTTTCCAGACGTTGGTTGACTATTTCGGGTCATACGCCTCAGTGGAGATCACGCTATTGCTTTTGGTCACGTTACCAACGTTGGCAGTTTACAAATTCACCAAAGAATAATATATCTATGAAGAAAGTAAAGATTACCATCCTCAAAACGATGCTGAATGAGGACTTGGCGAAAGAATATGGCATCCCCGGCCTGAAAGCCTGTCCCATGATGAAGGTGGGCGATGTGTTTTATGCTGACTACGCAAAACCAAAGGGCTTCTGTGACGAGGCGTGGAAGGCTATCTACCAGTATGTATTCGCTTTGGCACATGGTGCCGACAAGGAACTGTTCTACTATGGTGACTGGATCAAAGAGCCCGGAGTTGCCATTGTGAGCTGCAATGACGGTCTGCGCCCTGTGATTATGAAACTCGAAGCGACTGACGAGGAAGCCAAGATTGAATACACGCCAATAGACAGATAAATCGGAATTTACATGAATCGTAATTCTCAAATCATTCGGACTAGTTGGATAGGCATAGTTGCCAATGTCTTTCTGGCAGGTTTCAAGGTGGCAGTAGGCCTTCTGGCAAATTCTGTCGCTATTGTGATGGATGCGGTTAATAATCTCAGCGATGCGTTGTCGAGCGTCATCACCATTGTC
>JAFUVK010000030.1 GCA_017477555.1 Muribaculaceae bacterium
GATCACATGGATTGAAGATTACAATAGCCACTTCTCGCAGCGAAACTTTGAGGTGCGGGATGGCGGGGGGCGGCCCATTGGCTTTGCGCGCACCATCTGGATGGTCATCGACCTGGACAAGCGCACGGGCGTGGACATCGCAAGTCTGGCCTACATTCGTGACAACGTCACCGACCATCCGTGTCCCATTGAGCCCATCAGCCGCCTGCGGCCCATGGCACAAGGCCGTGACGTGGAACACGACTTCGGCTATGTCGAGTGCGACTTCAACCGTCATGTCAACACGGTGCGATATCTAGAATTGATGATGAACCAGTTTGACTTGCCATATTACGACAACCACTGGCTGCAGCGCCTCGAGATGGCGTTTGTCAAGGAGACACGTTATGGCGAGCACGCTATGCTGCGCATACTTGAACAGGCTCCCGACGACTGGCGCATCAACATTATGGCCGACGGGACTGACCATGTACGAGCCCGGCTGGTTTTCGCAGGCCGTTAACGTTTATTCTTGGACTTCTTGAGCTTGTTGATGGCCTTGTCCAGGCTCTCGGTAGGTTCGATAATATTATAGTCCTTCCAGAAGTCGGGATCGTTGAAGTTGCTCACCATCTGCGAGAATGAGTCACGCAGTTTGAAGGCCTCTTTACGGTCGATGGGGTTCTTGTCGCAAGGCTGGCGGTCGGTCACCACCATCTCGTTCACGGCGGTGAACCCGGTAGAGAACAACCGCCGCTTCCAGTCGCAGTTGAACCTGAAGGTGGAACGCATATAGCTGATGTGCGACTGGTTGCCATCATAGCTGTAATTGACTAGTAGTGACAATTCCTTGGGTTTGAAGCGCACTCCACGAGGTTTCTTCACAAGCATCACGCGGGTGGCTTTGTTGCTGTCGCTCATGTCGAGCGAGAGTTCGGCGCGGGTGAATGCCAGTGTCTCCACATCAATGAAGAATGTCGCGTGATACAAGGCGTAGGGCAACGTATCGTCGTTAGGAATGGCCCGCACCACCAGCTGCAGACGGTCGCCAAGCGACACCGGGTCGCCCATCTTCAGCTCATAGTGAGTGAGCTCTTCAGGGCTTAGGATCAGTTCGCGGTTCTTGACCACGTCCAGAAACACCGACTCGGTGGGGCCGCCCTGCATCTTGATGCCTAGTGTGTCGCCCGACTTCTGGCTGACCAGTGTGCGCCCTTTGACAATGGCCACACGGTCGGGACCGGGGCCATATTCATAGCTGGTTTTGTACAGGTCGATCACGGCTTCCGACACCGAGATGAACTTGTTGCGCTTCTTGGCGGTCTCGCGGTAGAAACACTGCATCAGTTCGGCCTCCCGGCCGTGGTTGTCGGGAATGCGGGCCATGGCCTCGGCCAGCAGTGCATAGGGGTCTTGATTGGTGACCTCTACGTCTTTGAGTACGATGTTGACGGGGATAAGGCGCACTTTCACATGGGTGGTGCCATCGGTCAGAGGCACGCGCTGGGTCCTGTAGCCCACATGCGAGAAAGTGATGTATTCGGGCCGCGTCACGGTCTTCAGCGTGAAGCGGCCATCGGCATTCGTCACCGTGGCCAAGTGTCGCTGCGGAGCAGTGACGTTGACGTTCTCCAGCTTCTTGCCTGATGAGTTGTCACGCACCTCGCCGCTTACAACAAAGTTCAACTGCTCGGCCTCTTGCGCACTTACTAATAATGGCAACAGGAAGATATACAGCCAGATAAATAGAAAGTGTTTCGGCATAGCTTTAGGAATTTTTGCAGGTTGTCAATCAACAAATGATGTACCGTCGATGTCGGTCAGACGCTCGCGAAGCGAAGGCATCGCGTCGGCGTCGCACTCCACAGTCATCGAGCACACGTTGTCAAAGGCCTGGTCAATGATGCGCACGTCACTCTTCTTCAGCAGGCGCATGACGTCGTTCATCGACAGGTAGGGAAAGGTGAAGTGGCACTGTGCCTGCTCGTGACACTCGAGAATCTCGCCCGACTCGATGGCCAGACGAGCCGCCTCACGATAAGCCACAATCAGGCCGCTGGTCCCCAACTTGATGCCGCCAAAGTAGCGCACCACGGCAATCACCACATTGGTCAAACCAAAAGAGTTGATCTGTCCCAGGATGGGCTTGCCGGCTGTGCCGCTGGGCTCGCCGTTGTCGCTGCTCAGATACTCGTCGCGCGCTGTGCCTATCATGTAGGCCCAGCACACATGCCGCGCGTCGTGATACTCGTTCTGGATGCGCTTCACAACAGCCTTGGCCTCGTCGGCGCTCTGCACAGGCTCGGCAAAGGAGATGAACTTGCTCATCTTCTCCTTGTAAAGTCCCTGCGACTGTCCCTTGAGTGTTTTGTAGAAGTCTGCCATAATCAATTTTGCAAAATTAGTGATTTGTCACGACTTTTGCAACTGTTCTGACGATAAATCGCATAACGAATCAAAAAAATGTGGCAGCCATTCTCACGAACACCTGCCACTCTGATAAAAAACTATTACTATTTGCTTTATTGAATGATCATCTTTTGGCCGTCGACGATATAGATGCCCGGCGAAAGGCCGCGCGTGTCGTTTCCATTGCTCAACTTGCGGCCGTCGATGCTGTAGATGCCACGGCGAACCACTGGACCCGATGCACTCACAGCGTCAATGCCGGTGATGACGTCAACGCCATGCGTGAGGTCTTTGCTCGTCTGGTTCTCGGCATAGAAGCGGAAACCGAGCAACTCTTGCGGCTCAGTGAGCTTGACCAGCGACTGCAGGTTGGAGGCTGTCGGGTCATAGACGTAGTTGTTGTGGCCGTCGCTGCTGGCGGGTACCAGCGCATTGGCCGTGCCGTCAAGGTGCACTGTCGTGCCGTGCAGCACCACCGACTCTGACTCACCGGCCAGGCGGGGAGCCTGACTGCCGCCACCATTGTTGACGCGGAAGGTGATTGACGCCACATCGGGCACCTTGTTGTCCCACTCTTGGCTGTAGCTCACGCCATTGATAAAGTAGACCGGGCCATTGATGGTCACAGGCTGCTTGTTCTCAATCGCAGTATAGGTCTGGACTGTGCCATCTATCTGCCGGGGCATGTCGGGCTCGCGGGTCGGGTTGAGCAAGTAGTACTTGCCGGCCTCGATGGCCACCACGTTGTCGGCGATGTCACTGTCAAACTCTGTGTAGGTCACTATATTCAGATTGCTTACGTTGGGCTCGACATAGTAGTCACGAGGAGTGGCCAGCTTGACTTCACGGCCAAACGCTGAACGCAACTGACCCCAAGTCAGGTCGACAGGAAGAACAATATCGTTCCATTTGTGCAAGGTGAAAGAGCGGTGCAGGGCAAGGTTGCCATTGACGATGCTGCGGCCCTTCTCAAGCACTGTGGCCTCCTCGTCAAGTGTGAACTCGTCCACACAAGAGTCATCGTCGTGACAATTGGGAATGCCGTCCATGTCATAGTCCTCGCGCACAAAGATGTCGTAATACTTCTGGTCGAAACTCAACGCATCGGCGATGGCCGCGATGGTGATGCGCACCTCGTCAAACGGAAGCGTCGGGTTCATGAAGATGTAGCTCTTGTCGCCATAGCCGATGGCGTTGACACCCAGCACACTCCAGTCGCTGTGGCTCTCCTGTTCCTCACCGTTGAGGTAGGTCTTCATCGTCAACCAGTTGCCGGCCTTCACGCGAGCGAGATAGGTCTTGCCGTCGACGACCATGCCCAGCTGATGCCCGGCACCGTAGACGCGGCCCAGGTCGAAGGCCAGCACCACACCGGTGCCCAGCGACACCGAGTTGGTGATGCTCACGCCGCTGTTGATGTCGTTGTCGACCAGATAGCTCAGGTTGTTCAGCACATTGGCTACATTGATGGCGCCGGCAAACTGGAGCTCATTGTGGTTGAGCGTCGCGCCGGTCGTGCCGGAAAGTAGCGACGCGTCGCAGCCCATCGGATCGATGCACTCGTTGACGGTCTCGTCGACGACATCGTCGTCAAAGGCATAGTACACACGCATTCGAGTAATCTTTGGGTCGAGCGACACATCAAGAACACCGCTCTTCCACAACACAAATTCGTCAAACTCCACATTCTCGGGAACAACGACGGCAAGACGCATCTTTTGCATCTTGGTGTTGCCGATCAGCTTGAGCTTGACGGCATTGTTCTCGCTCACAACCTGGCTCGAGGTCTGAACACCATCCTTGTAGGTGCGGATGTTGAACAGGTCGATCGCGTCAAGGCCCAGGCCATTGGACTGTATCTCGACCAGAAAACCGATGCGGCGTGCCGACGTGCCGGTCGAGATGTTGCCGCCCGATTTCTTCACGCCCACGATGGGCAGGTTCTCAACAACTGTCGCGTTGATGCCGCTCTGCAGGGTAGCAAAGTCCTGAAGACTGGGGCTGAGCACGTTCTCGCGGTCCTCAAGCTGGCCGTTGATGCTCACCAGCGCGCCGCCGTCGTTCAGCAGACCCGACAGCACATACGTCGATTCGCCATCAGCATTGATCATCGGGTCGTCGCAGGTGGCCGTCGTCGCGTCGAGGCCGCGCGTGACGATGATGTCATCATAGCAGCCGTCGGCGGCCGTGGCGCGCACCTTGTAGCTGCCCTCGTCATTCATGGTCAGAAGACCATCGGCGCTCACGCTGCCGTTGGTCGAGCAGCCGGGCTCGTCGACCAGCGACCAGCTGACCGAGATCTCGGGATTGTGGGTGAGCTGGTACTGGCTCTCGCTGCTGCACACGGCAGCGTTGGCACTCAGCGCCAAGTCGCAGTGGTGGTAGGACTCAGGAGGATCGCACACGTATGCATATTTCACCTTGGTGCCGCCCACATTCAGTGTCAGGCCGGTGGGGAACGAGATGCGTGCATGCGAGAAGTCCTCATTGGCAGTGATGCTCACCTCATAATTGCCGCCTTTAATCAGGTTGAGTGACAACACATTGATTTTCACACTCTCGTCCTGCACTTCTTCTTGTACATATTCATAATAAGTGTCACCATTAATCTTATGCCTTTCTTCCCAATGCCCTCTGTAGAGACGGATGCGGATGGCATCGCCTAAAGGCAGGTTCAACAGGCTGCCGTTGCCATAACTGAAGCCTACTGTCGATCCTTTCTTGAAGGGCTGCGACTGGTCGGGATCCGCGCGATTGATGGCAGCCCCCACGCGGGCCTCCATCGACGAGCCGATGCTGATCACTCCCCACACGACACCGTCGGTGAGGTCGTCATTGATCAGGTCACTGCCAACCCAATAGCCGGTCTCAGTAAGAACGGGATGACTTATGTCTAATGTGCCGTCGGGGTCGCGTTGTATTGCGCCCTGGTCCAGCGAGAAGGACAAGCGACCGTGGCTGGCGGCATAATTCTGCATCGATGTCTGGGTGATGGTGTGCTGGGTCAGGTCGCCGACAAAGGCATAGCGAATCTTGGCCGAAGAGGCCACCTCAACATTCACACCGGCCGGCATCAGCGATATCTCGTCAAACTCGCAGGGAGCCTCGGCAGCAATATCAATGCTCACATTGTCAGAACCCGGGAGCGTAATCAGCGACAGGCCCACACCACCGAAGCTCTGGCCATTGCTGACTGCTACTGTCTGCTGTAGCTCGCCCTCAAGATAGAACGAGATGGCAAAACAGTTGGCCAAATCAAGCCCCAGCAACGACGCGTCGGCGGCCATCACCACATTGAAGCCGGCCGTGGTGCCGGCGGCATAATGGTTCTTGGTGTCGCGCACGCTGGTCACGGGGTTGACACCCACACCCACATCTGCAATCTTGGGGAAGGTGGCATAGTTCTCCAGGTCTTCGTCTACCAGGTTGTTCAGGTCTTTGATCCAGCTGCCCACGCCAACAGCGTTGATCAACTTGTTGACCATGCAGTGGCGTCCCACCAGCGCGCGGCGGTTGGCCAGATAGGTCGCGGCATCGGCCGGGTTGCTCTGTTGCCAGATGGGCTTGCCGTTGCTGCTCTCCACGCGCCAGAAACCGGTCATATTAGTCTCACCCAAGCCGCTGATCACATAGGTGCCGCCTGCCTGCACAGCTAGGTCTGAAGTCTGGTTCAATTTGGCGTCCCACGACGGCACGTTGCCGTTGTTGCCGTCCATGCGGACAAATATAATCTGGTCCTTGACCTCGGCAACTTCAAAGGCTATCGCGCCGTCAGTCGCTGTGCCTGGCACCCATGAGCCGTTGCCGCCGGTGGCAAACGACCAGGCATACCACACGTTGCCCGCCTCGGTCACTGCCGACGGGTCAAGGTATACTACTGTTTTCGGGGGGGGGTAAAACGTTGATTTCTAGGTTGTTATTTCCCCATCCTGCGATGGTGTACTTGGCATCGGCCATGACTGTCTGGTTCTCAGAACGGTTCCACTCTGTGTTACCATCCGTGCTCATGCGCACAAATTGCAGGTTGGTGTCGGTCACTGTGAACTCAATCAGTCCGTTGCTCAACACGGTGCCGTTCACCCAATCGCCATTTTGTCCGTCGGCCCATGACCAGACCTTCCACGTCGGATTGTCGACGTTGTACTCGTCAGGCACATCCAGGAAGACCTGTGCCGAATAGGCCCACAAAGACAGACTAATGGTAGCCAACACGGCCATCAACCGCATCGGCAGTAAGTGTCTTAGTGTCTTCATTTAGAACATTGTAATTTAGAGTTATGAATAATAAGATTGAAAATCATTAACAAAATTGCGAGGCAAAATTAGTATAACGTTATTAAAAAATGAGTAAATTTACTGTTAAATTTATGTAAAGAGAAACAAAACTATAGAATGCCGTAGTAAGACAAGTCTGTCAACGCAACCGCTTAACATCTGTCAAAAACGTTCGTAATTTCTTTATGATAAGGGTAACCAAAATTTCCTGTAGAGGCTGCTGTTTTCGCAAAGTTTGAAAAACTATACGTATTAAATTGCAGAATTTTTTATAGAATATATTGGAGTCAACGATGTCGAAAAATGCTGTGGAGGGCGATAAACGGGTTGATTCGCTGGAAAAAGATGCAGGCTGCACAAAACAGCGACTGAATGAAAATGGAATAAATATGATACCGTGATTTTGTGAAATGTACAATAACCCTTTGTCAATGCGCAATGGCAATTGGCTATGCACGCGGCAGGCGATGCTGCATGGCGCGTGAACCCTAGGCTATCGAAGCCCAAGCCCACACCCGGAAAGGCCCCAGCTTGTCACATCCGTGCCAGAAATGGTGAGACCGCCGCAGGACCATGAAAACAAAAACTGCATCGCGCACTATTTTTCAATGGGCACGAATGGCGTTTATTCGAGTTTTTGTCGTACCTTTGCAAGCAAATTGCAACAATCAATGATCAAGATATGAAAAGTAGAATAACCGAACTATTTGGCATAGAGCTGCCTATCATAGCAGGCGGTATGGTGTGGTGCAGTGGCTGGCGACTGGCGGCTGCAGTGAGCGAGGCCGGTGGGCTTGGGCTGATTGGTGCCGGATCAATGACTCCCGACGTGTTGCGTGAACACATTGTCAAGGGTAAGGCGGCCACACAAAAGCCTTTCGGCGTGAACGTGCCGCTGATGAAGCCCGATGCGGCACAGCTCATGGAGGTTATCGCACAGGAGCAGGTGCCTGTGGTTTTCACCAGTGCAGGCAGCCCCAAGAAATGGACCGGCTGGCTGCATGAGCGTGGCATTAAAGTGGCTCATGTGGTAGCCTCAAGCACCTTTGCCCGTAAGTGCGAGGAGGCTGGGGTTGATGCCGTCGTAGCCGAGGGGTTTGAGGCTGGCGGACACAATGGGCGTGAAGAGACCACGACTCTGTGCCTCATACCGGCCGTGCGCAAGGCGACAACGCTGCCACTCATCGCAGCCGGAGGTATAGCCACGGGCGACGCCATCCTGGCTATGCGGGTGCTGGGAGCAGAGGGGGTGCAGATGGGCACACGCTTCGCCCTCACTGTCGAGAGCAGTGCCAGTGAGGCCTTCAAGCTGCGTTGTCTCAGCCTGGCCGAGGGCGACACCAAGCTGCTGTTGCGAAAGCTCTCACCCACTAGGCTCGTGCGCGGGGGATTCTTCGATGCTATCGAGCAGGCCGAGAACAACGGAGCCACCGAGCAGCAACTGCTCGACATCATCGGCACTGGGGCATCGCGGCGAGGCATCTTTGAGGGTGACCTTGATAATGGTGAACTTGAAATAGGGCAGGTGGCATCGCTGCTCAACGGACGGGCACAGCAGACCGTCGAAGAGGTCTTTGCCGAACTCGTCGCTGAGTATGCCGAAGCCAAACAAAAAGTTGCCGAATAACGACAAATAATTATAAACTATAAATTATAAACTATCATGCAGTGGTTTGAATGCAAAGTGAAATACGATAAGACCCTCGAGACGGGGGCTGTGAAAACTGTTACTGAACCTTATCTGGTCGACGCTCTGTCGTTTACCGAGGCCGAGGCGCGCATCACCGAGGAGATGCAGCCATTCATCTCGGGCGAGTTTACCGTCAGCGCCGTGCGCCGCGTCAATCTCAGTGACATCTTCTATAATGAGTCGGGCGACCGCTGGTACAAGGTCAAGACCAACTTCATCACCATCGACGAGAAAACGGCCGTCGAGAAGAAGACCGCCTCGTTCCAGCTGGTGCAGGCCAGTGAGTTTAAAGAGGCGCTCGACGTGTTCATGGAAGGCATGAAGGATACCATGGCCGACTTCGAGATTGCCAGTATCACCGAAACGATGTTGATGGACGTGTTCTCGGCCAACCTGACTGAGACTCTGGCCGACAAAGAGGCAAAGAAGAAAGCACAAGAACAAGCATGACAGTGATGACCAACATTGCCGACAACATAAGGCGCATCGAGCAGCAGCTCCCTCAAGGCGTGAGGCTGGTGGCCGTGTCGAAGTATCATCCCGTCGAGATGTTGCGACAGGCCTACGAGGCCGGGCAGCGAGTCTTTGGCGAGAACCATGTGCAGGAACTGGTGGCCAAAGCGCCACAACTGCCCAGCGACATCCAGTGGCACATGATCGGGCACCTGCAGACCAACAAGGTGCGGGCGCTCATGCCGCATGTGAGCATGATCCAGAGCATCGACTCGATCAAGCTGCTGCGCACCGTCGAGAAAGAGGCGGCACGCATCGGCCGCACCGTCGACGTGCTGTTGCAGCTGCACGTGGCACAAGAGACCACCAAGACCGGCTTTGCCGTACCCGAATTGCAGGAGGCACTCTCGATGGGTGAATTCGACAACATCCCTCATGTGCGCGTGCGTGGACTCATGGCCATGGCAACCAACACTGATGACCAAGCACAAATCGAACGTGAGTTTCAGCATGTAAAGGACACCTTCGGCATCATCAGGCAGAAGTATTATATTGGCCGTGACGAATTCGACCAAATCAGCATGGGCATGAGCGACGACTGGCCGCTGGCTGTCAAGCATGGAGCCACGCTGGTAAGGGTCGGATCGGCCATTTTTGGGCCAAGACAGTACTAATCACACACTTTTTCGCACTATTTGTTGGGTGATATAGAATTTTTTTGTACTTTTACACCGTAAATTTTATTTAATGACTAATTTTAGACTAAAATGACACAGACTCAAAACAAAGCCAATGGCAGCATCATTGCCATCGTGACAATGATGTTCCTCTACGCAATGATTTCATTTGTGACCAATCTGGCCGCCCCGATTGGTGTGGTGATGAAGAACGACCCAGAGGTCGGAGGTTCCAACTTCCTGGCCATGATGGGTAACTTCATGAACTTTTTCGCTTACTTCTTTATGGGCATTCCTGCGGGCAAGATGCTCATGAAGATCGGATACAAGAAGACTGCGCTCATGGGCATCGGACTTGGCCTGATTGGCGTGCTGGTGCAGTTCATATCGGGATTTGAGGCTTTGGAAGGTTACAGCGACAATGTCGTCTATCTGCTGGGTGCTTTCATCTCAGGACTCTCGGTGTGCCTGCTCAACACTGTGGTCAACCCCATGCTCAACCTGCTGGGCGGTGGTGGCAACCGTGGCAACCAGCTCAACATGATTGGTGGCACATTCAACTCGCTGGCCGCTACGCTCACGCCAATGTTTGTCGGAGCGCTCATCGGACAGCTGACCAAGGAGTCGGACTTCGCCGATGTCAATCTGGTGCTCTATATCGCCATGGCTGTGTTTGCCGCGGCGTTCATCGTACTGGCTATGGTGCCCATCAAAGATCCCGCGGTGGGGCGTATCACTGCCGAGACTAAGTTTGAGCACTCGCCATGGAATTTCCGTCACTTTGTGCTCGGAGCCATCGGCATCTTCATCTATGTGGGCATTGAGGTGGGCATTCCTGGAACGCTCAACTTCTTCCTCAGCGACACCACCGAGAAGGGAGCCGGCTTGCTGGCCAATGCTGCTGCCATTGGCGGCCTGGTTGCCGGTACCTACTGGTTCCTCATGCTCATTGGCCGCATCATCGGCGGTGCGATTGCCGGAAAGGTGTCGAGCAAGACGATGATGATTGCCGTGTCGTGTGTGGGCATTGTGCTCATCGTGGTGGCTATGTCGCTCGACAAGAGCGTCACCACGTCGATGCCCGTCTTCACCGGCGACGGTTTCGGCATGGAAACTGTACCAGTGAGCGCCTTGCTCCTGGTGCTGTGCGGTCTGTGCACATCGGTCATGTGGTCGAGCATCTTCAACCTTGCTACCGAGGGACTTGGTAAGTACACGGCTGCCGCTTCGGGCATCTTCATGATGATGGTCGTGGGTGGTGGTGTGCTGCCACTGGTGCAAAATGCTATCGCCGACAGTAGTCTGGGCTACATGTTCTCTTATGTGGTGCCTCTGGTGGGATTGGCCTACCTGCTGTACTATGCTGTGGCGGGCTGCAAGAATGTCAACACCGACATACCGGTCGAATAAACTCTTTTATCACATAATAACCTGCTAATCTTATGATCAACGCTATGCTGATGAATCGTGCGGCCAACAACATTCGCATCTTGGCCGCGACAATGGTTGAGAACGCCAAGTCGGGGCACCCCGGCGGCGCAATGGGCGGAGCTGACTTCGTCAATGTGCTCTACTCAAAGTATCTGGTCACTGACCCCGACGACCCGCGCTGGTTCGCACGCGACCGATTCTTCCTCGACCCGGGCCACATGTCGCCCATGCTCTACAGTGTGCTGCACCTCATGGGCAAGTACACCACCGACGACCTTAAGGCCTTCCGACAGTGGGGGAGCATAACCCCCGGACACCCCGAGGTCGATGTTGAGCATGGTGTGGAGAACACCAGCGGGCCACTAGGTCAAGGCCATGTCATGGCTGTGGGCGCCGCTATTGCCGAACGGTTCATTGCCACGCGATTCTCCGAGGTGTGGGCGCACAAGACCTATGCCTTCATCAGCGACGGCGGCATTCAAGAGGGCATCTCGCAAGAGGCGGCTCGCATCGCGGGATATCTGGGCTTGAGTAATCTCATCATGTTCTACGACAGCAACCGGGTGCAGCTGTCCACCGACTGCGA
Organism: Muribaculaceae bacterium; assembly: GCA_017477555.1. Lineage (GTDB taxonomy): Bacteria > Bacteroidota > Bacteroidia > Bacteroidales > Muribaculaceae > Sodaliphilus. The sequence continues at coordinate 11,501 of JAFUVK010000030.1, forward strand.
TGCGGTCAGCTGCGAGAACACGGCCATGAAGTACCGCTCGTGGAACTGGAATGTGCTCGAGATCAATGGCTCCGACTCTCTGGCAATTGCCGGCGCGCTCGAGACGGCACTGGCCGAAAAGGAAAGACCCACCATCATCATTGGTCGCACCATCATGGGACGCGGCTGTGTCACCATCGATGGTAAGAACTTCGAGGGTCAGTGCAGTACGCACGGACAGCCCATCAGCAAGAGCGGTGCCGATTATGCCAAGACGGTCACCAACCTGGGTGGAAATGTCAAGGACCCATGGGCCATCTTCCCGGCTGTCGAACAGCTCTATGCCGACCGCCGTCGACAGTTGCGCGACATTGTCAATGAGCGCAAGTCGGCACAGCATGCATGGATTGATGCCAATCCCGAGCAGGCTAACCAGCTGAAGGCCTACATCAATGGTGTGGTGCCACACGTCGACTACCAGGCCATCGAGCACAAGCCCGGCATAGCTACGCGCGCAGCCAGTGCCAATGTCCTCAAGGCACTGGCACAGCAGGTGGGCAACATGATTGTGTCGAGTGCCGACCTGGCCAACAGCGACAAGACCGATGCCTTCCTCAAGGTAGCTGGAGCATTTGCCCGCCATGACTTCAAGGGGGCGTTTCTCCATGCCGGTGTCTCCGAGCTAGCCATGACGGCCATTGTCAACGGCATGGCACTGCATGGCGGTGTTATCGCAGCATGCGGCACATTCTTTGTGTTCAGCGACTACATGAAACCGGCAGTTCGCCTGTCGGCACTCATGCAGCTGCCCGTCAAGTTCATCTGGACACACGATGCTTTCCGGGTGGGCGAGGATGGGCCCACACATGAGCCAGTCGAGCAAGAGGCGCAGATCCGGCTTATGGAGCAACTCAAGAACCATGCGGGGCGCAGCAGTATGCTCGTCCTCAGGCCGGCCGACGCCGCCGAGACGACTGTGGCATGGCGAATGGCCATGGAGAACACGTCCACACCCACAGCGCTCATCCTCTCGCGGCAAAATGTCGATGATTTGCCCAGCGACAGTGGCAACCGCTATGAGGACGCCTTGCAAGCCATGAGAGGAGGATATATTATTAATAAGGTGGAAAACCCCGATGTCATCCTCGTGGCTAATGGCTCGGAGGTGGCCACACTGGTAGCCGCAGCCCAACTCATCGCTGGCGACGGAATCAAGGCACAAGTGGTGTCGGTGCCGTCGATCGGGCTGTTCCTGGAGCAGGACGACGACTATCGACGCCAGGTGATTCCTCATGATGTGCCCACCTTCGGACTCACCGCCGGATTGCCCTCCACGTTGCGGAGTGTTGTACCCTGTGGCGAGATTATGGGACTGGACCACTTCGGCGCCTCAGCGCCCTACAAGGTTCTCGACGAAAAATTTGGCTTCACACCTCAAAATGTGGCTGAAAAAGTCCGAAATTTCCTCAAAAAGTAGATTTTTTCCACAAAAATGGCATTTTTTTTGTGGAAAACGATGTGTATGTCAAAAATTTGCCCTATATTTGCACAATAATTTGCAGACGAATGTAATTTTTCAATGTTTAACAGATAATTTTTTTTAACGTAAGTCTATGAAAAAGATTACTTTGATGGCACTTGCATGTGCTATGTTCATGGTTCCCTCTGTGGCTAGCGCACAGGAGGTGACCTATGTTGAGGATCCTGCTCAGGGCTACACTTTCAATCGCTTCCAGGACAACTGGTTCATTGAGGCCCTCGGTGGTGCAGGTGTGATGATGTCTAAGTACGATGCCAAGCAGAAATTTGGCGATCGTATCGCTTGGAAGGGCAACTTGTATGTTGGCAAGTGGTTCTCGCCCATCATCGGTCTCCGCTTCGGTGGTGAGTTCAACCAGATGAAGGGTACTGCCGAGAACATCCCCGCAGTCATGGGTATCCGTACCGACAAGCCCATCAGCGGTGAGAATGGCTTCTACGAGCAGCAGTTCAACAACATCGGCATTGCCGGTGATGTCATGATCAACGTCACCAACTGGTGGTGTGGCTATCGTCCCGGACGCATCTACAACGCCATTCCTTACGTGGGATTCGGACACCACTGGGCTGTCTATCGCGAGAACAAGTCCAGCAAGGGTGACTGGTCGTACGAGGGCATCAAGAAGCAGGACGGTGTGAAGCGTCACGCTCGTAACTACAGCGGCCGTGCCGGTCTGCTCAACACCTTCCGCCTGGGTGAGCACGTCAACCTGTTGCTCGACCTCCGTTTCGAGTTGATGCAAGAGCACGTCGACGGTTCTGGAAACCGCACTTGGATTGAGTATCCCTCTGCACTCCTTGGTTTGAGCTACAAGTTCAACAAGACCGAGTGGACTGCTCCCATCGTGCCCGTTTGCCCCACCTACAAGTACACCGATGCTCAGGGTGACGCTCTCGTCGCTCGTCTCGCTGCCGCCGATCGCAAGATCGAGGACCTCGAGAAGCAGCTCCGCGAGTGCCTCAAGGGCAAGGGTGACAACCCCCCCGCACCTGTTACCGACAAGGAGGCTCCTCTGGCTATCGTTTACTTCCCCATCAACGTCTCGAAGATTGTGGGTGTCCAGAACGATGTCGTCAACGCCGTGGGTGATGTCATGCTCGATGAGAACAAGACTTATACCCTTACCGGTTGGGCCGACAACTACACTGGTAACGACAAGATCAACACTCGCCTCCGCAAGGACCGTGTGGCTACCGTCAAGAACGCCCTCGTCAAGAAGGGTGTGGCTGACAGCCGCCTGAACACTCAGATCGACGACCGCAACCGTCCCGATGCTGACTTTGGTCCCAAGAGCGCTCCGCTGAGCCGCGCCGTCACCATCGTCCGCAACAAGTAAGTTGCTTCGACAACCTGACTAAAGTGTCTCCCCATGGGGAGACACTTTTTTTGGTATGACGGGCATGTTGTACATCTGTGGTGAAAGTCCACTCGGGGCGTAGTCACCGACGAACCCTATAGCGACTCGCAAGTTTCAAGTGGTGACGCTTGGGAGAGAAGAAGCGATAGCGAAATCGTGGCTTGA